>JADHML010000009.1 GCA_016780065.1 Flavobacteriaceae bacterium
GTAAAAAATTGAACATGAAACCACAATGGGAATCTCTCGCAAATTATTCCGATATTTTATTTGAATTTTATAATGGGGTAGCTAAAATCACCATTAACCGACCAAAAGTTTATAACGCATTTCGCCCCGAAACCAACACACAAATGTTGGAGGCTATTGATATCTGTAGAGAACGTGAAGACATCGACATAGTAGTCTTTACGGGGGCTGGTGACAAGGCTTTTTGTAGTGGTGGCGATCAGAACGTAAAAGGAATTGGCGGTTATGTTGGAGATGATGGCGTTCCACGATTAAACGTGTTAGACTTACATAAAAAAATTCGAGAACTGCCCAAGCCTGTCATTGCTATGGTCAATGGCTATGCAATTGGAGGAGGACATGTGCTTCATGTTGTATGTGACCTTACCATAGCTAGTGAGAATGCTATTTTTGGTCAGACAGGTCCTAAGGTTGGGAGTTTTGATGGCGGTTTTGGCTCTTCATATTTAGCTCGCCATGTAGGTCAGAAAAAAGCTAGAGAGATCTGGTTTTTGTGTCAGCAATACTCGGCTGATGAGGCTTTGGAGATGGGCTTAGTCAATAAGGTTGTGCCGTTAGATCAACTCGAATCTACCGTTCTTGAATGGTGTGCGATCATGCAACAGCGAAGTCCATTGGCTCTACGTATGATCAAAAGGAGTATGAATGCAGAACTCGATGGTCAACATGGATTGATGCAATTGGCTGGTGATGCGACACTTCTTTATTATCTCACTGAGGAAGCTCAAGAAGGTAAACATGCATTTTTGGAAAAGCGCGCTCCTGATTTCAAAAAATACCCTAAGTTTCCCTAAAATCACTTGAATTTGAGCATATTTTCTTCAATAGCAATATGGATTCGGGTGGCTCGGTTGAGAACCCTCCCTCTTTCGCTTTCGGGAATTGTTGTTGGCTCTAGCGCAGCTTATGCTATCTCCGCTTTTGATCTAACGATTTTTTTACTAGCCATCTTTACTACAATTAGCTTTCAAGTCTTGTCAAACTTAGCTAACGACTATGGCGACGGAGTCAAAGGCACTGACAACAATGACCGTGTTGGTCCGCAGCGAGGGATACAGTCTGGTCAAATAAAACCACACATACTGAGGATTGTAATTTGGATCAACTCATTGGTTTCAATGCTTCTAACGCTGCTGCTGGTGTTTGTGGCATTTGGTTCAAACGTTCAATCTACCCTCTTTTTTATTGTAATAGGAGCCTTGGCTATCGCATCAGCTGTTTTTTATACAGTGGGTTCAAAAGCATATGGCTACAAAGGGTTTGGAGATGTTTTTGTCTTTGTTTTTTTTGGTTTAGTTAGTGTGATTGGAAGCAATTATTTATTTGTCAAAACCATAGACTTTTTATTGTTTTTACCAGCCACAGCCATTGGTATGTTTTCTGTCGGTGTTCTTCACCTAAACAATATGCGTGACGTATCAAACGACACAAACTTTGGCAAGAATACACTCGCGGTTCGTTTGGGAGTTCGTAAATCTAACGCTTACCATGTTTTTTTGATATTGACCCCTATCATACTTACATTGATATATGCATATTTAAGCTCCAGTCCTTATTGTTATTTAATCGTATTGTTTTTAGGAATACCCCTTTTTAGTCATTTAAAACGTATACTCAATCGACATTCAGAAAAGGATTTGGACTCCGAATTGAAAAAGATTGCAATCTTAACTTTCTTATATGCTTGTCTGTTTGGTGTTTTAATCAATTTATAATGCGTTCGCAATGAAATATCAATTCCGAAAACATCGACTTTATTTTAAAACTCCAGGAGGTACTTCAAGAGGAACTTTGTCCCACAAAGACAGTTGGTTTATCATTCTTGAAGACCAAGGAAAGTTGGGTGTTGGGGAATGTAGCATCATAAAAGGTTTAAGTCCAGAAACCCCTGATCAAGTTGAGAACGCATTGATTCAAATCGGACGTGAAATTCATTTGGGTTTCGAGGTGCTCTACAGTAAATTTTCAAAAATGCCAGCAGTTCAATTTTCATTAGAAATGGCTTTTCGTGGGCTAAGCTCAAATGACCCTTTTATTCTTTTTGATAATTCTTTCACCAATTCTACAAATCAAATACATATCAACGGCTTGGTGTGGATGGGTGATCCAGATTTTATGCGCCAACAAATAGATGAAAAATTATCTATGGGGTTTGAATGTATAAAACTCAAAATAGGTGCTTTGGATTTTGACTTGGAATGTTCGCTGATTTCAGATTTACGCGAACGGTTCGATGCTTCCAATCTTCAAATTCGCGTGGATGCTAATGGAGCTTTTTCCACTGAGGATGCCATGTACAAGTTAACTCGCTTATCTAAATATGATATCCACTCAATAGAGCAACCCATCGCTGTCGATCAATGGAAAGACATGGAAGCCTTGTGTAAATCTTCTCCTATTCCGATTGCTTTAGACGAAGAACTGATAGGTCGGACAACTGATCAACAAAAGAAGAGTTTATTGGAAAATATACGACCCCAGTACTTGGTTCTTAAACCAAGTCTTATTGGAGGTTGGAGAGGCGCAGACCGCTGGGTTTCTTTGGCAGAAGAGTTTGGTATAGATTGGTGGGTTACTAGTGCACTTGAAAGCAATGTGGGCCTCAATGCGATTGCCCAATGGTGTGCCCAAAAAAACACATCCTTACCTCAAGGATTAGGTACAGGTCAGCTTTTTACAAACAATATAGATAGTCCTTTGTATCTTGAAGGCAGTTTTTTGGGTTACAACCCAAAATTGGATTGGAATTTTAATATTTAATAAATGTATATAGAAAAAGTTTTTTTGGGAAAAACAGATGCTTGGCGATTTGTTTTAGGAGCTATTTTAGTGGTTGTTGCTATTGTAATAGCGCAATTTCCATTTGTCATAGCTGTCATAAGTGAAGTAGGGCTTGAAGGATTGTCTACATTAGATGAAAGTGAAATGTTAAGTGTTTTGGAGCCAAACACATCTCTTTTTTATCTTCTGTTGCCTTTTGCTGTTGCCTTTTTCGCCATTTTATTAGTGGTCAAAAAGATTCATCATCAAAAACTCGTAAACTTTTTAACCACCCGTCCCCGTTTTGATTGGCAACGGGTCTTTTTTTCATTTTTCTTGGTAGCCATTTTAGCGATTCTTAGCCTTGCAATTGATTATTATTTCAGCCCTGAAAAATACGTTTGGAATTATAATGCAAATGATTTTTTGATATTGTTGATCATTGCGGTGTTAATGGTCCCTTTGCAGACGACCGCTGAGGAATTCTTTTTTAGGGGTTATTTAACGCAGGGCTTTGGTCTGTGGTCTCGCAACCGTTGGGTACCGCTGATAATCACTTCTTTATTGTTTGGTTTATTACATGGCTCAAACCCTGAGGTTGCCAAAATGGGATCGGCTTTGATTTTGGTTTACATAACTACAGGTTTCTTTTTAGCTATTCTTACTCTCATGGATGAAGGATTGGAACTAGCCATTGGGTTTCATGCGGCCAACAATTTGATAGTAGCTCTTTTGGTAACTTCTGATTGGACTGCTTTTCAAACGCATTCCATTTTTAAAAATATTGCAGAACCTGAACTGATTTTTTACCTAATTGCTCCTCCTGTTATGTATCTGATTGTTGGATATGTGTTTGCTAAAAAATATAAATGGTCTTCTTGGCGTTCTAAATTAACGGGAGTCGTCGAAACCAACAATCAAGATGTCCGAGAATCCTAGTCTACATCCTGAATTTCGCCTAAATGGCGTTGCTTATGATTTAAATAACCTACTCATTCATGCAGATGAATTGCGTCAGACATCGGATCCTTTGCAAAAAGAATTGGGTTCTTTTTTACTAGATTGGTTTTCGGATTCCGAGACAATTGTTTTAAAAACTTCTGGTTCTACTGGGCGTCCGAAAAAAATTGTAGCTCAGAAGTCTAAATTGGTGGCTTCTGCACAATCTACAATTGCTTTTTGTGATTTAAAACCCAAACAGACTTCTTTACTTTGTTTGCCCCTCATGTATATTGGTGGAAAAATGATGCTCATACGCGCAATGTTGGCAGGGTTACGGATAGATGTCGTCTATCCAACTTCTACACCATTTAATGAGGTTGATTTTTATGATTTTTCGGCAATCACACCTTACCAACTTCAACATTCCTTGACAAACTTTCATAAAATCAATAAGCTTCTTGTTGGTGGCGCCCCTGTCTCTTTTTCATTGGCAAATGAACTTAAGGGCAGTTCAACCCAAGTTTATGAAACTTATGGTATGACAGAAACCTTTAGCCATGTTGCATTAAAAAATTTAAGTTTAGGTCACACACATTTTACAGCACTCCCAAATGTTTCTTTTGCCATTGATGAGGGTTGTTTGGTAATTCATGCGCCATACCTGTCTAAGAATCCTATCCAATCCAATGACAGGGTTGATTTGATATCCCCCACAGGCTTTGTGTGGTTGGGCAGATCTGATTATGTGATCAATTCAGGTGGTATCAAGCTTCACCCAGAACAAATTGAAGATAAACTCACTTTGCTTTTTAATCGTCCTGTACTCGTTTTTGGAATGCCTGATGATGCTTTGGGAGAGTCTTTGGCGGTGGTGTTTGAAGGAGATGTACCTAAGGGATGTGTTGAATCCATCAAAGACTCGAACTTGTTTGAACCTTATCAAAAACCCAAACACATTTATTGTTTGCCTGAGTTTGTCAGATCAAATGATAAGTTAATGCGCCTCCAAACACTGAATCTATTACACAAGTAGATTTTTCAATCCTTTTAAAAAGTCGATATTTGCACAAAACAAAATGAAAAATGGGGTTAAATAAAAATAGCATATTCGCTTGGGCTTCTTTGATACTAACGATTATAGGAATTGCTCTTGTATTGTTAGGTGTCCTCAAATACCCTGAATACGCTATAGGGTTCAGCTTGGTTGGAACAGGGTTTATCGCGATCGGCTGGGCTTTTAATGCCCTAAAAGGGCGCGTCTAACGTCCTATCATATCTTCAGGACGTACCCAAGCATCAAACTCTTTTTCCGTTAGGTAGCCTGTAGAGACTGCAGCCTCTCTAAGAGTAGTACCTTCTTTGTGGGCTTTGTTCGCAATTTCAGCCGCCTTGTAATACCCGATTTTATTATTTAGTGCAGTTACCAACATCAAAGAATCATTTAACAGCTGGTCTATAACTTTTGTATTAGGCTCGATGCCTTTTGCACAATGTAGGTCAAAACTCACCGCCGCATCTGCTAATAAACGGGCAGATTCTAACACATTGGCACCCATAAGGGGTTTAAAAACATTAAGCTCAAAATGACCCTGTGCACCTCCAAATGCAACTGCCACATCATTTCCAATCACTTGTGCACAGACCATGGTCAATGCCTCACACTGGGTGGGATTTACCTTACCAGGCATGATAGAACTTCCCGGTTCGTTAGCAGGAATGATCAACTCGCCTAAACCAGATCGTGGCCCACTTGCCATCACACGAATATCGTGTGCAATTTTATTGAGTGAAACCGCCAGTTGACGCAATGCCCCATGAGTTTCTACCAAGGCGTCATGAGCGGCAAGAGCCTCAAATTTATTAGAAGCTGATTTAAAAGGATGTCCTGTAAAATCTGCTATGTATTGCGCTACAAGTTCAGCATAGCCTTTTGGTGTGTTGATGCCAGTTCCTACTGCAGTTCCGCCCAAAGCCAACTCTGATAAGTGGGGTAGGGTGTTTTCTAAAGATTTAATTCCGTAGTTTAATTGCGCAACATAGCCTGAAAACTCTTGACCCAGACTTAGTGGAGTAGCATCCATCATGTGCGTACGACCTATTTTGATTACTTCATCGAACGCTTTTGATTTGACTTCGAAAGTATCTCTGAGCTGCTTGATTGCTGGCAGGGTGTTTTCAACAATCAATTTGTAAATAGCAATGTGCATCCCTGTTGGAAAGGTGTCGTTAGAGGACTGAGATTTGTTTACATCGTCATTCGGATGCAGGGCTCGATCACCTTCTCCAAGCTTGTTGCCTTGCAACACATGTGCTCGGTTGGCAATAACTTCGTTTACGTTCATGTTGCTCTGTGTGCCCGATCCCGTTTGCCATATAACCAAAGGAAACTGATCATCTAATTTACCTTCAAGGATCTCGTCACAAACCTGAGCAATTAAATCTCTTTTCTCCACATCCAAAGCACCTAGCGATTCATTGGTGTAAGCCGCTGCTTTTTTAAGAAAAGCAAATCCATAGATGATTTCTAATGGCATCGAAGCGACAGGACCAATTTTAAAATTGTTTCTTGAACGCTCTGTTTGAGCACCCCAGTATTTGTTGGCAGGGACTTTTACAGATCCCATGGTGTCTTTTTCTGTTCGGAATGACATGTGTTAATAACTTTCTGCAAAGTTACGATAAAAACAGAAGCTGATTTATGCTGTCAAGGTTGTAAGACTGATACTTTCTGAATACATTTGCATCATCAAAACAATCATATGTTTGAATTTGATCAATATCTAGGATTTCTTGCTTTCTTGACCATCTTAACCATTGGCTTTTGGCTGATGATATTCCTTATCGGATTTGTAGTGCCTTATTGGCTGACTGGAAACCTGCTCGAATGGCTAAAAGAAAGAAAAGAAGCAAAAAAGAATTCGGAGGGTTAAAATTCAAAACCTCCACCATCACTTCCTGAATCATACCCCCCAGTCCTTCTACGACTCTGACGCGCTTCTTCCTGTCTGAATCTATACGTAAATGTTAGCGTAAATGTAGGTTTTCTTCTCTGGTAATCTCCGTCGATTGTTACAAAATCAGTTTCTGTTGTGTATCTGTATTTGATCGTATTAAACAAATCGTTAAAGCGTAGATTAAGGGTCGCTTTTTCATTTAAAACATCTTTGCTTAAGGCTAGATTAGAGTATAGAAAGCCTTTGCTGGTGCCAAAAGAAGATTTGTTTGGACCTCTATATCGCATAGAAATTTGTGATCTGATTTTGTAAGGAAATGTATAGCTGTTACTCAAGCTCCCCGTCCAACTGACACTTTCAGTGTCATAACGCACCCCTTCATATGTACCATTTTCTTCTCTTTTAAAGAAGTTGACACTGAGGTTGGTCCGCATTCCCCTGATGGCTCTAATCGAGGAGTTGAATTCAACACCATACTCGTTTGTAGTGCCCAGATTCACGGGAAATCTTTTTATCACATCAGTTTCTATCCCATTAACCAAAACAGTCTCTCCGCTAGTTACAGCAACCCTACTGATAGATTCTGTTGAATGTCTGTAGTAAAGTGAGCTGTTAAGGGTAAATTTTTTGAATTGTTTTATATAGCCAATATCCACTCCGTTTGAGTAACTAGGGTTCACTTCCGGATTTCCTTGAAAAAAGCTGGTTCGACTGGAGCGAGATTGAAAAGGGTTTAGAAACCAACTATTTGGGCGTGTTATCCTTCGGTTGTAGCCTAGTGTAACACTCGTTGTAGGATTTATCACTAAACCCAAATTAAGTGTAGGAAACAAGTCTCTGTAGTTCTTCTCGCCATTTTCATAATCTCCGCTCAATTGATAAACACCCACACGAGTGTCCTCTAGTCTTAGTCCTGCCAGTATAGAAAAGTCACCGTACTTTTTTCCGAATTGTGAGTAGAATGCGTGTACCTCTTCACTGTAATTCAATGTGTTCGATAAATCTGTGTTGCGTATCAAGTTTTTTGAGGCATCTTCTATGAGAACTTCAAAGTCAATAACTTGATTGTTGATGTTTCCTCTGTATCCTGCCTCAAACTGTGTGTTTTCGTCAATTGGATAGACATAATCTATTTGCGCCAATTCACGATTTTGTTGATCATCTGTGATGTTCTTTTCAAAGGGTTCAGAAGCATTGCCTGTGTCATCAAAGGACTGTAAGGAGGCCGTTTCTAGCTCTTCGTTCCATTCTTTTTGAAGGTTGACAGTCAATAAGTGACCCGCATCGTTAAATTTATGTTCAAAATTAAATGATACCTGATCGTTCATGTCCAAATCTACCTCATCTTCATTTCGAGTTGACTTAATCTGAGTGTTGTCACTCAAAAATTGAGTTTGAGAATTAACCGTTACATCAATTCCATCTCTGTGTGTGTTGGTATATATGAGAGAAAAGGATGTTTTTTTACCCAAATTTATATCTGTTCCAAAGTTTATATTAAATCCCTCTCGACGACGATCAAAAGATCTTTCTTCAATAAATTGATCTATTAAAGAATTGGATACATAGGTGTTTTTTTGATAAGCACCTCCTAAATTGGTGTTGTCTCGGTAGCCCGAATTGGTGAAAAAATTGAATTTCCCTTTTTTGTAATTGATGTTGGCAGTTCCGCCATAACTATCATTTCTACCCGCCGAAGTAGAAAAGACACCATTGAGCCCTTTTAGAAATTGTTTGGTGGTTACAATGTTGATGATTCCGGTTGATCCTTCTGCCTGATAACGTGCAGATGGTGAAGTAATCACTTCTACTTTTTGTATGGTTTCTGCAGGGAGTTTAGACAAAGCCTCAACACCTCCTACGCTCGCCAATCCAGAGGGTTTTCCATCTATCAAAATTCGAACGTTCGTATTGCCTCTCAACTCTATATTTCCATCAATGTCTACAGAAACAGAGGGTACATTTTCCAACACATCAGAGACTGTACCTCCTTTGGTAACCAAACTTTGTGATACATTGTAAATTCTTTTGTCCAACCTAATCTCCATCTCAGCCATTTGACTGACCACATCGACACCCTCTAGCTCGGTAGATTTAGATTCCATTTGAATGTTTCCAATGTTTGCAGATTCTGAATATATTTTGGAAGCAATGACACTCGATTCAAACCCTATATAGTCAATAATTATTTTGTATTTACCTGACTTAACCTTAATTGAAAAATTTCCAACTTCGTCTGTCAAACCACCATTAACAACCTTATCTCCATTCGCAGCATCAACAAATGAAACAGTTGCATATGGAAGTGTTTCCATAGATTCTGACGCTACAATTTTTCCTTTTATAGCAATAGATTTTTGTGCATACACCAAAGTAGCAGATAATAACACCACGTATAGAAGAGTGTGTTGAAAGTAAAGATTGATATTTTTCAAAGTATTTCTAATTTAGTTAGTTCTTTTTCTAATTGGATAGCATTATCAAATTTTAGGCCAAAAATACCAAGATTTTGTGCGGCAATCACATTTATTAGTTTGTCATCGATAAAAACACACTCCTCGGCTTCTAATTCGTTACGATCCAAAAGAAGTTTGTATATACTGTGATCAGGCTTTATGAGTTTTTCAGTTCCTGAAACTACGATGTCTTCAAAATAGTTTAGAAAACCAAACCTTTCAAGTGCTACAGGAAATGTTTCGTGACTCCAATTGGTTAGTCCAAAAAGAGAAATTGATTTTTTCTGTTTTAATCTTTCAAGAATTTTAACAGTTCCAGTTATTTCATAACCCAGCATTTCTTTCCATCTACCATAATACATTCTAATGAGAGATTCATGTTCAGGGAACATGTCAACCCGTTCTTGAGTGGCTTTTTCGATGCTGTGTCCAGCATCTTGTTGTTCGTTCCAATCAGAAGTACATATGTTTTCGAAAAACCAATTCATTTGAGCACGATCTCCTCTAAATTCTTTTAAAAAAACATATTCTGGATTCCAATCAATCAGTACCCCTCCAAAATCAAAAATCACATTTTTAATCATTACAACACTTCTTTTTCATCGTTCTGATTGAGCATCAAATATGCCTTTAAAAATCCATTTAGATCCCCATTGAGCACATCATCAATAGCGGATGTTTCATAACCGCTTCGTACGTCCTTAATCAATTTATAGGGCTGCATTACATAATTTCGTATTTGAGACCCCCATTCTATTTTTTTCTTTCCCGCCTCAATATTCTGACGTGCCTCTTGTCTTTTTTGAAGTTCGATTTCATACAATTGAGAGCGGAGCATCTGCATGGCTCTTTCTCTGTTGTCATGTTGGGACCTGGTTTCGGAACAAGATATTTGAATCCCAGTAGGTTTGTGGTTCAGCTGAACCTTGGTTTCTACTTTATTCACATTTTGACCTCCGGCACCACTCGATCTTGCTGTTGTAATTTCGATGTCAGAGGGATTGATTTCGATTTCAATCGAATCGTCCACCATCGGATACACGTATACTGAAGCAAAACTAGTGTGTCTTTTGGCATTGCTGTCAAAAGGGGAGATGCGTACCAAGCGATGCACGCCATTTTCACCCTTAAGCCAACCAAAACCATAATCACCCTCAATTTCCATGGTTACAGTTTTGATTCCTGCAACATCACCTGATTGAAAGTTGAGCTCTCGAACTTTAAAACCATTTTTATCTGCCCACATACTATACATTCTCATCAGCATAGAAACCCAATCACAACTCTCTGTACCGCCCGCACCAGCTGTGATTTGAAGTACAGCAGATAGGCTGTCACCTTCATCAGAAAGCATGTTTTTAAATTCTAAATCTTCGAAGTGTGTTTCGGTTTGTTGGTAGTGTTCCTCAAGCTCTTCTGTGGTCACTTCATCAGCTTTGTAGAATTCATAAAGAACCTCGAGGTCACCAAGAAGTTGACTGGCCTTATCGTAATCTACAATCCACTGTTTTCTAGATTGTAAAGCACGCATGTAACGCTCTGCAGATCTAGAGTCATCCCAAAAATCAGGTGCAAGGGTTTTTTCTTCTTTGTTTTGAACTTCGATGCGTAGGGCATCAATGTCAAAGATACCTCCTTAGCGCACCGAGGCGCTCAACAAGATCTTTTATGTGATCGTGGTGTACCATAGCCGTTTTTATTGGAGTCAAATATACCATTTTAGTATATTGAATATTTATTTTTTAACACCTTACCCTGAATTTCATTAAAATTAATAGGTCTCACCTTCGTACCCTATATTTGAGCTGATAATTTTTTTCTCATAAGCTTTAATTTTTTTAAATTTGGCCATGAAACAATGCTCCAACTAGGGGTGTTTCATTATGACAAACAAAAAAATAGACGCACATAACAACGCCCTTGAACTAATAGGCAAAACGCCTTTAGTAAAAATCGATGCGCTGACCTCTTCATTTAAAGGGTCATACTATGCGAAAGTAGAGTCTTTTAACCCGGGTCATTCTAACAAAGACCGCATCGCTTTGCATATTATTGAAGCTGCCGAAAGACAAGGGATTCTCAAACCTGGAGATACCATTATAGAAACTACTTCAGGAAACACAGGGTTTAGTTTGGCAATGGTCAGTGCAATCAAAGGTTATGATTGCGTTTTAGCCGTAACTTCAAAATCTTCTCCTGACAAGATAGATATGCTACGTGCTATGGGGGCTAAGGTTTATGTATGTCCTGGACATGTAAAGGCCGATGATCCACGTTCATACTATCAGGTAGCTAAGCGACTTCATAATGAAATTAAAGGTTCTGTTTATATCAACCAATATTTCAATCAACTCAATACTGAAGCACACTTTCATACAACAGGTCCTGAAATTTGGGAACAAACAGCAGGTCAGATTACTCACTTGGTAGCAGCCAGCGGTACTGGGGGTACCATTTCAGGAATAGGAAGATTTTTGAAAGAAAAAAACCCTGACATTAAAATTATAGGCGTTGATGCATATGGATCCGTATTAAAAAAGTTTCATGAAACGCTTGAATTTGATGAGAATGAGATATATCCTTACAGGATAGAGGGTCTTGGAAAAAACTTAATTCCTACAACTACGGATTTTGAAATTATTGATCATTTCGAAAAAGTAACGGATGAAGATAGCGCACATGCGGCTCGAGAAATCGCCAAAAAGGAAGGTCTTTTTGTTGGTTATACTTCTGGTGCTGCCTTGCAAGCCATTCGTCAATTAAATCACCAAGAATTTTTCTTTGATAAGAACAGTCAAGTAGTTGTTATTTTTTGTGACCACGGTTCGCGCTATATGAGTAAAATCTATAGTGATAAGTGGATGCGTGATCAAGGTTTCTTCGATGCTGAAAATATTGAGGACGAAAAGCCCATCGAGTACATTAGATAGGGTATATTTGCAACTAAATTATATATGTAATGAGTGATTTATTTGACCGCATAAGAGCAAATAAAGGCCCTTTGGGAAAATGGGCTTCTGTAGCAGAAGGATATTTTGCATTTCCAAAATTAGAAGGACCTATCTCTAATCGAATGCATTTTCAAGGTAAAGAGGTGATTACTTGGAGTGTAAATGATTATCTAGGCTTGGCCAATCATCCAGAAGTACGTAAAGTCGATGCTGAGGCAGCTGCCGAGTATGGCTCTGCTTACCCGATGGGTGCACGATTGATGTCGGGACATACCTCATTACATGAGCAATTACAAGATGAACTCGCAGCTTTTGTTGGAAAGGAAGCGGCCTATGTGCTCAATTTTGGTTACCAAGGTATATTATCTACGATTGACTCTCTTGTTTCTAAAAATGATGTGATTGTATACGATGTTGATAGCCACGCTTGTATTGTAGATGGTGTGCGCCTTCACCTCGGTAAGCGCTTTACCTTTCAACACAATGATATTGATAGTTTAGAAAAGAACCTAGTTCGTGCACAGCGTGTTGTTCAGGAAACTGGTGGTGGAATCTTGGTTATTTCAGAAGGTGTATTTGGTATGCGTGGTGAGCAAGGTCGATTACGAGAGATAGCTGCCTTAAAAGAAAAATACAATTTCCGACTACTAGTCGATGACGCTCATGGTTTTGGAACTTTAGGCGCCACGGGGGCTGGAGCAGGTGAGGAGCAAGGTATACAAGACGATATTGATGTCTACTTTGCAACTTTTGCAAAGTCAATGGCGAGCACGGGTTCTTTTATTGCTGCTGACAAAGAAATTATCGATTATCTGAAGTACAACATGCGTTCACAAGTATTTGCTAAGTCTTTGCAGATGGTTTTGGTCAAAGGTGCTTTGAAGCGACTGGAAATGTTGCGTACGATGCCAGAACTCAAAAACAAACTTTGGGAAAACGTTGATGCTCTTCAGTCTGGGCTAAGAGAACGTGGTTTCGATCTTGGAACGACTCAAAGTTGTGTGACTCCAGTCTATTTAAAAGGAACCATTCCTGAGGCGATGGTTCTGGTTAAAGATTTGAGAGACAATTATGGTATATTTTGTTCAATCGTGGTTTATCCAGTGATACCTAAGGGACTCATACTATTACGTCTAATACCTACTGCCTCTCACAACTTAGAAGATATTAATGAGACTTTAGAAGCATTTTCATCGATAAGAGAAAAATTATCAAATGGAATTTACGAACGCCTTTCTGCTAAAATTGCACAAGTCTAATTAGCATAACCTTCTTATAAGGCAACCAAAAAAGGAAAACCCTTTTTTCTTAGGCGTGTATAATGATCAATAACAAGTTTATAAAAATACTTGCTATAAGCAAATTGTAAACAGTTTTTACGGATAGCTGCGCGATGATTGCTCCATTGTAGAACGATGACGCATAGATCCCTACAGCCAGTTGCACCATGATTGCTGTTGTTGGGGGTTGTTTTAGCAAATACAGCACTGCAATTGATGCTATGCAAGTCTGTAATATGATTGTTAAAGGAATAAGTTGCAGATAATGCGTACGGAAATGTTCGAAAGATTTGTGGTACATAACTGAAAAGATTTGGTCTTTTAAAATTACAAAAAACATTCAACAAACCCTTCTGGAAAATTCAATGGTTTCCTTGATTTTTATTTTTTACCTCTCGTTTTTTAAAAAATACCTAAATTTGCATAAATCTATCTAGGATGAGTGACAGGTTACTGCTCAACACCCATGAAGTAAACATCATCCTCAATCGCCTTGCTTGTCAGCTTCGCGAATCCCATCTCGATTTTTCAAATACAGTGCTAATAGGCCTTCAGCCTCGAGGTGTTATACTATCACAACGGCTGTGTATGATTCTTGCTCAGGAGTATGGAATAGAAGACATACAAATGGGTTTTCTGGACATCACTTTTTTTAGAGATGATTTTCGTCGATATGATAAGGTTTTGAAAGCAAAAGAAAATTTGATGGATGTGGAGATTGAAGGAAAGCGTGTGGTGCTTATTGATGATGTTTTGTATACAGGACGAAGCATACGTGCAGCTTTGACAGCTATAGACTCATATGGGCGTCCCTCAGAAATTCAATTATTGACCCTAATTGATCGCAGATTTTCTCGTCATCTTCCAATTCAACCCGATTTTTTAGGAAGACAAGTCGATGCCATTCAAAATGAACGAGTCAAAGTCTTTTGGAAGGAAGAAGATGGCAAGGATGCAATCTATTTAACAACAAACGAGAATGAGTAAATTAAGCGTTGACCATCTTTTAGGAATCAAATACCTCAATCTTGAGGATATAAAATTGATTTTTGAAACGGCTACGCACTTTAAGGAGGTAATCAATCGTCCGATAAAAAAAGTGCCCTCTCTTCGAGATGTGACCATTGCCAATCTTTTTTTTGAAAACAGCACACGAACCAAGTTGTCATTCGAATTGGCACAAAAACGACTCTCCGCAGACGTAATTAATTTTTCAGCATCCAGTTCTTCTTTGAAAAAAGGGGAAACACTTATTGATACCGTGAATAACATCTTGTCTATGAAAGTAGATATGGTTGTGATGCGGCATCCCAGTCCAGGTGCAGCGATGTTTTTGTCTAAGCATGTAGACGCAACCATTGTAAATGCTGGAGATGGGGCACATGAGCACCCCACCCAAGCGCTATTAGATAGTTATTCCATAGATCAAAGATTGGGCTCTGTTGAAGGTAAAAAAGTCGTTATTGTTGGAGATATTCTTCATTCAAGAGTGGCCCTGTCAAATATATTTGCTTTGCAAAAACTTGGAGCTGAGGTTCGTGTGTGTGGTCCAAAAACATTGATGCCTAAACACATCGAAAGTTTAGGTATAATAGTTGAAACGGATTTACGGAAAGCCCTGGATTGGGCAGATGTCGCCAACGTATTACGTGTGCAATTCGAACGAATGAACGCAAGTTATTTTCCATCTAACCGCGAATACACCATGCAATACGGAATTACTCAGAAAGTTCTTGAGGATATCAACAAGCCCCTTGTGATCATGCATCCCGGACCTATAAATAGGGGTGTGGAAATTTCTTCTGAAGTTGCAGACTCTGACCAAGCCATCATTCTCGATCAAGTTGAAAACGGAGTCGCCATCCGAATGGCTGTATTGTATTTATTGGCTGCCAAACGTTGAATTATGCGTACAGAAACAAAAGGACATACAGCAATCATCTTTCAAGAAAACACCGATCCAAAAGGAAAAGATTTTCGAACGATTTTTAAGGCTCAGTATAAGAACTATAACGACAAAAATATTGTTTTGGTTCTTTTGGAACTCAGTTATGTTGGCTCCAAAGACATAAAGGAGTTTAGAGAGCTTGCAGCTTTTCATAAAGAAACTGCTCAAAAATCTTTTGTTTTTGTCACCGGACCATTGTCTTTAAAACTCTTACCTGAGGATCTGGTTACAGTGCCTACCTTAAATGAAGCTTTTGATGCGATAGAAATTGAGGAAATCGAGAGAGATCTAGGGTACTTATGAAGCTTACAATCCTAGGGTCCTATTCTGCAACTCCTCATGTTGACAAAGCTCCAACGGCACAATTATTAGAAATTCGAGGACACCGTTTTTTAATTGACTGTGGAGAGGGGACTCAAGTACGTTTGCGCCAACACAAAGTCAAGTTTTCACACATCAAACACATTTTTATTTCTCACCTACATGGAGATCATTTTTATGGGTTACCAGGGTTGATTTCCACCTTTAGGTTATTGGGTAGAGAAGCCCCTTTGCATATTCATGGCCCCAAAGGGATCAAAGAGGCAATTCTATTGCTTCTTAAACTCGCTGATTCATGGACCAACTATCCTTTGCACTTTCATGAACTCGACGATAAAGACTCTGTCTTGTTGTATGCTGACGATCAGGTTGAGGTGACAACGATACCATTGAAGCACCGCATCTATACCAATGGTTTTTTATTTAAAGAATTACCAGGATTGAGAAAAATCAATAAAATTGCCACTGATAAACATCAAATAGACATCAGTCAGTTTCACAAACTTAAACTTGGTGAGGATGTTGAAGATGACCAAGGGCAGATCATTGCTAACTCCAAACTAACTCTTGACCCATCTGCACCCCGCTCATATGCTTTTTGTAGTGATACAGCTTATTTTCCTGAACTTGCCAATGCTGTTCAAGGTGTCGATGTTATGTATCATGAATCTACTTTTTTAGAGGATCGAAAAGACCTTGCTTTGAAAACGTATCATAGCACCGCCAAACAGGCTGCCATGATTGCCAAACAGGCTCAAATTGGTCAATTGTTATTGGGTCATTTTTCTTCCCGATACAATTCTTTAGATCCATTTTTGGAAGAAGCCAAAACTGTTTTTGAAAATGTTCAATTAGCTTCCGATGGCATGGTGTATGATTTCGAATGATTTTGTACCTTCACTTGTGTAATGAAAAACACAAGTAATTATTCTTCCCTTCGTAAAAATTACCAGTCTTCAGAGTTGTTAGAATCTGAAATTCCTGGAGACCCTATAACGCTTTTTAATCAGTGGTTTGATGAAGTTTCTTCTAAGGGTGGGGTTGCTGAAACCAATGCAATGACTTTGAGCACATCAGATTCTAGCGGAGCTCCCCAATCTAGAGTGGTCTTGCTCAAACATATTGATCAAGGTGATTTTGTGTTTTTTACTAATTACAACAGCGCAAAAGGATCGGCAATTTCTCAAAACCCACAGGTGTGTTTGTCTTTTTACTGGCCTAATTTAGAACGCCAAGTGATTGTCACTGGAATTGCAGAGTCTGTAGATGAATTTGCTTCGGATGCATATTTTAAAGAACGTCCACGAGGCAGTCAGATTGGTGCTCATGTTTCAGAACAAAGCAGTCCTATCCAGAACCGTGATTTTTTAGATAACAAACTAGCTGAATTAGAAAGATTTTACAAAAACAAATTGATTCCCAGACCCAAACATTGGGGTGGTTACAAGGTCATTCCAAAAACCATTGAATTCTGGCAGGGGAGACCCAATAGACTACACGATCGAATCCTATTTTCATTGAACAAGAATGATCAATGGACTTTTAAGCGACTTTCCCCATGAAAACATGGGTTATGATGCGTCATGCCAAATCCTCATGGGCTTTTGATCTTCCGGACAGAGAACGCCCCCTGACTGAAAGGGGAGCTCGAGACGCATCCCTCGTTGGTGAGCGATTAAGTACAATGAATTTTAAATTTGATAAAGTCTGCTCGAGTCCTGCCAAAAGAGCTTTTGATACAGCGTTGCTTGTCACGAGTTCCTTAGGAATCGATACTACCTCTATTGAGCTCGAAGAGAAGTTATATGATTTTTCAGGAAATCAAGTATTAAACTTTATTCACTCTCAAGAAGAAAGCTTATCAAACATCATCACTTTTGGCCATAACAATGCTTGTTTGTATCTAGCAAAAACCCTGGGCAGGTACAATCTTGACAATCTACCCACGGCAACTGCAGTGATTTTTCGATTTGATGTATCTTTATGGAGTCAAATTACCGACTGTGAATGCAGTGTGATAATTCCAAAAAAGATTCGTTAAATGCCAAAAAATCAGTTCGTAAATAGAGAAATCAGTTGGTTGGATTTTAATGCACGTGTTTTACAAGAAGCGCAAGACCCGAATGTCCCCCTGATTGAACGTTTGCGTTTTGTGGGTATTTTCTCAAACAATCTCGATGAATTTTTTAAGGTTCGCTATGCAACCGTCAAACGCATTGCTCGGGCTGAACAAAGACATGGTAAAATTTTTGGAGAACATTCAGCTGAAGACCTGTTGCAAGAGATTACTCAAAAAACCATCACACTTCAACAAAACAGTTTGGATACCCTGAACAGTATCATGACTGAACTTTCTAAGGAAAACATATTTTTTGTAAATGAAACCCAGATTACCGAACAACAAAAAGGATTTGTTAACACTTACTTTAATGAGCAAGTAGGCCCTGCCTTAATTACATTGATACTCAACGATCTTAAAACGATCTCTCACCTAAACGACCAAAATGCTTTTTTGGCGGTTCGTTTTGAGCTCGATAAAGAGAAACACCCATTTGACGATTCTGTACAATACGCTCTTATAGAGATCCCTTCTTCCATTCAGCGCTTTGTGGTTTTGCCTTCCGAAGGAAGTTCTACATATGTGATGATGTTGGACGACCTAATACGTTTTCAATTAGAATCCATTTTTGGAGTGTTTGATTATACAAAGATTGAGGCTCATATGATAAAATTTAGTCGTGATGCCGAACTCGATTTAGATGACGATCTAAGTAAAAGTTACATAGAAAAAGTAGCTGAAAGTGTTAAAGAACGATCAGAAGGTGAGCCCGTTCGCTTTGTGTATGACAAACAAATCGGTCAAGACACATTGTCCTTGTTGCTTTCACGAATGGAAATTGACACTCATGACAGTATAATCCCAGGAGGTAGATACCACAACAGACGTGATTATATTAAGTTTCCTAACCTTGGGAGAAAAGACTTACTATACAGCCCCAAAACACCCTTATTAGCACCCGATTTTGATTTAAATAAGAGTATCTTATCTCAAGTAGCAGTCAAAGACCATCTTATCCACACTCCTTACCATACCTTTACCTATGTAGTCAAGTTTTTACGTGAGGCGGCCATAGATCCTAAGGTAAAAAGTGTTTATATCACAATTTATAGGTTGTCAAAAATCTCCAATGTTGCAAGTTCTCTTATTCAAGCTGCCCGTAATGGCAAGCGAGTTACAGTCCAAATAGAACTTCAAGCTCGCTTTGATGAGGCGGCCAATATTCAGTATGCTGAAATTATGAAAAAGGAAGGCATACGTTTGATTTTTGGTGTCCCTGGTCTAAAAGTACATGCCAAAATTTGTTTGGTTCAACGTAAGGAAGGAGACAAGTTGAAACGTTATGGTTTTATTAGTACGGGTAATTTTAACGAATCTACTGCCAAGCTCTACACAGATTACACTCTTTTTACTGCCCACCAATCTATTTTAAGAGAAATTGGCAAAGTTTTCGATTTTTTAGAAGCGAGTTATCAGGTGAAAAAGTATAAGCACTTAGTGACTTCTCCCCATCATAGTTCATTGTATTTTCAATCATTAATTATGAATGAAATACAAAATGCCAAGGCGGGTCGTCCTTCGTCTATTAAAATCAAGCTTAACAGCATCACCAATTACCCAATGGTTGAATCTTTGTATGAAGCCAGCAGAGCAGGGGTAAAGATACAGCTCATCGTTCGTGGCGTTTGCTGTTTGATACCTGGTGTTAAAGGGCAAAGCGAAAACATAGAAGTTATAAGTGTAGTCGATCGTTATCTAGAACACACACGTCTACTTATTTTTGAAAATGACGGAAACCCGAGAGTGTTTATTTCCTCTGCAGATTGGATGACACGCAATCTACACAATAGAGTTGAGGTGTCTTGTCCTATCTATGACAATGACATCAAAGATCAACTCATAGAAACCTTTGACATATGTTGGCAAGACAATGTAAAAGCACGCCTTGTAAACACCACCAATAACAACGAATATAGGTCTAATAAAAAACCCAAAACACGAACACAAGAAGCGTTGTATGTTTATTATAAACAAAAATTAGATTCGTGAAAGTCAAAAAATATGCTGCCATAGACATAGGCTCCAATGCAGTCCGTTTGTTAATTTGTAACATTATTGAACAGAAGGGAAAGCCTACTGTATTCTCGAAAAACGCCATCATACGTGTTCCCATTCGTTTGGGAGCAGATTCTTTTGTGTTTGGTGAGATTGGGGAGGAAAACCAACAACGTATGATAGATGCCATGCATGCCTATAAGTTGTTGATGAAAGTACATGGAGTTTCGCAATATCTAGCCTATGCAACTTCTGCCTTGAGAGAGGCAAACAATGGACATCAGTTTGTCGATCGAGTTCAAAAGGCTACTGGAATGAACATCGAAATTATTGATGGTCAACGTGAGGCTGAAATTATAGCCTCAACCGATTTGTACTCGGTATTAAAACCCAACAAAAACTATCTATTTGTAGACGTAGGAGGAGGCAGTACTGAATTGACAGTTTATAGCAAAGGAGAGATTTTAATCTCTAAATCTTTTAAACTTGGCACAGTTCGTTTATTAAAAAAAATGGTTAGTAAACAGGTTTGGGATGACTATCAATCTTGGATAGAAACACACACAAACGGATTAAACAATTTTTCCATTCTAGGCTCAGGGGGTACTATTAACACACTGTTTAAATTGTCTGGACATAAACTTGGTAAACCATTGTCCTTAGGTTATGTTGAAAAACAGTACAACACTTTAAAAAAGATGAGCCGTAAAAAGATGATGACTCGTCTTAAACTAAACCCTGACAGAGCAGATGTCATTGTACAAGCAACTCATATTTATCTATTGGCTATGCAGCATGCAAATGCTTCTAAAATTCATGTGCCTAAAGTGGGCTTGGCAGATGGTATGGTAAAATATATGTATAAAAAAATGGGTTAGCCATGCATGGTCTCCTTTACGCCCAGATTTTTCATTAAATGAGCCTCGAATTCTAATAAGTTATTCCACTTTTTATCAACGATATTTCTTTGATTGTATCGGCGAGCAAAACCCAAAAACAAACTATAGTGATTGGCCTCGCTAACCATAAGTTTTCGATAAAAGTCAGCAAGTTCTTTGTCTGGTAATTGTTCTGAAAGTAGACGAAAACGTTCACAGCTACGTGCCTCAATTAGAGCGGCATATAAAAGTTTGTGTGTTAAATGATCTTCTCTGCTACCTCCTTTTGGAAAAAACTGCATGAGCTGATTGACATATTCATCTTTTCGTTCTCTTCCCAATGACCAGCCACGTTTGACAATTTTGTCATGTACCATTTTAAAATGACTCATCTCTTCTTTAACCAAATCGGTCATGGCTTGAACAAGTTCGCTTTTTTCTGGAAAACTAATAATTAATGAGATTGCTGTACTTGCTGCCTTTTGCTCACAATAGGCATGATCTGTAAGTATCTCCCGAATATTTTTTTCAACGATGTTGACCCATCGAGGGTCTGTAGGTAATTTTAATCCAAGCATCATAAATCTAAATCAAATTCTTTTCTAAACTCATCAACAAGCGGATTGATGGCTACAAGTTGATCATATTTATCCTTAGGCGTATAAATAAATTTTTTATCTTCTTTAAGATCTACATGAATCTTAAGACTTAAGGTGTCGTTCTTAAGTTGTTCACCCAAAAACAACATAATATCCCTTTTCTCGCGTTCAAGTTCTTTTTTATTGGTGTTATTAGGAAATGTTAAGTGAATCTCATTTACGTTTTTTAGTCTCGGGGTATCCAATTTCAATAAGGCAACAAGATTATGAGCTCCTTTTTTTTCTTGTTCTTTGATGCTAAGAGACCATATTTTTTCTAATTCCTCTTGCGAAAACTTTTCCTCTCTTTTTGGTTGAACAGCTGAACCCTGTTTTTGATTTTCAAACTCTTTTTTGAGTTTGATGCTTGAGAGAGATAAACCCGATACACCTTTGTGTTTTATATCTATTTTTAAGCTAGGTGATTGTTCTTCAGGTTCTTTGTCAAGATCGTCAGTTTTGGTGTCAACTTCCTTTTTGTTAAGTTGATTGGACTCTGGCTCTGAAACCACTGGGGGTTCTATATCGTTCTTATGATATTGTTTAACTTCTTTTTTTTGGGGTTCTTTTTCTTTTTCCTCTAAAGAGGGAGGTTTTATGTAGGGTTCAGTCTTTTTTTTTTCGTCATTAACAGAAGCGATTTGCATGAGGCACAACTCGACTAATAGACGTTGGTTTTTTGAGCTTTTATAATTTAGATCACAGTCATTGGAAAGTTCCAAGGCCTTCTCAAGAAAATATAGACTTGCATTTTTACTTTGACTAAGGTATTTTGCTTTGGTTGTCTCTGCCACCTCTAAAAGCTCTATGGTTTCTTCATTTTTAGCCATCCACAAATCCCTCAAATGACTTCCGAGTCCAGTGATAAAGTGGTGCCCATCAAATCCTTTGCTCAATACCTGATCAAATACCAAGATTGAAGCTCTAATATTGCCCTCAATGAGGTGGTCTGTGATGTTTATAAATGTGTCAAAATCAAGAATATTTAGATTAATAGACACACTTTGGGCGGTAATTTTATTTCCTGAAAAACTTACAATTCGATCAAAAATCGAAAGAGCATCTCTCATGGCACCATCTGCCTTTTGAGCAATAAGCTGGAGGGCTTCTTCTTCAGCTTCTATGTTTTCTTCTTTTGCGATATGGGATAAATGATTTTTTGCATCTGTAATTCCGATACGTTTAAAATCAAAAATTTGACATCTCGAAAGAATCGTTGGAATGATCTTATGTTTTTCTGTGGTAGCCAATATGAAAATTGCATGAGCAGGAGGTTCCTCTAGAGTTTTTAAAAACGCATTAAAGGCTGCTTGAGATAACATGTGTACCTCATCAATGATATAAACCTTGAATTTCCCGATTTGAGGGGGGATGCGTACCTGATCTATTAAATTTCGTATATCCTCAACAGAGTTATTCGAAGCAGCATCGAGTTCAAATATATTGAAAGCAAAATCGTTTTGGGTATCAATACCATCTTGAATATTGATTTTCTTAGCTAGAATACGAGCACACGTAGTTTTGCCTACTCCACGAGGACCACAAAACAACAACGCTTGAGCCAAATGATTTTGCTCTATGGCATTTTCTAAAGTTTGAGTAATCGCATGTTGACCAACAACGTCCCCAAATTTTTGAGGTCTATATTTTAAAGCAGATACAACAAATGGCTCCATATGTCACAAATATATCAATATTGAACGGGATTTTATGTTGTTTATAAAGATGGTTTTGAACAACATTTTGTCTTACTTTTGCCACGCAGGCCTCCTTACCGCTTTGTTTCAGGCAAAGAGGAAAGTCCGGACACCAAAGCGCAGTATAGCGGGTAACGCCCGTCGCTTTACCTTAAAAGTAAAGTAGGACCAGTGCAACAGAAAGCAAGTACAGTTCGGCTGTAGTGAAATCAGGTAAACTCTATACGGTGAAACGTCAAATATACCAACGCTTGAGGGTAGCGCGCCCAAGTTGGCGGGTAGGCGGTTAGAGCCCATTAGCAATGATGGGCCTAGATCAATGGTAAGGCACGACAGAATCCGGCTTATGGCCTGCTTTTTATTTATTTGTTGGACCAATAATTTCCGTAAAAAAATCATCATTTGCCTCCCAAAGTTCGATCGCATTTCCTTCTGGATCGAGAATGTGGACAAATTTTCCATACGGGTACTTCGATATTTCGTCAATGACCGTAACACCGCTTTCCTGTAATTCCTCTAGGATGGCTTCTAAGTCATCCACCCGATAGTTTATCATAAAATTTTTCTTAGATGGCCAGAAATAATCTGTTTGACTCGACAATGCAGACCATAAAAAATAATTAATCTGTTCAGGATCGTTAGCGTTTCTGAATTCAAAAGATGATCCATAATGGTTTAAGTGAAATCCTAGTGTGTCCCTATACCAAGCACGTAAGGTATCAGGCTTTTTGGCTTTGAAGAATACACCACCAATGCCAATGACTTTGGGTTTACTCATTTGGGGCTATTTTGGTCAAAGTTACACAATCTATACAGAGCGCAAAAGTGCCACGCTCCCTGGACCTTCATTAAAAAGAAGATCAAAAATACTCATGTTGGGAATAAAACCATTTTTTCCTGAAAACACTTGTGTGTATTTAGGAGTTGTTACAGGGATTTTTTCTTTTGCGTTCGCCCAACTTCGTGCATCTTTTTGTTGTGTTAGATTCTTATTGTAAGAGAGTGTGGTGTCTTTTGGATAGTGAATATCCAATAGATCAGCAATCGTCTGATTAACTTTTGTGTTAAATGTCATCAGACGTTCAAACGACTCTGTGTAGAGTGGGCTGATGTCATCTTCGTAATATTCAAAAAAAGGAGACGATCTATAGGCAGTTTGAAGGGTTCTCCAGTGTTGTTTTTGCCATGGGAATTCGTTGGCTATTTCCACTTCTGAATACTTCTGATGTCCTTTGTGACCCAAGTGTTTGATCGGAATACTTAACATCTGCTTTCCGTTCGCCCCGTGGATATAAGTGCGGTTACGATAAGTCTGTTTGTCATAGTGGTCGTGAACTTCCCAAATGACGTTTTTCCCTTTTGCCAAAGGCACCCAATAAGCTAGAGGAGAGGCATATGCTATGGGTAGTACAATGGTACTCATTTTTTACGTTTGTTGCGATACAAGCTATATCCTTGCCATATCACTAAAAACACGACAAAGTGCCATCGATAGGAAACAGGGTCTCCTGAACCACCAACTGTTGTGAACACTCGATCCCACCGTACTTTCATGTTGCGAATCCCATCGTTTATACCATCAATACTCATCCATATAAAAATAGGTTTCCCCACAATATGATCGTCTGGAACAAAACCCCAAAAACGACTGTCTTCAGAACGATGTCGGTTATCTCCCATCATCCAGAAATAGTCTTTTTCGAAAGTGTAAGAAGTTGCCTCTTGACCACCAATTATAAATTGACCGTTGTTGATGATCAAGCTTTTATTCTCGTAATCACGAATGATTTTTTTATACAAAGCAATGTTAGAGTTGTTAAGCTTAACAGTAGCTCCTGTTTTAGGCAACACAATAGGCCCAAAATTATCTTCATTCCAGTTGTAACGGACATCATTAGGGAAGAAATTGGTGTTGTAAGTTTTTCGGTTATTGATTTGACGTACAAGACTGTCAAAACCGACCGTCTTTTGTAAAGCATTTGCTTCTGCAAGGGTCAGGTACAAACTTTTTTTAGTTTCCATCAACTCACTCGCACTAATCCCATATTGTAAAATGACATCTGTCGGTAAGCCTTTGCCGCCTGTGATGACCGTGAAGTTTTCAGGTTGGTTGCTGCTGACGTTTAGAATAAACGGACGAATGGCATTGAATCGCTCTTGATTGATGTTGTTGATACGAAATGTTCGCATGATATCGCTGATGCCATCACGAATGAGGGCACGAGATGAAATCCCTGTTTTTTTGTACGCTGTATAGCCATACAAGGGTTTCGCTCGATCGGGTAATTGAGTTTTGCTGCCGTTGATATGAATGATGCCATCAATGATTTCGAGAGTGTCACCAGGAAGCCCTACACATCTTTTAACGTAGTTAGATTTTTTGTCGATTGGTTTTTCAACACCTGCCTCTTTGACAAAAAATTGGCGAACTGTATCGGCAGGCCAGCTAAAAACAACAATCTCGTTGCGTTTGATTTCTTGTAATTTTGGGAATCGAAGATAGGGGAGTTGTGGTTTTTTAAGATACGATCGCACACCTGTTCCGATGATGGTATCATGAACCATAGGAAAAGAAACCACGGTTTGCGGCACTCGAGCTCCATAGTGATACTTACTAACAAAAAGAAAATCTCCTGTGAGGAGTGTTTTTTCTAAGGACCCAGTTGGAATGATGTAGGGTTGAATAAAATATGTGTGCACAATTGTTGCAATGACGACTGCAAAAAGAACAGAACCTACCCACTCTCCAAAGGCTGTTCGAGGTTTAAGACTTCTGTTTTCTTTATAAGTTGGCTGGGTAGCGTAATTGATATAATATATGTACAACCCGAGAGTCCCAATCCCTAACAATGTGTCGATAGAGCTGTTTCTCCCAAAACTTCGAAGTGTTTCGACCCATATTACAGGAAACATAATCAGGTTGATAATAGGTAAGAATAGTAAGACCACCCACCAAGCAGGTCTGTTGATAATCTTCATCAAGATGATTGCATTGTAGATAGGTATGGCGGCTTTCCAGGCTGCGTGTCCAGATCTTTTGTAGAGTTTCCATGTTCCAAAAAAGTGAACCGCCTGTACGGCAAGAAAAAAATAAAACCACTCAGTGAAGGTCATAACATATAGGCTTTAGTCAACGAAAATAATAAAAAAATTATGCTAGATATGTTTATAAGCCCAACACATCACGCATACCAAACACTCCTTTTTTTCCCAGAATCCATTCAGCGGCAACGACGGCACCCAAAGCAAATCCAGTTCGACTATGGGCAGTATGGGTAATGTCTATAGAATCAACCTCTGAATGATAACTCACCGTATGAGTGCCTGGAACATCATTTTCACGAAGCGCCTTGATAGGAAACCCTTCTTTTGCCTCTCCATATAGATGCCATTGCTTATGTTCGCTATTGTCAATCACTCCCTCAGCCAATGTGATGGCAGTACCACTTGGAGCATCCAGTTTTTGCGTATGATGAATCTCTTCAATTTCTACTTTGTATTCAGGAAAAGACCGCATGTAGCTTGCTAATTTTTTATTGAGTTCAAAAAATAAATTGACACCCAAACTAAAGTTGGATGCGTAAAGAAACGCACCTTCGAGTTTGTTGCATAGTGCATCAACTTCTTTTTTGTGATCGAGCCATCCCGTGGTGCCGCATACGACAGGAATGCCGACATTAAGGGCATTGGTGATGTTGGCTAAGGCTGCATTGGGAATGCTAAAATTAATGGCGACATCCGCGTTATTTAAGGAGTCTAACGGGTTGTTTTTATCTATTTTGGCAACGATCTCATGCCCTCTTTTTTCGGCTATTTTTTCTATGGCTTTACCCATACGACCATACCCTAAAAGTGCTATTTTCATTTTGTTTTTTTAAAAATCTAAACTGAGGGCCACGCCCCATTGCATTTCATTGGTCAACGTATTGTGTTCGAATCTTGGCTTGACGCTTAAATTGTCGTTAACATTGTATTGTTTAAGGTGGGCGTCAATGTTTGCGTCTAAAATATTGAGCAAATAAACGCCAACTATAAACAACATCGATCTGTCTCTATTTTGTTTGTAAAAATTTTGCCCATCGATGAGTCTGTTATCATCAGAAATAACTCCTTGAAATTCATCATCTGTATAGCCAGCCATGCGTCTCTTGTAAGCATTGCGGTATCTCTTGTAATTTTTTTGATTAAAATCATAAAAATATATAGACGCACCCAGCCCACCATAAACCAACGGAACTTTCCAGTATCTTTTGTTGTAAATCTGACCCAAACCTGGCAATACTGCAGAGTAAAATGCAGCTCGAGATGGCCTAAGGGGGTCTATCTCATAAGCGGATAGATTTTCAGTGTTATTTTGGGCATACACACCAATAACACAAAAAAGAACTAGTAAACACAGAAAATTAGTCTTCACCTTTTATTTTTTTGGTGATATTTTTGAGCTCTTTTCTTGATGAAAAAGGGATGATCAAGCGTCCTCCACCTTGTGAGTTGAGCTGGATCTGAACCTTTTTACCATACACTTCTTTATAGTAATCCAAATCTTTTTTTGAAATCGATTCGGGTTTTGATTTTGGGGTTGCTTCTTCTGTTTTTTCTTTTTTAATCAAATTTTCCGTTGCACGTACAGAAAGACCATTAGAAAGAATTTTTTCATAAACCTCAAGTTGCTCCGAACGATCTTCAATAGAGACCAAGGCACGACCATGCCCCATACTGATAAATCCGTCACGCATTCCTGTTTGAATAATGGGGTCTAGGCGCAGTAACCTCAAATAATTGGTTATGGTTGATCGTTTCTTTCCTACGCGCGTGCTCAATTCATCTTGAGTTAAAGAAATTTCTTCTATAAGTCGTTGGTAGGAGAGGGCAATTTCAATAGGATCGAGATCTTCTCGTTGAATGTTTTCTACCAAAGCCATTTCTAGTGACTCTTGGTCATTAGCAATTCGAACAAAAGCAGGAATGCTGGGCAGTCCCAAGCTTTGCGAAGCACGCAATCGGCGCTCACCAGAAACCAATTGATATTTTTGAAAGGCAATTTTACGCACTGTGATGGGTTGAATTACGCCTAGGTTTTCAATAGAGCTTGCCAACTCATTCAATGCGTCTTGGTTAAAATGTGTTCGAGGTTGGTAGGGGTTTACATCGATTTGAGCCAAGTCGAGCTCAATTACGTTTCCAATCACTTGGTCATCCGAAAGGTTCTCTTCGGATTCATTTTGGGGATCGTTTAAAAGTGCCGATAGCCCTCGACCTAAAACCTGTCGTTTGTTTGCTTTAGCCATTACACGCTATTTTTTGATATGACCTCATGGGCTAAATTTAAATAATTTTCAGCACCTCTGCTTGTGCTGTCATAATAGAGAATACTTTCTCCATGACTGGGGGCTTCACCTACCTTTACATTTCTTTGAATGATGGTTTTAAAAACCATGTCATTAAAATGTTTTTTTACTTCATCTACCACTTGATTTGAAAGGCGTAAGCGAGAGTCGTACATAGTTAACAACATCCCTTCAATATCTAGGTCTTTGTTATGAATTCGTTGTATGCTTTTGATGGTGTTGAGTAATTTCCCAAGACCTTCTAAAGCAAAATACTCACATTGAATGGGAATCAGCACCGAATCCGCAGCCGTAAGTGCGTTGAGCGTTAACAAACCGAGTGAGGGTGCGCAATCTATGATGATAAAATCGTACTGATTTCTTGCATCTTGTAGGGCTGCCTGAAGCATGTACTCTCTTTTGGGTTTATCCACGAGCTCAATCTCTATGGCAACCAAATCTATGTGAGCAGGCACTAAATCTACATTTGTAGTTTCTGTGTCTAAAATCATATCATTTAATTGAACGGTATGCTCTAGAAGTTGATAAGTACCTTTTTCAATCTGATGAACATCAACACCAAGGCCCGAAGTGGCATTGGCTTGGGGGTCTGCGTCTATGAGCAGCACCTTTTTTTCGAGTACGCCTAAACATGCTGAAAGGTTAACAGCGGTCGTGGTTTTACCCACTCCTCCTTTTTGATTTGCTACTGCAATAATTTTACCCATTGACTCTGACCATGATTGCAGTAAAAATAGGAATTCATGAGGGTAAACAAAGCGCTAACGTAGGGTTTTGTTTATTTTTTTTTCAACATGATTTTGCGCAACATGGTCCACATAGCTTTGGGGATTTTGTCGAGCATATTGAACTGCCCTGCGCCTTTCAGCCATTCGCCTCCGTCTAGGACTATGGTTTCTCCGTTTAGATAGGCACCAAAATCAGAAACCATGTAGGCAGCCAAGTTGGCCAACTCTTGATGTTCTCCCACACGACCCAAAGGTACTTTTTTGGCTGGATCAAATTTTTTAACCAACGGCCCAGGCAACAACCGTTCCCATGCTCCTTTGGTCGGAAAGGGTCCTGGAGCAATGGCATTAAAACGCATTCCATACTTTGCCCATTCAACGGCCAAAGATCGTGTCATGGCTAAAACGCCTGCTTTTGAAACAGCAGATGGTACCACGTATCCCGAGCCAGTAAAAGCATAGGTGGTAATGATGTTGAGGACATTCACATTTTTTTGTTTGGTCTTAATCCAGTGTTTTCCAAACACTAAAGTGCAGTTTTTGGTTCCTTTTAACACAATATCGATAATTGTATCAAAAGCATTGGCAGAGAGATTTTCGGTTGGTGAAATAAAATTTCCTGCCGCATTATTCAATAACACATCGATAGGGCCAAGCTTCTCCACCACCTTTTCATGCATTTCAACCACTTGATCATATTCGCGAACATCACAAGAGACCGCAAAACATTCTCCCCCAGTAAGTGAAGAAAGCTCATCAGCAGTCGCTTGTAATTTTTCGAGATTTCGAGAAGTAATGGCTACTTTGGCTCCCAGTTCTAAAAAATATTGGGTCATCGCTTTGCCCAATCCGCTACCACCCCCTGTAACGACGATTGTTTTCCCTGAAAGAGCATCGTCTCTAAGCATTTTATCTGAATATGTCATGCCTTAAAAATACAATTTTTTATGCATGCATAGCAAAATCATTCTTCAGTTAAAGAATCTTCAAACTCTATAATGTAGATATCCTCATTGTTTTTTTTAAGGAAATATTGCTCTCGACCATAGCGTTCCATTGCAGAAGTATCTTTCATTTTTAGAATAAAGGCCTTATCGGCTTTAATTTCTTGTATAAGAGTTTGTTTTTGTTTTTCTAATTCTTTGACTTTTTGATTCAAACTCCAATAGATGCGCAGAGAATTGGTGTCAAAAAAGAGCATCCAAAAAATAAAAAAACCACTCACTAAGATATAGATGTTGGTCAATCTTCTAAACCAAGGGTTTTTCCAAATGTTTTTGAGTGTTTTCAATTAGATATGATTCTTAATTTTTTTACAAAAGTCTTCAATTTTACTCAAATCATGTGCAGAATTGTCAAACACCAAATCTGCATGCTGCTTGTGGGGTTCAATAAATAAGTCATGCATGGGCTTGATGGTGCTCTTGAATCTGTTTTGAACCTCTAGTGGTGTGCGGCCACGTTCTTTGGTGTCACGTTTTATACGACGTTTAAGACGTATGTTTTCCTCACTACTCACAAAAATACTGTAGTCAAACAATGAGAATAATTCTTCATTAGTAAAAATTAAAATTCCTTCAACCACCATATATTCTTTAGGAGAAATATTTTGTGTTTGCTCATTTCTTAGATGGGTTTCAAAGGAGTAGGAGGGCATTTCTATGGATTGCCCAGACTGGAGCAGCCTCAAATGTTTTTCGAAAAGTTGAAAATCAATGGCATCTGGGTGGTCAAAATTGAGTTTACAACGTTCCTCAAAACTAAGTTTTGGGTGGTTTTTGTAATACGAATCTTGAGAAATTACCCCCATACGATCTTCTCCGATCTCTTTTTGTAAGGCATTTACTAATGTGGTCTTTCCAGAGCCTGACCCTCCACAGATCCCTATAAGTGTCATTGTTTGGTTGTAAGTTTTTCTACCATTTGTTTGGTGATCAATTTATCGTATTTATTTCCCCAAGTATTCAATATAAAGTTCGTCACATCGGCAACTTCTTGGTCATCTAAGCCCATAGGAGCCATCACGCTGTTGTATTTAACTCCGTTTACCACAATTGGACCGTTTAATCCGTATTTGATGCTGTTAACAGTAGCTTTGATGTCTTTTAAATAGTCAGAATTGGCTAGGGGAGGAAAAGCTTTTGGTACGCCTTGACCATTGGCCATATGGCATAGCATACAAAAATCTTCATATACCAACTGTCCATTGGCATAGCTTTCACTCTGACGAATGTCTTGAGAAAAAACAAATGCTGGAAATAGGAAGATTATTATCAGTCTGCTCATGTTTTTGGTACAATTTTATAGATTCCTTTATTCTCTACAGCCAAGTAAATATAACCATCGACACCCATAATCACATCACGTACGCGACCAATATCTTCAGCAACTTTTTCTCTATATGTGACCTTGTCGTTTTCAACAACAAGACGTTCTAGATATTCAAATTTTAGAGACCCTACTAGCAGGCTGCCTTCCCATTCTGGGTATACTTCACCGCTAACAAAAGCCATCCCTGAAGGAGCAATGGATGGAATCCAATAATACAAGGGTTGTTCCATGCCGGGTAGGGCAGTATCTTTGGTTATGGTGGTCCCTGAGTAGTTTTTACCAAACGTTATTTTGGGCCAACCATAATTTGCACCTGCTCGAATGATGTTGATTTCATCTCCACCTAAAGGTCCGTGTTCATGTGTCCAAATGGCTCCCGTTTCGGGATGGCGTACCATGCCCTGCGGATTTCTATGTCCATAAGAAAAGACGGCTTTCACACCACCATCAGTTTCAACAAAAGGGTTGTCACTTGGTATGGTTCCGTCATCATGCAAGCGGTACACCTTTCCGCCGTCTCTTGTAAGATCTTGTGGGTTGTCGTCTCGTCGTCCACGGTCTCCCACAGAAAAGTATAAATAACCTTCGTTGTCAAACACAATCCGTGAGCCAAAATGTCTACCAACACGTGTGTTGGGTTTGGCTTTGTATAATAATTTGACATCTATGAGCTCGTCATCAGAGAGGATGGCCGAGAAGAGCGCCGTATTTCCGCCTTCTTGATCACTACCAAGGCTAGATGATTGTGTAAAGTATATGCGTTTATTGTTGGCAAAATCAGGATGCAAGGCAATGTCCATTAACCCACCTTGGCCACGTAAATAGGTTTGAGGAACATTACTGATTTCGTATTTTATTCCTTCTTTGAAATGAATCATTGAACCTGATTTTTCAGTGATTAGCAGGCTGTAATCTGGTAGCATAGCCAATCCCCAAGGGATATCTAACTCAGGAACAATTAGTTCTAAGTTGTAATTTATGTCGGTAGGGGTTTGTATGCTCGTATCGTTTTGGGCACATGATCCGCACAATACCAATGCAAAAAACCAAGAAGATAATTTTGTTTTCATGAGGTAAATTTTCTGCAAATTAGGCAAAAAGCAATGGAAAAAAAAGCCAAGATATGGCGTCATCGGCTCCGCTTCGAATGAAAGCCAAGCGTCACCGTATGAATAGCCAAGTTGAGGAAAGTGTTGTCGGGATGACAGGATTTGAACCTGCGACCCCACGCACCCCATGCGTGTGCGCTACCAGGCTGCGCCACATCCCGTTAAGGAAAATTTTTTGTCGGGGTGGCAGGATTCGAACCTGCGACCTCCTGCTCCCAAAGCAGGCGCGATAACCGGGCTACGCTACACCCCGAGACGGAATTGAAACCGTTGTCAAAATTTCAAAGTCAACAAACTGTAAGTTTATTTTCATACCGAAAACGGTTTGCAAATATAGACCATTACAGATGAATTACAAATGCTTTTTTGACTTCCGTCACTATGGAGTGTTAGCTATATGTTTCCTAACAATTTAGGTTTTATTTTAGTATTGTTTAAGTACTTCAAATTCGTCATAGGTCAACACCCATTGGCTATTGATGTTTTCCCATTTTTCTTGATATATTTTCCCCTCTCCAATGTTCATACTCCAAAGTGAGGATATGAATGCTGATCGATTGGTTGTAGTCTTAAATGTAGGATTGTGATAGGTGATGTTTTTAGCACCGTTTTCAATAAGAGCGGACCAAAAATCTTGAATTGATTTTTTTCCATGAAATGAGCCGAAAGGGAAGGCGTTCATTGTAGAATCAAAAGAATACCCATTTCCACAAACCATAGCATTGCCATCATTGAACCCATATATCCAAGCGATAGATGTGTTTATGACCTCCTCCAAAACCCGATGACTTTCAGTAGGGTTCATCGAACTGACTCGTGGGGTTTCAAACTGATTCAATACCTGAAAGTCATCATAAGTGAGTACCCATTTGTCAAATTTCTTTTCCCATTTTTCTTGAAATATAATTCCACTACCTACATTCATACTCGAATGGGCTGATAAAAACACAGTGGTCTCGTTGATTACCTCAACACTCACATCTGTGTATACTAAGTTGTTGGCACCAGATTCAACAAATGAAATCCAAAAATCTGAGATTTCCTCGATCCCATTTTTGATTCCTATCGGGGTTACTTTCATAAGCGCCTTTTGATCGTATCCAGCCAAGCATGTTTCAACATCTCCTTTGTTGAATGCGTTAATCCAATCTTTACTGGCTTGTATAACCTCTAAAGCGACTAGGTGGTGTGTGGTCGGTTTGTGGTCTTGATAGGATTGTATGGATTGGTTTTCATTTTGTGACAGGCCTTTTAGAGAAATAAAGACAAGTCCCAAAAAAATAAGGTTTCTGACGGTTGTAGGTTTCATGATATAAATGATTAATGATTTTTTACAAAGAAAAGCATGAAGACGAGCTCTCTCCTGTGACTTTGGTTACAAGTCTTAGATCATTTTTTGTTGATGACAATCATCTTTTGACCAAGTTTTATTTTACTCTCACTTTCTAGTGATTTTAACAGTCTTGAAATGACTTCTCTTGTTGATCCCAATTCTCTAGCCAATTCTTGATGAGATTTTCTAATAACATCTCGATGAGCTTTAGAGGTTAAATATTCTATTAAGCGATCTTTTAAAGGTTTGAAAGCTATGTTGGCATATTGATGCATCAGATCATTGTAACTATCAATAAAGGTTTTAGTTGTATAATCATTCCAAGATTTGTATTTATAGTTCCAATCGCGAGCAAATCTCACTGGGATGTTTAAAAGCGTTGAATCATTTTCTATGACAGCATTGACATAGCTTTTACATGCAGAAAAACAAGCACACAATGACAAAGTACAAGTTTCCATACTGTTCAAATAGTATATCAAGATTTCTCGGTCTTCAAACGTTTGATAAACCCTTACTTTTCCCTTCAAAACAATTTTTAAGACTTTGATGTATTTCTGACTTTCGATAATCAAATCCCCTGATTTGTGAGTCGTTATGTAGGCATATTTGTTCAACTCCTTTATGAGTTCTTTGTCTGTAATCTTTAATTGAGATATAAAAAGGTCAAGCATGATAGGGTGTGGGGTTCTTTTGATAATAGAATGATTGTTTGAGTTGCTAGACAACCTAAAACACCATAAGCAGATGCAATGTTAATGTAGATTTTAAATGGAATGTTTCATAGGTTCAAATAGAAGCATGGTTGTAAGATTTAGGTTTTTTAAAATTACATAAATGTCAATCATAAAAAAAGCAAAATCTTTTTATAACTTTTGATAAAATTTGTATCACCATTTTACCCATAAACCCTACTTTTATGCCTTTCAAATCGATTACAATGCAAACTCAACCCTTAAAAACCCTTATTATAGGATCCGGACCTGCCGGATACACTGCTGCTATTTATGCTGCTCGCGCAGATCTTAAACCTGTTTTATACACTGGTATGGAGCCTGGCGGACAATTGACCACGACAACTGAAGTTGATAACTTCCCTGGTTATCCAGAGGGTGTAGATGGCCCAACTATGATGGTGCAGCTCCAACAACAAGCAGAACGTTTTGGAACGGAAGTACATATTGGTATGGCAACTTCTGTTGAGCTTGCCCAAGAGGAGGGAGGCATTCATCGCGTAACGATCGATAATGATAAAGTTATAGAAACACAGACCGTCATCATTGCCACTGGAGCCACTGCTAAATATCTTGGATTGCCTAGCGAACAACGTTTACGTGGTGGAGGTGTATCTGCATGTGCGGTTTGTGATGGCTTTTTTTACAAAGGTCAAGAAGTAGCAATCGTCGGTGGTGGAGATACCGCTTGTGAGGAGGCTACTTATTTAGCTAACATTTGCACCAAGGTCACCATGTTGGTCCGAAAAGATCATATGCGTGCCTCAAAAGCGATGCAACACCGTGTGACCTCGACCCCCAACATAGATTTGCGTTACAACACAGAAATCGATGAGGTTTTGGGTGATCAGGTTGTAGAAGGATTACGTATGGTGAACAATCAAACTGGAGACAAAGAACAGATTGAAATCACAGGATTGTTTATTGCCATTGGCCACAAGCCGAATACAGATATTTTTAAAAACCAACTCGATATGGATGAGGCTGGTTACTTGATTACTGAAGGGAAGTCTACCCATACCAACCTTCCAGGCGTATTTGCTTCTGGTGATGTGCAAGACAAAGAGTATCGTCAGGCGGTTACCGCTGCCGGAACAGGTTGTATGGCTGCCCTAGATGCAGAACGTTATTTAGCAACCCTTTCGGTTTAGATAAATCCTGACACATACCGCAAGCCAACTCCAATAGTTAACAAGATGGAGAACATCCAAACACCTAGTAAAACAAGGTGAAGCCCAAGTGTGTATGTGAGACTCGGATTTATGATCCATTTACCAAGTAATAACATATATATTACTGGAATGGCTGCCACTACTAGTACGGGAGCGACTGCCCACCAAACAGGAATGCCCATGTGTACGATGTCTAAAGGGGGCCAAAATGGATCTCCCAAAGTGATATCGAATAGTTCATATAGCCCTATCGTAAACAAAGCAACTAACAAAGCGAAAAGCCCCAATGAGCTCATGAAAACCAATACAAGACCTAAAAATTGCCTTAAAAAACCAAACAGTTTTTTGAATACATCAGCGATTTTTTTAAAAAAAACGTTGGTTTTAGAACGAATCTTATCTCCAGTTGCTTCGTAGTCCGTGTTTTTGACACGCTGTGCTACCTCATCAATACTTTCTTTAATTTTTTTTTCTAGGTTGGAGATGTTAATCGGCTCACCACGCATCATTAGTTTTTCTACTGTGGTCTTAGCTTCGGAAAGAATGATCCACAATACAAAGTAGATTAATATAAATCCACCCCACGAGAACAACCCCAAAATAAGCCATATCAAACGAACCCACTTGACTTGCAACCCAAAATAATGAGCCAACCCTGCAGCTACCCCACTAATGATTTTGTCGTCTGGATCTCTAAATAATTTTCGCTTATGTGTGGTTTTTTCTTCCTCATCAATCTCCTCTGTATCCATTTTGAAGGCATTAGGCTGCCCCATAGTTTCTATCACGTAAGTCACATCTTGAAGAGTGATGACTTGTCTTTGATGTGTGATTTTTTCGCTAAACAACTCTGCAATTCGCGACTCAATATCAGTAAGTATTTCATCTCTCAGTGCTTGATCTCTGAAGTGGGTTTTTATGGCTTCTAGGTACTGTGATAAATTGTCATAGGCATTTTGATCTATATAAAAATGTTGCCCTCCTAGGTTTATATTTAGGGTAGTATTCATGATGATTTAGGGTTTTTTGTTAATAATTCTACAGCCTGTTGAAGTTCTTCCCATCCATTAGACAGTTCTTTCAAAAAAAGGATTCCTTCTTTTGTGATTTGATAATACTTTCGAGGGGGTCCACTAGTAGACTCTTCCCATTCATATTCTAACAAACAAGCTGTTTTTAATCGAGCCAAAAGAGGGTAAAGGGTTCCTTCTACAACAATCATCTTCGCTTCTTTAAGATGGATTAAGATCTCCGTAGCGTATTTTCGATCTTGAGCCAATACAGCCAAAATGCAATACTCCAATACTCCTTTACGCATTTGCGCTTTTGTGTTTTCCGTGTTCATTTTCAACACAAATATAGGGTATTCAAAGGTATTATGTATAACATAGTACTAGTTATTTTTATTAATATCTTTGATTGTATGAAAATCACTCCACGTTCTGTCAAATGGTTTAGCTTATTTAAGTTGCCCTTAGTATTTATTAGTGGGATTCGTTTAAGAAGTATTCAAGATGGAGTTTCTATCGTTGATGTTCGCCATAAGTGGATCAATCAAAATCCTTTTCGATCTATGTTTTGGGCGGTTCAGGGGATGGCGGCAGAGCTTGCTACTGGCGTATTATTGTTGGACGTAATTCAAAAAAAGAAAGTAAATATTTCCATGCTGCTCACTCAAACCGAAGCGAGTTTTTCCAAGAAAGCTACAGGAAAAATTGCTTTTAGATGTGAACAAGGATCACAAGCCAAACTTCTTGTCGAACAGGCTATAGAGAGTGGTCAAGGTGAAGGAGCATGGTTAGAATGTTCAGGAGTCGATGCTTCTGGTCAACAGGTTTGTCATTTTCGTTTCTTTTGGTCTGTGAAGCAAAAGAATTAACATTTCCACAACACTTTTAAATCTGTTTTTTTTATTATTTTGTTGTGTAAACCAGCGCCATGTCTTCCAATATGTTAACCTATGCTAAGACGCTCTTAATAAAAGTCAGTTTTGACCCTTATTTGTTTAAAAGAGAGTTGCAGAAATCAACTCTTTATCTCATGCCCCACGAGTATTTGGCTCTTAAACAATGGATTAAAAACGAGCTGTCTTTACAAGTGCAAAACCCTAAAGCTCTAATCTATTTTTTGGACTGATTATTTTGACATCTTCGAAAGCAATAGCCGCCCTAACAATGCCACTGATAACTTCGTGAATGGCTTCTATGATTTGAAGTTTTAACTTTCTTTCATGATAGATCAAACTAATGGCTCTGGCTGGAGGAGGCGCTTTGAAACTTCTCAAGTTTTTTTGATCATCTTTTGTCATGGTTTTGGTGTGTAAGTAGGGGAGTAGTGTAATGCCAAGCCCCTCGTTTGCCAGATGTACAAGAGTTTCAAAACTTCCACTTTTAATCGTAAAACTTTTTGTTTCCTTTTCAGCTTTGCTTGGACACAAGTTGAGAACATTATTACGAAAGCAGTGCCCGTCTTCTAGCAACAACATTTTTTCGTTTGATAAATCGTCCGAAGTAAGTTCTTTTTTTTGATGTAAAGTCGTAGAAGCTGGTACATAAGCCAAAAAGGGTTCATGATACAATACACGCTCTATGACTTTTTCTTCATTTAGAGGGGTAGCTGCGATAGCTGCATCTAAATCTCCCTCTCGTATGCGCTCTAACAACTGATCGGTGTTGAGTTCCTCGATATGTAGTTGTAATGCAGAATACTTGTTGGTAATATTTCGCAGAAACATGGGTAGCAAAGTAGGCATAACAGTAGGAATGATGCCCAGTCGGAAAACACCTCCCACAAACCCTTTTTCCTGATCAACAATGTCTTGCATACGCTCAGATTCAGCAACAATTTGTACAGCCTGTTCGATGATCTTTTCACCCACTGCGGTCAGTGCTATGGGTTTTTGGCTGCGGTCAAAAATTAAGATGTCTAACGCTTCCTCAAGTTTTTGCACTTGCATACTTAAAGTAGGTTGCGTTACAAAAGATTTTTCGGCAGCAAGTGTAAAATTTCGGTGTTCTGCAAGGGCGATGCAATATTTTAACTGGGTGATTGTCATAGTTTAAAGATGCATCATTTAGTTTGGAATGACAACCATTTTCATTCGCACATTATCTTTAGGCCATTCGCGTTTATCGGTTGGTAGGTTGGCAATTTTATCTACCACATCCATTCCCTGTATCACATTGCCAAAAACCGTATAATTTCCATCCAAGTGATAAGCTCCTGGTACTTGCTGGACAATAAAAAACTCATAGGGTGATGCCAGTCTGTGAGGGTTGTCAATTTCACTACTAGGCATGGATACTGCCCCTCTGTGATGGCGTAATCCGTTTTTAGTATCAGGCGGTAATAAATATTTGCCGATGGCTCGTCTCTTTTTAGAAGTACTCGTTTGATCTGAATTTCCTCCTTGAATAATAAAATCTTTTACAACTCTATGAAAGAAAGTGCCGTCAAAATATCCTTTACTTGCGAGATAAATAAAGTTTGCCCGATGATAGGGTGTTTTTTGGTGAAGTTTGATGATAATGTTTCCATATTGTGTTTCAACGCGCACCTTGTCAGCAGAATTTTTTTGGGCGTATTCGAAAAAAAAAGGAATGGCATTTTCGTCTGTCAATACAAATTCTTTTTTAGGGGTAGGTTGAATAGGTTTTGGTTTTTCGGTAATTTGTGGCTTTGAAACCGCTAGGGGCTTGGGTTTAGTCGTACATCCAAGAACTACTCCAAGAGTGATGACATAAAAGAATAAAGAATGCAGTTTCACGATTTAAAAAATATAGTTCCAAAAATACAAGAAATCAAACTTCCGGGTTTGGAGGCTCAACTAAAGTTGGCCCCACCTGGTAGGTCTAACCTAGAAAGACATTCCATAAGATCTCCAAAGAAAGCCGCTGTTATTTGTTTGTTGTATCCAGACAAATACCATCAAATGCATTTTTGTTTGATTAAGCGAGCTCCATATCCTGGAGTACACTCGGATCAGGTGGGTTTTCCGGGTGGTCAGCTTGATACTTCTGATCCTTCTCTTTGGGCAGCTGCTCTTCGTGAGTTACAAGAAGAATTGGGATTGATTTCAAATAATGTATCACAAATAAAAACATTGAGTCCTTTATACATTCCCCCAAGTAATTTTTGGGTACAGCCTTTTTTGGGAGTTTATCATACAACGCCAATATGGATTCCAGATGTTTCAGAAGTTAGTAAAGTCATTGAGGTACCTCTTCATAAGTTTGTTTACGAGTCTGATATCATAACAACCCAAGTAAACTCTTCTAAGGGTGTATTAGAACGCGTGCCAGCTTATCCAATAGAGGGTTTTGATGTTTGG
>JADHML010000010.1 GCA_016780065.1 Flavobacteriaceae bacterium
AGGCCGCTTTGAGCAGTTCATCACTGCTTACCGTCACAATGTTTTGGGTCTCGAAATAGGATTTTTGAATCGACTTGCGACGTTTGGATACCACAACCTCGTCCAGATCATCTTCGTTTTTGGGACGCATCAGGTGTTGAATCACTTCATCGGATCGAATGATCAGAGTGTCGGTTACAAAACCGATATAAGAAAACACCAATTGGTTGGTGTCTTCTGAAAAAGGAATGCTAAAATGACCCTCCTCGTTGGTCGTGGTGCCGATCGTCGTACCAAACCAGTAGATATTGACGCCCTCTAACGGACGTAACTCACGACCTTCTTGGAAACGAACGATCCCAGAGAAACTCTGCTGAGCCGAAACCATCCAAGAGGCCATACATAGAAATACAAAACTTTTTAAATACATAATTTTTTGGGGTGTTAAATGAAACTTGATTGAACGAAAACAGCTTCGTTTATCAAATCAAATACACCTCAAACAACGTATACAAGGAAACTTTGGAAGTACAGGGCGGATCTTTGCCTGCAAAAAAAGTTTTTTCAACAGAAGCGACAGGAACTTGGTAGGGAAATTCAAAATCCGTCAACACAAAATCTAGCGTGGCAAAATCGGTAACATAAGGTTGCGTGCAATCTTCGTACCCATCAAAAATCAACTCTAGATCAGAGCAGCATATTTTATTAAGAACAGGCTGTTCGTTGGTGGGATTTTGGTTGGAGCAACAGGTTTTGGCTTCTTTAAACAAACTTGCCTCTACCAGTCGGTCACAGCAAAAATGTGCATGCAAAGGAACATGGGATGAAAGAAGTAACACCCACGTAGCCAATAGTATAGAAACTGGTTTTTGCATAGGTCAAATGTATAAAAAGATTTTTTGAGTAGTTGTAAATGTTGTGTTAAAAAAAGAAAATAGATCCTCTCCAAAATGACTTGTAAACCAAATAAAACCGATTAAAAAATATTAGCAGAGTCTATAAAAATTTGCAATACAAAGAATTTTTATTCAATTTAATTGTCCCCTAATACCTCAAATCATGAAAACCTACACCTCAATTCATTCACACTACCCAACCATTGCAAATCACACCCAATCTGTGGTTTTGGCACATGGTGTTCCTAAATCTAAATCATCATGAAAAAACCATGCTTAAACAAAACTTTGGCTTTTATCATTTTGTTTGGCACAAATCAGTTTACAAAAGCTAATGACTCCATACCCAGCATTTATCCTAGTGGCGTTTATGCTACAATTGACGATCTTGTAAAACGCACTCCAGTTAAGGACTATAGTTTTACTGCCGAACAATCATTCAACTCCAATTATTATAAATTAAAAGACATTAACAATGTAAGAATAAAAAAACCTTTCGCTTTATCAGACGGGAATTCGCTTTTTGTTCACGTTAAAAAAATAAACCACCATGTTGATGAAGAAACCAATAGGGGGAGACAGGATCGCTTCGGCAATGTATACCTCAAAGCAATCATTATTGGAGATGGTTATGTATATTTTGAGAATTACTTCTACAGACCAGGATCAGATTTTTTGACAGCTTTATCAGGAGTCAGCACAAAACACTTACAAGGTGTGATTTATAGTGAAAAAACTCGAAAATTTACTGTGTTTAGACTTACAAAAGACTTGAAACATTTTATTAATATCCACGCTCCACATTTAGATTTCGAAAGCACCAAGAGAAGGCTTGAACTCGGAGAAACTCGTTCTATTATGATGGAGTTTTTTAAAATTAATCGTTGGCACTACTAAATCTAAATCATCATGAAAAAAACCACACTTACCGTTGCCTGTGTCTTAATTGGGATGCTGGCATTCACACAAGAATTCAAAAAACCCTCTGAGGGAAAATCACTTGTGTATTTTGTGCGTACAAAAGGAACAGGTTCGTTAATTAATTTTAAGTTTTTTGACGGGGATAAGTTCCTTGGCAAAATGAATGGAGCGAATTATTTTATATACGAGTGTGAGCCTGGCAATCACGTATTTTGGGCAACATCTGAAAACAAAGATTTTATACAAGGTGAGTTGATGGAAGGAAGCACTTATATAATTCAATCCAAACCTCAGGCAGGAGGATTCACAGTACGTGTAGCACTCGAACAAGTTTTTCCGAATAATGACAAATTACTCAAAAAAGTTCATAAAGTTTTATCAAAAAAATCGGAATATAATCTTAAAGGGAAAAATGAAGATTTTTCTCTGTTAATAAGAGATGGAATGAAACGATTAGAAAAGATTAAACACAAAGTCAAAAAAATAGACCCAAAACAACATTTTTAAAACATAACTAAAACCCAAATCATGATACGAATCCATTTTTTTACATTGATTTTCATTTTTACTTGTGCATCTATCTATGCCCAATTCGAATTACCAGACTCTCCAGAGCCCAAATTTTCCATATCTGCTGGCTTTGGATCCGGTTTACGAACTGCGCCAGTCAGCGATGCCCTTTCTGCTAAAGAGCGAGACCATACACGTGGATTACTCAGCGGATTGACACTTTTTGTGATGCCGCGACTGAAACTCAACGAGTCCTATTCCATAGGGGTTAATTACAGATACTTCAGGGCTTCAAAAACCACAGATAACCTTGGAATTAATACAGAGGGTGTTGTAATAAATCACCTTAATGAAGTTTCCAAAATTCACTTTGTGGGTCCTTCACTCCACTATCACTCCATTACGCAATCAGGAGAGCTAAATGCTTTTGTTAGTTTAGGGTATATTGGTTTGGTATCTGATCAAGAAATAAACAGGGCTTTTGAGTGGACTGTAACAGGAGGCAGTTTTGGAATGGATTTAGGGGTTGAGTACCTGTGGAGCCTTAATAAAAAACTGTATTTCGGTGGGTCGTTTTCATATACTGTAGGGTCGTTAGGTAAAATTAAAATTGATGCTCCAAATATTGGTGAGGCAGAGACCGACTTAGAAGAGCGCGAGGGACTTCAATACTTAAGTATTGGCCCAATAATCAGATGGTATTTGTAGTTAACCCCTCTAGCGCACGTCTTTCTGGACATTAGATAGAGCCCTTTCTCATGCTATTAAAACAAATTATTGTTGATATGTTTTAACCAAGCACACCTGTTTCATTTTGTTTTTTATATAACTTTACATAAACAGATTGTTATATTATGAACAAAATAATTGTCCTAGGATTGGGAAAAGTAGGTACTTTGGTGGGCGTTCTGTTGAGCAAGTCCTTTCAAGTAACGGGCTATGACATCCAACAACCGCATTATGATTTTAAGTTACCCTTCGAGGTAAAACAAGCAGACATCAGCGATGTAGACACCATTCAAACCATCTTGGACACCGCCGATGCGGTGGTCTCTGCCCTGCCCTATTACCTCAACCGTCATGTGGCAGAAATTGCACACCGTAAAGGGGTTCATTATTTTGACCTTACAGAAGATGTGTCTACAACCCAACACATACAATCTTTAGGCGAGACAGCCGTAGGGGTTCTAGCGCCTCAGTGTGGTCTGGCTCCCGGATTTATCGGAATCATTGGAGGTGACTTGGCCCAACAATTCGATGAAATCAGAGACATTGAGTTGCGTGTGGGTGCCCTACCTCGCTATCCAAACGGACAGATGGCTTATTCGTTTACTTGGTCTCCAACAGGGGTGCTCAACGAATACCTCAATGATGCGGAAGCCATTCATAACGGACAACGAAAGATGGTGCCCTCCCTACAAGGGTTTGAACACATGAACATCGAAGGGCAAGAGTACGAGGCTTTTACTACCTCTGGGGGGCTCGGCACCATGTGTGCTACCTATGAAGGCAAAGTAGATACCCTGAACTACAAAACCATCCGCTATCCAGGGCACGGAAAACTGATGCGTTTTTTGCTCTATGAACTTGTGATGAAAAACGATCTTGAGGAACTCGAGAAGATTCTCACACGAGCCAAACCTCCTGTCAGTGATGATCTGGTGCATGTCTATGCGGTTGTGGAAGGTAAAATCGACGGTCAAATGCGGCGCAAAGAGTTTTTTAAAACCTACTTCCCAAAAGAAATTGCAGGTCATACTTGGCGGGCCATTTCATGGACCACTGCGGCTTCGTTGGCAGCCGTTGTTGAAATGGTAGCAAAAGGAACCTTGCCTCAAAAAGGGTTTATCAAGCAAGAAGAAATTGACCTGAATACTTTTTTGGCTACTCAAAACGGAAGTTTTTTTAACAATCCTTAGCTCCATGAATTTTACCAATCAAAAACCCATTGATCATATACTGAATGGTTTGTTTGAGACCTATGCGCAACGTGTTTCTTCCGTGCGTCAAATCACCAATCTGTTGATAGACAAAGGGTGTATTGAGTCTCAAGAAGAGATTATCAATGATCACATTGCATTTCGCACCTTAGGGATTCCCCATTTGGGCATTGCTTCTTTTGAAAAGATATTTCTTTATCATGGTTATCAAAAGATGGAGCCCTATCATTTTGAGCTTAAAAAACTAGATGCTTATTGGTACAAACCCCCAAATGACCGCTACCCAAGGGTTTTTATCAGCGAACTTCGGGTGGGTGATTTGTCCGAGAAGGCTCAACAAATCATTCACCATTATACGCAAAGCATTCACAGCGACCCTGTCGACACACTCAATCTGGACGATGCGGAAACGGTTGTCAAATTTCTACATCAACCCCTTTGGCAAACCCCTACTTATGGAGATTATCAGCAGTTGTTGTCAGAGACTGAATACGGTGCATGGGTCTTGTACAATCGATATTATCTAAATCACTATACCATCAGCATTCATGCTTTAAAAGCACCTTTCAATCGTTTGGAGCGATTCAATGATTTACTCAAAGAAGCTGGCATCGCGCTCAACAACGCTGGTGGTGAAATCAAGGTCAGTAAAGATGGTTTACTGCGCCAAAGCAGTACAGTTGCTCATACTGTTGAAAGCAGTTTTGCAGAGGGTGACACCCATGCCATTGCAGGGAGCTATGTCGAATTTGCTGAGCGAGGGGTCTTGCCTCAATTCGCAGATTTGTTAGAGGAAAATTTGACCAACACACACCGACGAGAGGGTTTTGAGGCGGGAAATGCAGATAAAATTTTCGAAAGTACTTTTAGCCATCAAACCCGAAGAAAGTTCTAGCGAGCCACACAAGCCAAGGCTCTTTCGTAAATATCCAGATACATCGGCACTACATGATTGATGTCAAACGTTTTGGCTCGGTGATAGGCAGCCTCTTTGAATGTTCTAAGCTGATCCAGATCGGTTAATAAGGACAAGGCCTTACTCGCCATCGCATCTGTATCGCCTACTGGGGTTAGATAGCCCGATACGCCATCTTGCACTACCTCAGGAAGTCCACCCTCATTAGAGCAAATCACGGGCGTTCGTGCCGCCATGGCTTCGAGTGCGGCTAAGCCAAAACTTTCGGTTTGGGAAGGCAACAAAAACAAATCAGAAAAACATAAGATACGGTACACATCGTTGGAGTTACCTAAGAAAACAACGTGGTCTTCAATTTTAAGTTCTGCACAGAGATCCTCGGCCATCTTACGGTCTGGTCCATCCCCAACCATCATCAATTTGGCGGGTTGTTTCTCAACAATACGCTTGAATATTCGCACCACATCTTGAACGCGCTTTACAGGTCTAAAATTGCTCACATGCGTAACAATGCGTTCGTGTGGCTCAGCCATCATACTGCGTTTACAATCCTCTCTTAACTTGTCGTACTTCAAAATATCTATAAAGTTGGGCACCACGTTGATTTCCCGTTTTACCCCCAACAAGCGGTGGGTGTCTTCACAAAGGCTTTGAGATACACTGGTGACCACATCAGATTGGTTGATGCTAAAAGTAACGGCCGGTTTATAGAATGGGTGGCTGCCCACCAGGGTAATGTCAGAACCGTGAAGTGTGGTTACAATAGGGATATAGATACCGGTCTCGGCCAACATCTGTTTGGCTATATAGGCCGCATAGGCGTGTGGAATGGCGTAATGCACGTGGAGCAAATCCAACTTATGCAACTTGACCATATCGACCAAAGTACTGGAAAGCGCCAATTCATAGGGCTGGTAATGAAACAAGGGGTATTCAGGCACATACACTTCGTGGAACTGAATATTAGGTTGTAATGCATTGAGACGTACAGGTTGTTTATAGGTCATAAAATGAACTTGGTGACCTGCTTGAGCTAAGGCAATGCCCAGTTCGGTAGCCACGACGCCACTACCTCCAAAAGTAGGATAACAAACAATTCCGATACGCATCTCTATTCTATTAAAGCGTTATAAATCACCCTTTGAACCTCCGACCTAAAGTTGGTGTCCACCAGTTTGGTATTTTCCATGGTTGGGTAGGTTCGATTGGACAAAAATACATAAACCAAGTCGTAATCGGGGTCTGCCCAAGCAAAGGTTCCTGTAAAGCCAGAGTGTCCAAAACTATGATCAGATGCACACAAACAAGTAGGTCCAGGGTCTTCAAACTGTTGTTTGTCAAAACCAATACCCCTACGATTGTTCTGATTGGCAAAATATCGTTGGTTAAAAAGATTGATTGTTTGGGGCTGTAGGTATTGTTGTCCCCCATAGCTGCCTCCCAGAAGATACATTTGCATGATTTTGGCTACGTCATTCGCGTTGGAAAAAAGACCCGCATGTCCTCCCACTCCATTTTGCATAGCTGCACCCATATCATGCACATAGCCTTGCAGTTCTTGATTTCTATAATAAGTATCAATCTCAGAGGGCACAATCAGCTCTTTTGGTACTTTAGAAAGGGGGTTATAAGAGGTATGGTAAAGACCCATAGGGTTTATTAAAAAGGACGACACTTGTCTGTCAATGCTCTCTTTGTATCGGTTTTCTATATAGGATTTAAACATATAATAAGGTAAATCGCTGTACTTGTAGTAAAGAGAATCTAACAAAGGGCTCTGAATGATTTGGGATTCTATGGAGTCTAAATAAGAGGATTGCAAATGCAATTTATCTGCAATCTGAATACGATGTTTTCTGCGTTGTTTTGAACGATACAAATCTTTTCGAGGAGATTGGGTCGTGCTGTCTAAAGTTTCTTTATAAAAAGGAATCCAAGGTTGTATGCCTGAATGATGTGAAAACAACTGTTTAAAGTTTACGTTGGCTTTGTTAGAACCGTCATAAGAACGAATCAAAGAAGCGATGGGGCGACTCAAAAAAAGACTGTCTTTTTCTTGTTCACGCATCGCCAATGGCAATGAGGCTATGATCTTAGTGAGTGATGCCAAATCGTACCGATGGTTCCATACAATGGGGTTGCGTTTATCATAACGCATAAATCCAAATGATTTATGATAGACCACCTTGCCCTTTCGTGCGACTAAGATTTGCATGCCTGGAGTCAAAGAGTCCAGGATGGCTTTATGAGCCATACTGTCAATTTGTTGCAAGCGCTGGGCATCAAGACCCACTTGATTGGGATGACCGTAAGACAACCGATTGATCGGTAACAGCTGTAGTCCATCTCCCACCTGAAAGGGTCCCAGATCGACTGGGAGTTTTCCATGGGCGCCCAAAGCACCAAAGATCACTTGAGCTGCCTTGGACTGAGCTATGGGGTTGTTTTGATAGCCCAACATTACTGTTGAGAAAGCATCTAGTGGGATGTCTTGTAAGGCGTAAGGGTTGGAAAAACTGACCAAGATGGTGTTTCTTCTACGACTGAGCAGATTCAACAAATCCTTTTCTTTATTTGACAACCGATGAGATTTCCAAGGGGTTTTGTCAGAATGATGTATACCAACAATAATATGAGTATATGGAGCCAGAATGGTTTTTTCTTCGAAAAGGTTGAGCGGTACAATGTCTGCGTAGTGCTTTAATCTGTTAAGAAAAAAAGATCCTTTATCGTCACCCAAGGGGATGTATGCAATTTTAGATGCAGACAAGTCTTGTATGGGCAAAAGTTGCCTGTCATTCTTTAATACAGTCATGGAAGCCGCTGCCAACTGGTGGAGCAATGCGGTTGTTTCCGAATTGTTTATGATGTGTTCAAGGCTTGCAACATCTATCTTTTTATGAAGGTGCAATCCTGCTTTGTGTTTGGCATCTAATATTTTTTTAACAGAATGTGCCAATCGCTCCTCTGAAATTTCATTTGATAAATAGGCTTGCTTCAGGTCTTTGACCGCCAATCCCAAGTCTTGAGGTATCAGCAAGACATCGGCTCCCGCCAAAAAAGCATTTAACGAGGCTGTATGCTGACTGTCGTAGTCTGCCACTCCCAACATATTGAGTGCATCGGTAACTACAATGCCCGAAAAGCCCAATTCTTGTTGTAATAAATCCGTTACAATTTTTTTGGAAAGTGAGGAAGGTAAATTTGGTGAGGCATCTAAAGCAGGGATTTCTAGATGACCAACCATAACAGATGAAACACCCGATGAAACCAAATCTTTAAAAGGAGCCAATTCGATGGCTTGCAAGCGAGCCAAATCGTGTGAGATTTTCGGTAGGGTTTTGTGAGAGTCTTTGTCGGTATCTCCATGTCCTGGAAAATGCTTTACACAAGACATCAGTCCACCATCTTCCATACCTTGGATCAACATGGATGCTTTATGGGTTACCAACTCCGTATCAGCACCCAAAGCCCGTAACCCAATAATGGGATTCTTAGGGTTGGTATTGACATCTATAACAGGAGCAAAATTCCAATGTACGCCCATCGCTCGCTGACGTTTGGCCATATTTTTTCCCATTTCATAAAGCAAACGGTCGTTCTGAATGGCGCCTAAGGTCATTTGAAAGGGAAAGGGGCTTACATCTTTTAATCGCATGGCCATTCCCCACTCAGCATCCATAGCTATGAGCAAAGGGGTTTTTGCTGTTTCTTGAAAGGTTTGGGTCAGGCGTGCTTGCTCGCGATAGGTCCCTTTTGAAAAAATAACACCCCCAATATGATGTTGTTTGATATCGCGTATGATCGCATCATAATGCAAAGTATCTTTCTCGGAAAAAGCCATGACCATAAAGAGCTGTCCGATTTTTTGCTCTAAAGTCATGTTGTTGTACAGACTGTCTACCCATCGAGACTGGGTTTGCCCCAATAGGGATGTCAAGCAAAACAAAAAGAGCAAGCTTAGGGCTTTGATTTTCATATGATATAAAAATACGAAAGCTAAAAGAAACGACTATGCCAACTTGCGTGCGCAGGACCTTCCCAGTGGTTTTCAAATTCTGATTTGGTAGTTACAAGATGGTTAAAGACGACTGTTTCGGAAGATAACTCTTTGGATTTTGCGAGTTTTTTAAACGCCTTTAGGTCGACTGTAAAAATTTGATCGTCTTTTTTGTGATTGACATTCATTTTATCCAAAAGCACCAAATCATATTCTTTTTCCAACGATTGTATAAAATGAACAGATTTGTCAATAGAACACCCAGTGGCAGATTGAGAGTCTTCGTTTAGGGCGATGACAATGAATTGATCATAGGGAATACAAAATCCAGCTTGAAGATCGGCACCGTGTGCGGTCCAGTCTTCTAAAAAGGCAGTGGTTTTTTCTTTGATGGAAACCAATTCATCAGGTGTCAAAGGACGCTGAGAGGGATAGATCCAAATTCGAGAACGATCGGGCAATTGATTGAAGGGACAAAGCATAATTATAGGTCTTCTGTTTGGGCAAGGAGTTGAGCAATATCCATAACGGCTACTTTCCCCTCTTTTTCTTTGGTTTTTACACCGTCGTGTAGCATGGTGTTACAAAACGGGCAGCCTGCTGCGATCACATCGGCTTGAGTGTCGAGCGCTTCTTCAGTACGAGCAATATTGATTTCTTTATCGCCAGCTTCCGCTTCTTTAAACATCTGAGCACCTCCTGCACCACAGCACAAACCCTTCTGTTTGCAACTTTTCATTTCTACAAGTTCAGCCTCTAATTTTTCAAGCAAGGCTCTTGGGGCTTGGTATTCGTTATTGGCACGTCCGAGATAACAAGGATCGTGGAAGGTTATTTTTTTGCCTTTGTAGTGCCCCCCTTCGATATGCAGCCTACCCTCTGCGATAAGGTTTTTCAAAAACTGAGTATGATGCATGACCACGTATTGACCTCCCAAACTTGGATATTCGTTTTTTAGGGTATTGAAGCAGTGCGGACAGGTGGTGACAATTTTCTTTACCCCATAGGTGTTAAGGGTTTCAATATTGGTCATGGCCTGCATCTGAAATAAAAACTCGTTTCCAGCGCGTTTGGCAGGGTCACCAGTACAACTTTCTTCAGGGCCCAACACAGCAAAACCCACCTCGGCTTTTTGCAACAGCTGCACGAAAGCTTTGGTGATTTTTTTGGCACGATCATCAAAACTACCCGCACAACCGACCCAAAAGAGCACTTCAGGAGAATTGCCCTCTTGGGCCCATTGGGCCATGGTACGTATTGAATCAGTCGTGTTGGCCATCATCAAAAACTTGAATGGTCACCTCTTTTTCAACCAAATCGGTGAATTTTCCATTATAGCGAGTGGCTTTGACCAAGTGATTGTCAATCCAATGGTAGTTTCCACCTCGTGGTTTGCCCATCAGTAAGCTGTGATATTTAAACCCATTGGTGTTTAACCATTCTTCCGTCACACCGCGGTGATCTTCGGTTCGAGAGGTAAAGAAACAAATAACATGTCCTTCGTCATACCAGCGGTTGAGAGTGTCGAGGGCATCAGGATACAGCTCGGCTGTGGCCATGCGCTCTGGCTCTTCATTGGGGATGTCATCACAGATAGTGCCATCGATATCAATGAGGTAATTCTTAATTCCCTCGGGCAATACCGGACTTACGTGTTCTCCGTCTTCTAGTTTTTCGTTTAATAATCTCTCTACGTCTTTTTGTTCCATGTTTATGTATTGATTTCATCACGCCAAAGCAGTCTATCCTGTTGGTTAAACGGCCAAGGCGCTCCATTATTCTCTATGTTATTCATCATGGCATTGAGTTCTGTTGGAGCGGCAGATTGTTCCATGACGAGGTATTGTCTCATGTCCATGATGATCGAAAGGGGGTCGATTCCGATAGGACAAGCCTCTACACAAGCATTACACGATGTACAGGCCCACAATTCTTCTCTAGTTATATAATTGTCTAACAGTTGGTTTTCATTGATGGTTTGATTCTTATCAAGTAGGCTCCCCACTTCTTCTAAACGATCACGAGTGTCCATCATTACCTTTCGAGGAGATAGTTTTTTTCCGGTTTGGTTGGCGGGACAAACATCGGTACAACGACCACACTCTGTACAGCTGTAGGCATTCAACAACTGGACACGGTTGAGGTCAATCACATCAGAAACCCCAAATTTTGCGGGTTGTTGATCTGTTTGAGGAGCCGCATATGGATCCGCACTGGGGTCAAGCATCAGTTTTACCTCTTCAGTAACAGAAGCTGTGTTTTCTAACTTGCCTTTTGGGTCTAAGTTGGCGTAATAGGTGTTCGGAAAGGCCAAAAGAATGTGTAAATGCTTTGAATAGTATAGGTAATTTAAAAAGAACAAAATACCTAAAATGTGTAGCCACCAAGCTGTACGTTCAATTGCAACAACTGTTGAGGTTGACATTCCATCAAACAAGGGTGCCATCAACTCACTGATTGGAAAAATACCTGCCTGCACATAGTATGAGATGCCCTGTTGTTGTAACCAATAGTCAGAGGCATTCATGGTTAAAAAGAGCAGCATCAACACAACTTCGATATACAAGATGTAGTCAGCGTCTCGTTTGGGCCAGCCTTTCATTTCAGGCTTCCAAAAACGCTTTATGCGAACCCAGTTTCTTCGAGTCCAAAAAAGCACCACAGCAACAATGACCAAAGCAGCAAATACTTCAAAAGTAGCGATGAGCACATCATATAACCCGCCAAGGAAGGGGGCAAACACTCTGTGAGTGCCCAAAAACCCATCAACGATGATTTCTAAAAGCTCGATATTGATGACGACAAATCCTATATAAACAACGATGTGTAACAAGCCTGCTATTGGACGAACCACCATTTTGGATTGACCAAGAGCTATACGGAGCATTTGAGCCCATCTTTTTGAGGGTTGGTCTGAACGATTGGTAGGTTTCCCTAGTCGGATATTACGAATAAGGCGGCGTACGTTTCGAGTAAAAAAAGCAATTGCTCCAAAAAAAACAATCCCGAAAATGATGTTAGCCAAATAATCCAAAGCTTATTAAATTTTATTCACCCTCGTCAGTGGATTCGTATGGAACTTGTTTTTTACCAAAAAGAGAGAATTGAACATATCTTTTTGGATTCAATCTCAAATCATCTAACAGCAATTGTAAGGAGGTGTTGGTTTGGTGCAATGCATTGTAAAGACTGTCATTAGCAACTAGTTGGCCCAACGTACCTTCACCACTTTGAATCTGAGTGGTGATCAGTGAAAGATTGGAAGTGGATTGATGGAGGTTGTCTATCAAACCACTAATATCGGCTTCAGAGAGTGTCGCAGTCGTTTGTTTTAGATCGTTTGTAATGTCGTTCAGATTGTTGATGGTTTGTCCCAACCCTCCGCTTTCCGATTGAAGGGATTGGTCGATCTGTTGACTGATGTTATCTATCGCACTCAAGGCAGAAGCAAGGTGTGTGATAGATTGATTAAGCTGGGCTTGTGCAGAGGTATCAAAAACATTTTTGAAAGCAATTAGGACGGAATCTGCATGATTGACCATGCTTTCAATTTTTTCTTGCAAAGGAGAAAGTTTGTCGTTTACTAGTTGAGTTAGCCCAGGAGCTATGCTAGATTGTAAAGTGTCACCCGACTGGGCAAACGCTGCGCCATCTAGCGCAGGTACTACAGCAAGAGATTTACCTCCAATCAAACCCGATTCATAGATTTTAGCAGTGCTGTTTTTAGAAAAATTGTACTGTCGATCAATACGAAACCTCACCAACAAATGGGTGTTTGAAGGAGACAAACTGATATTTTCAACCGAACCGACTTGAAATCCATTGATGGTTACGGGCGTACCCACAACCAAACCTTCTGTGTTGTCATAATTGGCATAATAAATGCCATCACGCACTAACAAATCGTTCGATTTGAGGTAGTTGAACCCAAACACAAACAATACGATTCCAGTCAACACCAGTATGGCGGTTCTTATTTCAAGTGAGATTTTCAAACTTTTTATTTATTTGGTAAAAATAGGCATATAATTTGGCAAGGGAAAGAAGGGTTTTATTTTCTTTTCATATCATTTGTTAACGGAATTTGAATGCCGTTTTCAAAGACCACAACAAAACAATCTCTATAACCCACTTTTCGAGCTTTGTCAAGAAGCAGCATAGCTTCTTGATAGGTTGGGGCCGCCCCATAGTAGTAACGATAAATGGTTCCTTTTTGTCTTCGGGTTATTGAGCTGAGACCCTTAAAGTTACTCGTGCTTGTTGACAGCTTGTTTGTGCTTGCTGCAATTTGAACACTAAACTCCAGCGAGGGCTTGACCGATTGCTGGGCAGGTGGTTCTGGGTTTGATTCCTGAAAAACTTCACTGTTCTGAAGGGTAGAATTGATCTTGTTTTTGTGTCCAATAATGGCTTTGGCAATGGCGTTACTCATCTCATTTTTGCCTTTTTTGGAGTTCAAATAAGCCCCCTCTGCTTTATTGGTCAAAAAGCCCAACTCAACCAACACACTAGGCATGTAGGTATTACGTAACACCAAAAAACCAGCCTGTTTGACGGTTCGGTTATTGCGTTTAAGGTTTTTTACAAAACTCTGCTGAATAAAATTGGCAGCTTCGATGCTTTGATCCAAATAGGTTTCTTGCATCAATACCAAACTGATCACGGACTCAGGGTTGTTTGGGTCAAAGCCATCATATTTTTTTTCATAATCTTCCTCAAGGTAGATTACAGAGTTTTCTTTTTGAGCAATTCGAAAGTTTCGATCGTTTTCATGAAGACCCAACACAAAGGTTTCGGCGCCATAGGCGTTTGATTTGTGTGCATTACAGTGAATAGAAATAAACAAATCTGCCTTGGCTTTATTGGCTATGTTAGCACGCTCATTAAGCCCTAAAAACACATCTGTTCTTCGAGTATAAATAACCTTGACATCCTCATATTGTTTTAAAATACTGCCAATTTGCAGCACAACATCTAAGGCAATTTTTTTTTCATAGTATCCGTTGGCAATTGCACCGGGATCTTTCCCTCCATGACCTGCATCGAGGACAACTTTAAAAGGTTTGTTTTTTTGGGCGTTTATAGTTATAAGGGGTAAGAGAAGAAAAATAATAAGGAGGACTGTTGTAAATCGCTCCATATAACCTGAAAAAATAGTCGTATTTTTGATTCCCACAAATAAGGCTTTTGACAAATTTAAAACATATTCTTTCAATACAGTATGTGCTGGTGTTTTTGTTGGCTTTAGGGAGTAGTTTTTGTGTCTACGCTCAAGACCAACCCATCGAAAAAGATGTTGTTGTCGATAGCCTGCCAGTGAATGACACCATACCCATCAAACAACCCTTACTTCTGGACCTGATTAAAAGGAATGCCAAAGGCTATATTACTATAGACAAAGCAAACGAAACCATGACCCTGTATGATGAAGCTGAGCTATATTATCAAGATGTTGAGCTCAAATCGGGGATTATTGAATTGGATTACAGCAAAAATATTGTAACCGCCGGAAGGATCAAAGATTCTACCGGACAGTTGGTGCAATACCCTTCTTTTAAACAAGGTGGTGATGAAGTGTTTCCAGATTCACTAAGGTTTAATTTTGATACCAAAAAAGCAATTATCTGGAATTCACGAAGCGAACAAGGTGGAATGAATGTAAAAGCCATGGCGACAAAAAAAGAAAATGATTCGGTCTACTATATTCGAAATGCTCATGTTACCACTTCTGAAAACGTAGACGATCCTGAATACTACATCAGGGTACGCACAGGTAAGTTTGTTCCTAAAAAGAAAATCATTGCAGGTCTAAGCAATCTTTATATAGCCGACGTACCAACGCCTTTGTTTTTGCCATTTGCTTATTTTCCCATGACTCAAACTCGCGAAAGTGGATTTATATTCCCCACCATTGGAGAGAACTACAATCGTGGTTATTTTGTGCAAAATGGAGGTTACTATTTTGCGGTTAGTGATTATTTTGATCTTTCGGTTTTAGGAGACTATTACACAAATGGAAGTTTTGGTTTTCGTTTGGACTCAAATTACAATAAAAGATATAAATACCGAGGTTCTTTGGGATTTCGCTTTGAGAACCTAATCAATGGTGAGCGTGGTTTGCCTGGATATTCAAAAAATACCATTTTTAACCTAAGGTGGTCACACAGCAAGGATGCAAAATCGAATCCCAACAGCCGCTTTTCTGCTTCTGTAAACATCGGAAGTAGCACCTATTTTCAACAATCCTTAAACCAAATCAACACAGGTAATTTTTTAAACAACACCCTTTCGTCCTCTGTGTCTTACTCAAAAACATTTCCTAAATACCCCTCTGTCAATCTGTCAATTTCGGCCTCACACAGTCAAAATACACGCACCGAGATTATCAACATGACATTGCCTACATTTCAGGCAAGCATGGAACGAATCTATCCTTTTGCCAAAAGAGATGGCATTAAGAAGGGGATTCTACAAAACATTAATTTTCAGTACAGCGTAAGGGGTGAAAATCGGTTACAAACCAATGATGATGATTTTCTAACGGGACGTATGTTTGATGATGCAAGGAATGGGTTTAGGCATCAAATACCGATAAATACTTCTTTTAAGGTTGCCAAACATTTTAACTTTTCTGTTGGGGGGTCATACAATGAAGTATGGGCTTTTGAAACCATTAAAAAAAATGATTTTGATCCTGTTCTCAACCAAGAAGTGGCTCAGGATACCATCAGTGGTTTTGATCGATATGGCCAATACAACTTAAGCGCAAGTATGGGCACCACACTGTATGGTGTTTTTAATTTTAAAGAAGATGCTAAAGTTCAATCCATCCGACATGTGATCAATGCTAATGTCGGTTACAGCAGATCTCCTAGCTTTGAACAATACTACGACGAATATATCATTGATGCAGAGGGCAATACTAGGTCTTATTCCCGTTTTGATGGTGGACTGTATGGCTCACCCAGTCGCAACAAATCAAGCTCGTTAAGTTTTACTTTGCGTAACTCTGTAGAAGCCAAAGTAAAAGACCGAGACAGTACAGCCGTAGAACCAAAAAAAATCAAGTTGCTGAACAATCTAAATTTTTCAACGAGCTACAACATTGAAGCCGATTCTCTTCGTTGGAGTCCCGTGAGAATGTCAGCAGTCATTCCCTTTCTTGACAACAAACTAAACATTAACATAGGAGCGACTTTTGACCCCTATGCTATCGATGAAAACTTTCAACGCATCAATACCTATAACATAGATGCCGGAGGACCTCTTTTCAGAATGACCAGTGCCAATTTCAATTGGGGGTATAAGTTCTCTAACAAAAAGAAAAAGAAAAATTCTGATGATCAAGAAGATGATGTAACCCAAGGGTCGGACAATGATTTGTTTGGGGGCAGTCAAGATTTTAGTGATCGACGTTTTACAGCTAATGAGAGTAGAACACAAGATCAAGATGAGAGTGATGAATCAGAGTTTTACAAAACCAATATCCCTTGGAATCTAAATCTGAGACACAGCCTGACCTATGCTAATAGTCGTCGAAATAGAGATATTTCTAATAACTCCTTGATGGTTTCTGCAGACGTAGGACTAACTCCAAAGTGGGATGTGGGAGTGTCTACAGGCTATGACTTCAAAAACAAAGGAATCACATATACAAATTTTCGTATTGAACGTGATTTAGATAGTTGGGTGATGAATTTAGCATGGACTCCTTTTGGTGACCGGCAATCATGGTTCTTTTTTATTGGTGTACGAAGCGGTATGCTAAGCGACTTAAAATATGACAAAAGAAGAGAACGCGATCGAAGACTTTAATTCAAAAATTTATGAAAACCATTATTAATACCCCGAATGCTCCTGCCCCTATCGGGCCTTATAACCAAGCGGTATTGGTTAACAACACTTTATATACAAGTGGTCAGATTGCACTTGATCCAAACACTATGGAACTGGTGATGGACAATATCGAAGTAGAAACCCATCAAGTAATGGAAAACCTAAAGGCGGTTCTTCAAGCAGCTAACATGGATTTTAGTAATGTTATCAAAGCAAGTATATTCATCAGCAACATGAATGACTTCGCAAAAATCAATAAGGTTTACGGAAGTTATTTTGTTGAAAGTACCGCGCCCGCACGTGAAACCGTTCAAGTGGCTGTATTGCCCAAAAATGTCAATGTTGAGATTTCGGTAATCGCAGTAGTCTAAAGATGCGCTAGGTGATAACTCACTAAGCCTTCAATAGGTTTTTTGAGTACTTTACCCAGCTTTAGATCAAAAGACTCAAGTTCCTCTTCAAGTTCTTTTTTAAGAAAATGAGCTATAGAACCAATGAAGTGTATGGGCAATTGTTTAGCATTTTCAAATTGAAGAATTTGATTTTCAATAAACAAGCGAAGTCCTTTTCGAATCAACGACTGCACATACTCTTCGTCTTTGTGGACAATCACAAACTTAGCAAAAGTAGCAAGGTAGGTATTGGGGTTGGTCTTTTTGTATAAATTGTTTTTGATTTCTTCAGCTCCAAGGTTAAATTCTTCAGCAAATAGGCTGGCCAAAGAGCTTGGAATTTTATTGAAATAGTAGTCTCTAAGAAGTTGTCGTCCAAAATAATTACCACTCGCATCGTCCATTAAAACATAACCTAGAGATGTTACTTTTTGGTGAACAGAATCTCCATCAAAAAAACTACAATTAGAACCTGTTCCTAAAATACAGACAATACTTTCCGCTCCTGGGTCTGTAATGGCGTATACAGCAGCATACGTGTCTTCTTTTACAGTAGTGTCAGCATTTTGAAAAATGGAAGTCAATACTTTGTCCATCAATTTCCTAGGGGGTTCCGTACCACATCCGGCGCCATAGAAATAAACAGAATCGACTTCATTTCTTACCCTGTACAATTCATAGTTATTGATGATACGTTCTTCAACGATATCCTCTGACAACACCTGTGGGTTTAATCCCAAGGTTTGTGTTTCAAAGAGAACATGTCCGGCATCATCAATGGCTATCCAATCCGTTTTGGTGGAGCCACTATCTACGATCAATCGCATAAGATGTATTTATAGTGAGTTGGAAAGCTGAGCAAGCTCAATCAACTTGTTTGAGTAACCTGCTTCATTGTCATACCAAGAAACGATTTTAAAGAAAGTGTCATTAAGTTGTATACCTGCATTGGCATCAACGATTGAAGTACGTGCATCTCCAATAAAGTCTTGTGAAACTACAAGTTCTTTTGTAAAGCCAAGAACACCAGCCATTGATCCTTCGGAAGCATCCTTGAGCGCAGCCATGACTTCATCGTAATTTGTACTTTTTTCAAGCTTTACAGTTAAATCAACTACAGAAACATCCGCAGTAGGAACTCGGAATGCCATTCCAGTAATTTTACCTTCTAAGGAAGGAATTACTTTGGTTACAGCCTTGGCTGCACCTGTTGAAGCAGGAATGATGTTGATCATTGAAGATCTTCCACCACGATAGTCTTTTCTAGAAGGGCCATCCACTGTCATTTGAGTGGCGGTAACCGCATGAACGGTTGTCATCAAAGCTTCAGCGACACCAAATTTATCATTCAATACTTTGGCTAAAGGAGCTAGACAGTTGGTTGTACAAGAAGCATTAGAAACGATGGTATCAGAAGCTTTCAGATCCTCGTGGTTGACACCCATAACAAACATAGGGGCGTCTGCAGAAGGAGCAGAAATAACTACTTTTTTAGCACCTCCATCAATATGCAATTGAGCTTTTTCAAGAGTGGTGAATATCCCCGTACATTCTGCTACCACATCAGCGCCAACCTCGTCCCATTTAAGGTTCTTAGGATCACGCTCTGCAGTGATGCGAACTGTTTTGCCATCTACTACAAGATGACCATCTTTGATATCAATAGAGGCGGAGCAAGTTCCATGAACTGAGTCATATTTTAGTAAATAAGCCAGATGCTCAACGTCTAGTAAGTCGTTGATGGCAACCACTTCGACGTTGTCTTTTTGTAAAGAGGCACGAAAAACCATTCGACCAATTCTCCCAAATCCGTTAATTCCAAGTTTTAATGTAGACATAGTTTATTTTTTTATAAAGTCATGATATCAGATACGCGAATGAGTTCGCGGTTAATTTTTGATTTTCCTTTGATGGCTTTGTCTAGAGGCGTGAGTATCATTTCTCCATTTTGAATACCAATCATATGACCGGAGACGCCATCCATCAATGATTCGACAGCCTTAAGCCCCATGCGACTTGCCAAAACACGGTCAAAACACGAAGGTGTTCCACCACGCTGAATATGACCTAAAACCGATACGCGCACTTCGTACGAAGGAAGGTTTTCTTCAATGTACTCAGCAAGCTCAAAGACATTTTTACCAATCTTGTCGCCTTCAGCCACAATAACAATACTTGAAGATTTGCCAGATTTTTTGCTGCGTTTAAGTGACTCGAGCAAACGATCCAAACCTAAATTTTCTTCAGGTATTAGGATTTCCTCAGCACCAGCGCCAATTCCAACATTTAAGGCAATATGTCCAGCATCTCTACCCATAACCTCTACAAAAAACAGACGGTTATGAGAAATGGCAGTATCGCGGATCTTGTCGATCGCATCAACTACTGTGTTGAGTGCTGTGTCATAACCAATAGTGTGTGATGTTCCAAAAATATCGTTATCGATTGTGCCAGGGATTCCAACAACGGGAACTCCAAACTCCTTCTCAAAAATCATACCTCCAGTAAAACTACCATCACCACCAATGACAACTAGAGCGTCAATTGAATGTTTTTTTAAATTCTCATACGCTTTTACTCTTCCTTCTTTTGTGCGAAATTCTTGAGAGCGTGCAGATTTTAATTTGGTACCTCCTTTATTGATGATGTTGTTTACACTTCGGGCAGATAAAGGTTTGATGTCCCCTTCAATAAGACCTTGATAACCACGGTATACTCCAAAACAATTTATTTTGTAGTGAGCACAGGTACGAACGACAGATCTGAGAGCGGCATTCATTCCGGGAGCATCACCCCCTGATGTTAATACTGCGATGTTTTGAATGGTTTTATCCATAAAGCGATGCGAAATTACAAACTTATTTCTGATTGATGCAACCTGAGTCTATTTTTAAAAAAAAAGTTCTTAGGATTCAGATATCATAGGTTAAAAATGAAAATATGCTATAAAACGGCATTCTTTTTTATGATTTTCTTAATGAGGCTCTTGAAGTCGTTGAATTCAACTTTGTATGAAAGACCAATACCTTGTGTGTAGCCCAAATCATCTCCAAAATACTGAAACTCGTTCTCCCTATTAAATATACGAGCACGTAAACTACCGTCATTATTGAGTAAGAACTCTATGGTGACATCTCCCACAATAATGGTTTCCTCCACTCCACCTACAGGAACACCGACTTTTCCGTTAATCAACATTCGCTCTGATATTTGTGTTTCGAGGGTTAAGCCAAGTCGGTCGCGTGTCTGAACAGTAGCAGCTGCATTGCGGTCACCCTGCAAATAATCCAAACCTATGTTCATTTTATCTTCATCACCCGAAAAAATTGATTCAAAAACACCAGAGGCTTTTTGAAAAAGATTGTTTGTTAAGGTTTGGGTAGATAGAGCAGATAATGAAAATTGACTGATAAATATCCCTTGAGACAATAGAGAAATTGCCTGTAGTTGACGACGCTCGTCGTCAATAAGTCGATATTCTAACTCATTCCTCAAGCTAGCAGAAGCATTTGGAAAATCAATGCTAAAGGTGGGTGTTTCAAAATTGAGTAGGCTCCCATTGAGATTTACGGTTACTTCTGTTGGTATTTTTCGGTTTATTCCTGTGGTTTCAACCAAAACCGTAGGATTGGCACCTCCTGGCACTTCGTAAACTGCTTGCATGTTGATCTGTGCAGCATATGGATCTCCATTCCACAGAATGGTACCGCCAGGCTGGACCGAAAACTTTTTTTCGATGATCCCAAGATTTTTAAAATCATAGGTTCCATCCAAGGCTATGTAGTCACCCCAAATGTTAAAAATACCATCAGAATTTATTTCCATCAAAATATTACCCACTCCAGTCCCGCTGAGGGTACTCCCTGTTTGGGTATCTACTACGATTTCCAATTGAGCATCGGGGGTTACGTCTAAGTCAAAATTGAGAGACACTCCTTTGACTTCTTTTGCTGGAAGAATATTTATTTCATCATCTCCAGACTTATTTACAAATCGTATGTACGTGGCATCTTCTAATGCTGTCGCTTCTAAAATAGGAATCGAAACATTGGTGCCTTTAGCTGTTTGAGCCATAATGTTAAAATTAATGTTTTGAGCATCCCCATAAATGCGTACTGATCCATTCATAAATGCAGTTCCAAAATAATTGGACTGCGGGTTGAAATCGGTATCCAGTATCAACATTCGATCTGAGGAAATTGTAAAATCAGGAGTAAAGTTTTTAAAATTGTCGTGAATGAGTTTTCCTTTGACCAATCCCTGAGATTTATAAACATTATCTGTAACCGGAGCGGACATAAATTCAAAAACATCTGGAGTGACAACAAGTTGAATGTCTTGAGGGAAATCATAAGAAACCCCTAGGTAAGGCACATCAAATGAAAATTTATTCAAAAACAAATCACCATAAACGAGGGGTTGGTTAAGATACCCTCCAATATGTAACTTTCCATCGAGTTGACCTTCAACATGATCAAAAGATTTTCCCATTAAGTTTTGTAGAGATTTTGCTGGAAAACTTTTAAAATCTGCCATCATATCTAATGTTGCTTCTTCAAGTGAAGGATATAATAAATCGCCTTTTATTTCACTGGTGTAATGACCGCCAGATTGTGTAATGAAAGACATTGTATATCTCTCACTAGAATTTGATTGTAATTCAAGTGTGGCGGTGCCAAGATCAGCGCCATTTAAGGTGAAGTCATCAATTGAAATTTTAGAATCACTGTCAAGAGAGTTCTTGTCATTTCTCAAAATAAAACTCCCATCGGCCAAGCCATCAATTTGAAACTTAGGGCTTTGGGGTATTAGATCCGAAAGTTTCACTTTTTTGAAATCTGCATTGATGAACTGATTATCTTTCTTTTCGATGCCCACAACCAGCTCTGATGAGGCATTAGATAAGATGGTAGATTCTAAATTGTAGCCTTGTTCATCAAAAAACAATCGGCTACTTGACTTTGAATTAATGTCCCATAATTTGTCTCTATATTCAACGACAGAAGACTGAATCCCAACAACCGGATGTTGATTATTATCAAATGTGAAATAGAAATTTATGTTGCTTTTTGCCTGCTGAGTGTCAGGGTTGTTATATTGAGCTTTAAAAAACAAAGTGTCATTGACCGCACTGTTTATCAGGTCAAATGCTGAAGCTTCTAACCATTCGGATTTAAGCTCATCAAATTCTAGATGTCCTTGAATCAAGGGATTTTTATTATCAATATTTAGCGCCAACATATTGATCTCTGTTTGATCTAATTTTAAACTGGGCGCATTGATATTCAATTGCATAGAATTATTATCATTCTCGATAAAACCTTTGACAAATGTGTTGTCATTAAGCTCAAGACCAGGGATGAGGGCACTTGCAATTTTACCTCGAACATTGAAATTAAATTTTAGATAATGTCCACTGTCCAGTTCAATTTTTTTGAAATTTGAAAAATAACTACCAAGAGCATTTTTGGTCATAGCAGGTATTTGGGAAAAGGTAAATTTTCCGTACAACAAACCATTGAGCACATCTTGTGATCTTATATTAACAAACCTAACGCCATTGTTGATTCTAGACTGGGCAGTGAACTGAGAAAAAGAAAAACTCCCTTTCTTGTTAGTCAATTTTCCTGAGTCAATATATAAGTCACCAATAAAATCGTCTGCATTATTTCCTTGACTAACCAACTCAATATCTCCAGAAAAAACACTTCCTGACCCTAAAAATTGTAAACCTATATTATTGAAATCAACACGCTCTACCTGAGCAAGACATGAGATGTTATTTGTGTTGTTGAACGTATCAAAAGAACCTTTAAAATCCATTTTTAGATTTGGATCATCTATCGACAAATCCCCTTTAAATTCTCCTCCTTTAAAAACCCCATTTACATCAATGTTTTGATAATTGTATCCATTAAAACCAAAAGAATCAAAAACACCCTCAACGCTGGTGTTTAACTGATCAAACTTGAGTCCTTGACCAACAACATCGATTGAAAAACTTGTTGTGCTAAGGTTTTCCTGATTGAGTAACCTCCCCAAATCCAAGTCATTAACAGAAACGGAGCCTAAATAATACCAATCTTCATCTTTAGGTTCTACTTCTAAATCTAAATCTATTTCACTAGAAAAACCCTTAATATTTACATCTATAAGGCTTAAAGATGGAGTGTACTTTAGAGTTCCAAAAACAGTTTGGCCTCCCATTCGTTCTAAATTTCCAAAAACATCACTTTTTATGTTCGAGAAAATTTTATTCAATTGAGAAAAGTTGGTTGTTAAGCTATTGATGTTCAGTCCTAGATCTAGATCGATATTCGAAAATTTTTTAAACATCAAATCACCCATAAAATAAGTTTCATCGAATCCCAGTTGGATGTCTTGAACACGAAAATCCTCCAAAGTTCCGTTGAGTGATGCCCTTTCTAGTAAAAAATTTGCATCTCCGATATTAGTTGTAAAAGCTTTTAAATCGTTGGATCCAAGAGATGAGGAACTGAAATCTAACTTGATTTCTACCAATTCTTTAAAGTCGCGCATCCCTTTTATGGGGTATTGAAGTCTTAAATCTGCTGCGATCTTACTATGTGGGGTTGTAATTTCTAAATCTGATAGCCCCATTTCTGTGGGTCCATAAGTAAAGTTTGATTGTAGCTTAGAAACCTGAAACTGGTGAGTAAGTTCATTAAAAGAAATCTTATCAATCTTTAATTTCACATCGTTTCCAGACAATGTAAAATCTTTTAGCGACATATCGAGATTGTCGAAAAAAAGTGGGGAACGAAGTTCGTTGTTGTGATTTGCAACTCCAACAAAAGCATCATCAACACGAATAGATCTTGCTCTAATTAGAGATTTTTTGGGGTTTTCGTTCTTGAATTTAGCACCAAAAATGGCCATGTTGGACAATGAGTCCCCACGATGTTTTTGAATATTCAACAGTAGTCCATCTAAAAACAAGGATCCTAAGTCTGGTGAGCCCTCTACAAAACTTCTTAATCGCAAAGCGTTAAAACGTGCTTCTTCGATAAAAATAAGTGTGTCTTGTTGATGATCACGAACCAACAGGTTCTGAAAAGTTGCCTTACCAATAGGGTTGATATATACGTGATCAACAGACAAGTCTGCACCACGCTCTTTAAAGAATTTTTGGGTGAGTGTTTGACCAATGAAAGATTGAACCGCGGGAGTGAGGAAAAGAAGAACAACCAATAAAATTACACCCAGAAAAAAGGCTAGGTACTTTTTCAACGATCGCTTTTGGTTTTGGCTCAATTCAAAATATTAACTTTGTCCTACGAAACAATAACCATGCCCATAATTTTAGGAATAGAATCTTCATGTGATGACACGGCAGCTGCCGTTCTAAAAGATGGGTCTATTCTTTCAAATGTCATTGCAAACCAACAAATTCATGAACAATATGGAGGTGTGGTACCTGAGCTAGCAGCAAGAGCACACCTTCAAAATATTGTTCCTGTAGTCGATCAGGCATTGGCTCAGGCAAATATCGATAAAAAAGACTTACATGCAGTGGCTTACACTCTTGGGCCCGGTTTGGTGGGTTCTTTGTTGGTAGGAAACTCTTTTGCAAAGTCTTTAGCAATCTCATTAAATATTCCTTTAATAGAGGTCAATCACATGCAGGCACACTTGTTGGTTCATTTTGAAAAGGATTTACCCCAACCAAAATTTCCTTTTTTAGGACTCACCGTTTCTGGTGGACACACTCAGTTGGTGCTCGTAGAAGACATTGATCATATGAAAGTTATCGGTGAGACCCTTGACGATGCCGTTGGCGAAGCATTTGACAAAGCCGGGAAAATGCTAGGGCTTCCCTACCCTAGCGGTCCAAGCATAGATCGATTGGCCAAAAAGGGGGTTGCTCGAATTGATTTTGCCAAACCAAAAGTTTCTGATTTAGACTTTAGCTTTAGTGGACTAAAAACAAGCATTCTTTATCACTTAAGAGCCAAACAAAAAGAAGACAGTCAATATATCGCAAACAACCTCAATGATCTATGTGCCTCTGTTCAAACCACGATTGTTTCGATCGTCATAGAAAAACTCACATCAGCTGTCAAACAAACGGGCATAACCGAAATTGCTTTAGGAGGTGGGGTTTCAGCCAATTCAGAGCTTCGAAACGCCCTTATGGCTAACAAAGAATGGAATGTGTATCTACCACCCTTATCCTTGACAACCGATAATGCAGCCATGATTGCATTGGCAGGAGCGTTTAAATTTGAAAAAGGAAACTTTGGTCAGCTTCACAGCCATGCTCAATCTAGAATGTCTTTCTAATGCAACAGTTTTTTCTTCCTGAGCTTCAGCCAGACTGTGACTTTGCTTCTTTTTCAAAAGAAGAGAGCAGGCATATTACAAAAGTGCTTCGTAAACAACCTCAAGATGTACTTGTTTTGACAGATGGAAAGGGAAATCAATATCATGGTTTGTTAGAGATCCTCAATTCTAAATCATGCGGGGTTCGTATTACAAAAGTAATTCCTGTAACTGCAGATCCCTACAAACTCCATATTGCCATTGCACCCACCAAAAACATGGATAGATTGGAATGGTTTGTTGAAAAAGCTACCGAAATTGGGATACATCAAATCACACCTATATTGTGTCATCGGAGTGAAAGAAAAACAATCAAATATGAGCGACTTCATAAAATTGCGGTTTCAGCTATGAAGCAATCAATGGGAGCATACTTACCGCAGATCAACCCATTAACCACTTTTGATGATGCAGTTCAAAAAGCTCAAGGTATGTGTGCAATAGCACATTGTCATGATTCGCAAAAAGATCTTTTAAAATCCATTGAGAATACTCATAAGAAGATTCATATTTTTATTGGGCCTGAAGGAGATTTTACAGATGAAGAAATTGCTTTTGCACTTTCAAATTCTTTTATTGCAGTAAGTCTTGGACACAAGCGCTTACGAACTGAAACCGCCGCACTAACAGCTTGTCAAACTGTGTCAATTTTGCATTCTTAAAAAAACTATCTTTAAAAGATGAATTCACAAACCATAACAAGAGGAATCGTTCAAGCCTTTCTAATCATTGTTTTGATGGTGGCTGCATATAAAACACTTGTGGCTATTGAGTCTGTTTTAATATACATAATCGTAGCTGCCATTGTTTCTTTGATCGGCAGGCCCATTACTATTTTTTTAAATCGCATCAAATTTGGAAACTTACTGGCAACCATCACCACCATAGTCATTCTTTTGTTGGTTTTTTTAGGAGTGGTTTCACTCTTGATTCCGGTACTTATAGAACAAGCCAAAAATCTATCCCTACTCAATGTTCAAGCACTTGAATCTACAGCGAGCTCACTCATAAGAGAATTAGAATTGTACTTAAGTCAGTACGATGTCAGCATGATTGAATGGATCAACAAAGCGATAGAGGCGTTTGATTTTAGTGTGCTCCCAGAAACATTTAATGGTGTTATTCGGACGCTTGGGAGCTGGACAATTGGGCTTTTTTCTGTTTTATTTATTACATTTTTCTTTCTTAAAGACAGCAAACTATTAGAGCAGATGATATTGGTTTTTGTCAAGGATAAACAGACACAACGTGTTGTAAAATCTATGGAACGCATCAAAGGTTTACTTTCTAGGTATTTTATTGGATTGCTGTTGCAAATAAGTATTTTGTTTGTGTTTTACACATTGATACTAATAATTTTCGGAATTCCAAACGCTGTTACAATTGCCTTTATTTGTGCTTTGTTAAATCTAATACCCTATCTAGGTCCATTTATAGGAGGTCTACTAATGATATTTCTAACCATGACTAGTAACTTGGGAGCCGATTTTGCTCAAGAAATTTTACCTAAAACCATTTATGTGTTTATTGGTTTTTTTCTTGGTCAAATAATAGATAATTTTTTCAGCCAACCATTGATATTTTCAAACAGTGTACAATCACATCCATTAGAGATTTTTATTGTTATTATCGTTGGAGGTCTTTTGGGCGGTCCGATTGGAATGATCATTGCGGTTCCATTTTACACGGCCTTAAAAGTTATTTTTAAAGAGTTTTATGCCCACAATAAAATCGTTCAAGCACTTACAAAAAACATATAAATTATGATCCTTACAAACACAGAATTTGTAGCTAACAAAACCATTTCAGAAACTTTAGGTGTTGCAAGAGGCAGTACAGTTCGCAGCCGCAATATTGGAAGAGATATTTTCGCTAGTCTCAAAAACATTGTAGGAGGTGAAATAGAAGAATACACCAAACTGCAGGCAGATGCAAGAGAGCAAGCGTTGCAGCGCATGGTTGCCGATGCGACCCAAATGGGTGCTGACGCAGTGATAAATATTCGATTCACAACTTCTGTAGTAGCACAGGGTGCATCAGAAATGCTAGCCTATGGAACCGCTGTAAAATTGAGCTAATGATTTGGATCATAATTGGTATTGCATTGGTAGTGTTGGCGATTATAAAATACAAAGAGCGTCAAAAGGATGATTTTGAGCAAAGAGAAAACTAATTTCTTGTTGCATATTTATGTTGTCGTTTCGGATTCGAAAATGTATTTTTGCGCACGCACAAGAAAACGTTCTTACAAAGGAGAGGTGCCAGAGTGGTAATGGAGCAGATTGCTAATCTGTCAACGCGAAAGTGTTGCCAGGGTTCGAATCCCTGTCTCTCCGCACCCGCCCTTGTAAGTCATTTGATTTACAAGGGTTTTTTATTAGGTCGCGTAGCTCAGCTGGATAGAGCATCTGCCTTCTAAGCAGACGGTCCTAGGTTCGAATCCTAGCGCGATCACAAAAGCCCCAAATCCATGTATGTGGTTTACATACTTTATTCCTCATCTATAGACCAATATTACATTGGGCACACATCCAACTTGAAGGACAGACTCAGAAGGCACAACGCAGGGAGAAGCAAAGCAACAAAACATGGTATTCCTTGGGAAGTGAAATACACACAGACATTTACTACAAAATTATTGGCTTACAGAAGGGAGCTGCAATTAAAAGCCATGAAATCAAAAGTGTTTATTAAAAACCTTATTGATGGATAGCGCATTCCGATTCTATCGGAACGGTCCTAGGTTCAAATCCTAGCGCGATCACGAATAAATCAACAAAAAGTTGAAATAAAACAAGCTCAAAATGAAAAGTTGCTTTGCTTTAAGTAGCACGGTCTTAAAAGATCAATTACTATTAAATCATGTAAACTCAACCATGCTTGCTGGTTAGATTTATAAAGCTAAAGTATTGAAAAGCTAATACATTAATATGTAAAATCATTTACATGGCCTTATAAAACTAGTCCTATTCTGAAGAGTGAATGGGCGTTTGACTCAACAATGTCAGTTCAGGCAAATCCGAAAGGTCATACTGGAACAACATCTCCTCACCCACGACCATGGCATTCGGATAATCAATAATCACATCATAAGCAAAACCAATTGGATAACTGGTCATGATTTCGGGTTGGGATCTGTCTGTTACATCCAAAACTTTGATTCCTGCACTTCCATCACAAATAATTAAATGGTCTTCATAGATTCCCAAACCATGTGGGTTGAAAAGCGATTTGTGTGAAACCACTTGTAAATCCTCAGGTGTTTGAATGTCAATGATTTGAAGTTCGTTTAAATCCGTAAAACAATTGGTGCCTCCACGTAGTGTAACATACGCATATTCTAAGTCCGCGACAACCGGATCACAGCTTCTCATGTGTTCAATTTTATTGATAAAAAGTGGATCGGAAGCATCTGCCACATCATACATCAGCATCCCATTTACAGAACCGACAAAAAGAAGGTCATTGAGATGGAAGAGCGTTTCTGCTTGGGTTTGTGTATCGATACGTATCCACGGGTTTGGTTTATAGTTTTGAGCCAACTGAAACAACACCAGGTCGCTGAAATTGATGGTATACAAATAACCATCAATTGGTAAAAAACGAGCCATCGAACCTGCGGTACTTGTGTTGGATCCAAAGTCAACATCACTACCAGGAACTGCTACACCAACATCGTCAAAAGCCAGTTCAGGACCGTATGTGTTGTCTACACGTTCTCTACGTACTTCTGTTTCCCATCCAACAACAATACCCATAGAAGCATCTACATACTCAGCGAATCGAACATGGCCTTCTTCCCAAATTTCATTTGGAAAGTTCCAATAACTATCATAATAAAAAACATCTTCAACTGTAAAATCTTCCAAAAACTTAGGGGACTCTAAATTCGATAGATCAAAAACCACAAGAGCCGAAAACATATCTGCGTATAGATGGTTGTCAACGATGGCCATATCCACATTCCCAGGGATGCTGATAAACGAATGGTTCATGGGATTTGCAGGATTGCTGTTGTCAACGATGTGTATACCTTCCATAGGTTGATTAATGAAGATCATATCTCCATAAGTTACAATCTTACCCAATCCTGTTTGAACCTTAGGTTCATCGATAAAAATTTCATCAGCCAAATCAGAGGTTGATTTATACATTGGTGTCACATAACTTACATCTACCCATTCTTGGTTATTTGAGTCTTCATCACAACCAAACCAGATAAAAAGAAAGAGAATAAAGAAGGGGAGTTTGGCTTTCATCATTTCGAATTTCTCTAAAAATACAAATTTTATGTAGGATAAACTTCTCGAACATGATACACATTGATAAGCTTTTCGACAAGTACTTTTTTGACTTGCTCGATTTCTCTTAAATTGATATTCGCTTCAACAAATTGACGGTCATCTATTTGACCTTGAATGATCTTCTCGACAAATTCATTGATAAGTATTGACGTAGGTTCTTGTAAGCTTTTAGAGGCAGCTTCTACACTATCAGACATCATTAAAATGGCAGTCTCTTTAGAAAAAGGCTTGGGACCTTTGTAGGAAAACATCTGTTCGTCAACTTCATCATCGATTTGCTTGGCTTGGTGATAAAAATATCGAACCAAAGATGTACCATGATGGGTTCGAATAAAATCAATGACTCTGTCAGGGAGTTTATTTTTTTTAGCAATTTCAATACCATCAATAATATGGTTTAAAATGATTGAGGCACTTTCTTCGCTAGCGAGTTCATGATGGGGGTTATAATTCGCAGCTTGATTTTCACTAAAATATATAGGGTTTTTCATTTTTCCTATATCATGATACAAGGCTCCGACACGAACCAACAACGCATTTGCTCCAATTTCGTTAGCAGCTGCTTCGGCAAGGTTTGCAACCTGAAGAGAGTGATGGAAAGTACCAGGTGCGTGATCGGAAAGATCACGAAGGAGTTTGGTGTTCGTGTCAGATAACTCAAGTAGAGATAAATCTGAAACCAACCCAAAGACTTTTTCAAAAATATAAACCAATGGATGCACAAATAATATGCCTAGACCATTAATAAATATCAATCCAATTCTCGTGGAATTCAATGAAGAAAAACTACCTTCAGTGACCAAGTGAAATGATAAATTAGAGACTTGATATATCAAAACAATAAACCCTGCAGAAATAAAAAGATTGGCCCGTTTGTAGATATTTGATACAGTCAACGTTGCCAACACACCTGCAACTAACTGCATAAAGACAAAAGAAAAACTATTCGGCACCATAAAACCGACAAGTAACAAACCCATCACATAGGCGAATAAAGCCAAACGAGCATCAAAAAAGGTTTTTAACAATAAGGGTATAATACATAAGGGAACTGCGTATATATACTCTAAGTCAAACGATAGGGCTAACTTGATCATGAATATGATCAATAGGATATTCACAAACACAAAAGTTACTTTCGTGTTGTTTTCGTAAAGCATGGGTCTGAAGCGCCACAAAAACAAATAAAGCAATAAAAGTACGATGGCGCTGAGAAACACATATCCAGTAATAATCCAATTTACATTGGAGTCAGACCATAGCTCTGTTTGATATTCCTGTTGGAGAGAGGTTAAAACACGGAAACTTCTGTCATTAACCACCTCGCCTTGCGCAATGATACGTTCGCCGCTTGCCACCATACCTCGAGTAGGTAGAATCATAGAAAAAGATTCTTCTAATTTTTGTCTTGTAAGCACAGAATCATACACCACATTTGGCTTTAACATATCTGTTAATACAAGTTGATTGGCACTTCTTGACAAAAGAGAATCTAGTATCATCGAAGAACCACTCAAAGGCAAAGAATCATTTGTGTTTAAATCAGCAAAGAGAAAACTTTCCGCCTGATTGTTTTGAATCAACAAAACGGGCTTTGATTTACGAGCCGCAAAATCAATATCTACCATGGCAGGGAGATAAAGATTTTTCAAATAGCTATCCCATAATTGGAGGGTCGATATACTGTCTTTTGAGGACAGTTGTTGTCCAATCCATGAGGATGTTGATTGTTGAGAAAGTGATTGTGCAGAGCTGTCGAATCGAAATATCAAAGGGCTTTCCTCTTGAACGGTCTTTTTTTCCACTTCGATTTCTTGTTGAGATTTAGCGACTGGAAAGTCAAAAGGTGCCAAGAGTGTTTCATACTGCCATGGTTTTCCTTTTTGAAAAGCATATTTAAACCCTCCTCCACGAGGAAAAAAATAAACAACACATAAAATCATTGCCAAAAAAAGAATGATTTTATACAGAAGGGATTGATATTTATAAAATAACTGCATGGGTTTGCTCAACGACCAAAAATACGTTTTCTATGGTTGATGTGCCAAAACCTTTACAATTAGTTTGTATTTTTGAATCCATGCAGTACGGATTGTGCCACTTGAGTATCGTACCCCTTAGAGCAGAGCCTAACGACTCGAGCGAACAAACTTCACAACTGTTATATGGAGAGTTTTTTAAAATCCTAAAGAGAAATAAACAATGGTCCTTAATACGCGTTGGGCTTGATGGGTATGAGGGATGGCTGAATAATAAGCAGTACCAGCTTATCGAAAAAGATTGTTATGAGCGTTTAAAAAATTCTCAGAAAGTGTTTTCTGCTGATTTGGTTGATTTTATATTTGAGGGCAACAAAATCTTATTTCCAGTTCCATTAGGGAGTTTGGTCAGCTCGGCTCCAACACTACAACAGCGCTATGAAGGAAAAACCATAGAGGGCTCTAAAAACAAAAGTGACATCATCAAACATGCGTTGTTGTTTCTAAACACCCCATATCAGTGGGGCGGAAAATCTCCATTTGGAATTGATTGTTCAGGGTTTGTTCAGTCTGTATACAGATTGTATGGTGTGTTTCTTCCTAGAGATGCTCATCAACAAGCAGAGAAAGGGGAAGCTTTGGGTTTTATTGAAGAAAGCGAACCTGGAGATTTGGTGTTTTTTGACAATCAGGAGGGGCGTATTACCCATGTAGGCATCCTAATGGAAAACTATCACATCATTCATGCTTTTGGACAGGTACGCATAGACAGATTAGATCAGACAGGCATCTATAATGCCGAACAAAATACACATACCCACAAATTAAGGATGATAAAAAAATTGGTATAAAAAAACCCGCTCAAGGCGGGTTCTTTTTAGTTGTTTTGGGTTATTCTAAGCTTTCCAGCTTTTCCTTCATTTTCATAAAATTAGCTGTATCCCCAATGGTACCATAAATATTTTTTAAGGTACTTAATGCTTCTGTATGTGTAGGATTGATGGCGATTAATTTCTCCAAGACTGGTACGGCTTCCAAAAACAAGGCCTCACGTTCATCTTTAAGCTTATCGTATTTAATATTATCTGCTCTAGAGGTTCCCAATGCATTCATTTGATCAACAATTGCAGATTCACCATCAAGGATGAGTGCTGCCAAATTTAAATAAGTGGCTTCGTAGTTAGGGTCCAATTCAATGGTACGTTCGTAATATGAACGAGCTTCATCACGATTGCCTTGATCAGCATTGATAACACCTAAATTAAAATACAACAAAGAATTGTTTGGGTCTTGGGCAATTGCCTCTTTCATTAGTTCAGCAAAACGAGTTCTGTCTCCGAGTTTTATATACAAATCTGCTTCAGTAAGTATCAAGCCAACATCGGTTGGGTTGACTTCCCTAGCTTCTTTAATGGCATCAAAAGCCATATCGGTTTTGCCTTGTTGCACATAAATTAGCGCAATGTTTTTAATGATCTCAGGCAATCTAGATTCTGTGTCTTGAGTTCTAAAGTTTGAATATTTTTTTAATTTTTTGAAAAGCTCAAAATTCTCTTTAGTTAATTCAACTTCTTCTCCACTGTCATTATCCGTAGCGAAGTACTGTGTGATAACACCCGTGTAACCCAAAGATTTTAACTCGATATACAAGTCTAAAGCTCGATCAAAATCACTTCCATTAACAGCACTCGAAGCAGCAAAATAGAGATAGTCCACATTAGCTTCTTTGTCTATACTATAAGCCAACTCCAGTAAATTGGAGGCTTTTTCAAAGTTTCCGCTTTTATTATCTTCAACCGCTTGGTTAACAATATCAACGCTTAGGTTGATTAGAAGTCCATCGATTTGAGCAGAATATTTAGACAATCCCTCCACAGACTCAATTTCTTGGGTCTTCACGTAAGCAGATACAGCCTCTGGGTATGCTTTAAGGGCTGCTTGTGTTTTAGCAAGAAGGAAGTGATACTGTGTTTGGTATTTAGGCTCAGCACCTGCAACCAAAGTCTCTATGGCGTCTAATTGTTGTTTAGCATCTTCGTAGGCTGCCGAAGAAACCAATTTATCTATAGAACGAAGCTCTTTCTTTTGAGCAAACGCAGTGAGAACACTAAAACAAAGAATAAATGTAAAAGTCTTTTTCATGATGATTTGTTTTAAGATCGCAAATTTAGTCATCTGATTCATTTAAATTGACTTCAATCTCATCAATATCTTCCAATTCGTCATCTTCATGCATCACCTTGGCTACTGCAGCAATGGTATCCCCTTCTCTCAAGTTAATAAGTCTTACTCCTTGAGTAGCTCTACCCATAACGCGGAGAGATTCTACTTCCAGTCGAATGGCTATACCAGATCGGTTAATGATCATTAGGTCATCTGTGTCAGACACATTTTTGATTGAAACCAAGTTGCCGGTTTTTTCAGTGACGGAGATGGTTTTGACACCTTTACCACCTCTGTTGGTGATACGATAATCATCTAACTGAGAACGTTTTCCATAACCGTTTTCAGAAACCACTAAGATGTCAGAATCCATATCATTGACAGCCACCATTCCGATAACTTCGTCTTTATCATTTGCAAGAGTTATGCCACGGACTCCAGAAGCATTTCTACCCATGGGTCGTGTTTTACTTTCTTCAAAACGGATGGCTTTACCAGATTTAACCGCTAACATCACTTGAGATTTACCTGTGGTTAACTTGGCTTCTAGAAGTTCGTCATCTTCACGAATCGTAATGGCATTGATTCCGTTTGATCTTGGGCGAGAGTATTGTTCCAAGGAGGTTTTTTTAACTTGCCCTTTCTTGGTCGCCATGATAACAAAATGGTTGTTGATGTATTCTTCGTCTTTAAGATCTTGAGTACATATAAATGCTTTAACCATGTCATCCTGCTCAATGTTAATCAGGTTTTGAATGGCACGTCCTTTTGATGCTCTTGAACCTTCAGGAATTTCAAAAACACGCAACCAGAAGCACCTTCCTTTTTGAGTGAAAAACAACATATATTGATGGTTGGTACCCACAAACAGATGTTCTAAGAAGTCCTCGTTTCGTGTAGTCGAGGCTTTCTGTCCTACACCCCCTCGGTTTTGAGTTTTGTACTCAGCCAAGGGGGTTCGTTTGATATATCCAGCGTGAGAAATGGTAATCACAACCTTTTCATCAGGAATCATATCTTCTATTCGGAACGAACCTCCAGCATAATTGATCACAGAACGTCGTTCATCACCATATTTCTCAGCAACTTCTGAAGTCTCTGTTTTGATGATGTTCATACGACGTTCTTTATTGTCTAGAATGTCCTTCAGATCCACTATTGTTTTTAGCAAATCATCATACTCTGATCGTAATTTGTCTTGCTCCAAACCAGTAAGCTGACGCAAACGCATCTCAACAATCGCTTTGGCTTGGATTTCAGTAAGCTCAAAACGCTTTATAAGCTTATTTCTAGCTTCATCAGCATTTGAAGAAGCTTTGATCAGTGCAATAACTTCGTCTATGTTGTCAGAAGCTATGATAAGACCTTCCAATATGTGGGCGCGTTCTTCAGCTTTTTTAAGCTCGTATTGGGTACGTCGCACAACCACGTCGTGTCTGTGATCGATAAAATGACCTATCAGTTGTTTCAGATTCAACAGCTCGGGTCTTCCGTTGACCAAGGCAATATTATTTACACTAAAAGAGGATTGAAGCGCTGTATATTTATACAGCATGTTCAATACAATGTTAGGAACGGCATCTCTTTTAAGGATGTAAACAATTCGCATTCCTTTACGATCTGATTCGTCACGTATGTTGGAAATGCCTTCAATTTTTTTATCGTTTACCAACTCGGCCGTTTTTCGAATCATCTCGGCCTTATTGACTTGGTAAGGAATCTCCGTTACGATGATGCATTCACGACCAGCTACTTCTTGTATGTCGGCTTTTGCTCGCAACACCACACGTCCTCTTCCTGTATGAAAAGCTTCTTGTACCCCTTCATAACCATAAATGGTTCCTCCAGTTGGAAAATCTGGCGCTTTAACATGCTGCATCAATTCTTCAATCGTGATGTCAGGATTGTCAATTTGGGCTATGATACCAGACGAGACTTCACGTAAGTTGTGGGGAGGCATGTTAGTGGCCATACCTACTGCAATACCAGAAGCACCATTGATAAGCAAATTAGGCACTCGTGTTGGCAGTACTTTGGGTTCTTTGAGTGTATCATCAAAATTTAGCTGGTGATCAACGGTGTCTTTGTCAATATCAGCCAACATATCCTCGGATATTTTACGCATACGCGCCTCTGTATAACGCATCGCGGCAGGGCTGTCACCATCCACTGAGCCAAAGTTACCCTGACCATCAACCATCATGTATCGAAGACTCCATGATTGAGCCATACGCACCATCGTATCATATACTGAGCTGTCTCCGTGTGGGTGATATTTTCCTAAAACCTCACCTACAATACGAGCAGATTTTTTGTAGGAACTATTCGAACGAACACCCAGTTCATGCATACCGTACAAAACTCTCCTATGAACTGGTTTCATTCCATCACGAACGTCAGGCAAAGCGCGTGACACAATGACAGACATTGAGTAGTCGATATATGCCGACTTCATCTCATCCTCTATGTTGATAGGGATCAACTTATCTTCCGTAGCCATCTAATGAATTCTATTTGTTTTTAAGTGTTGCTAATGTACAGAAAATAAGAAGTAAATCACACATCAAAGAAGCATCTTTTTGTACATACTTATCAACATAATTCGTAAAAAAACCCCATGATTTTTAACAACTTAAAACTTGTATTTTCTGTTATTTTTTTGTCTATTAGCCATAAATGGTTCGGTTTTTGAACAATCACTTCTAAAATGTTTCATATGGATGATAATTTTTCACCTCGCGTCAAAGATGTTATAAGCTACAGTAAAGAAGAAGCTTTAAGACTGGGACATGACTTTATTGGAACTGAGCACCTAATGCTCGGAATACTTCGCGATGGAAGTGGTAAAGCTATTACCATACTCTCAACCTTGGAAATAGACTTAGATTATTTGCGAAGGAAAGTAGAGATTTTAAGTCCTGCCAATCCATCCAACGAACAAGTTCCTAACCATAAAAAAAATCTCCACCTCACGCGACAGGCTGAACGAGCACTTAAAACTACTTTTTTAGAAGCTAAGCTATTTCAAAATCCCTCAATCAATACAGCTCATTTGTTACTGTGTATTTTGAGAAATGAAAACGACCCGACTACCAAACTTTTACACAAACTACAAGTAGATTACGAAACCGTGAAGGATCAGTTCAAGTTATTGACTTCTGAAAATGATGAAGATGATTATTTGGAAATGCCATCTTCAGAAGCTTATCCAGAGGATCAAGAAGAGGAAAACAACCCTAAGAAAAACAACCCCTTTACCTCTGCTTCGGAAAGTAAGTCTTCTAAAAAATCATCAACACCCGTACTAGACAATTTTGGATGTGATCTTACATCTTTGGCAAACGCAGGAAAATTAGATCCTGTCATTGGTCGAACGAAAGAAATCGAGCGCGTATCTCAAATTCTTAGCAGACGAAAGAAGAACAATCCACTCCT
>JADHML010000023.1 GCA_016780065.1 Flavobacteriaceae bacterium
CAAATAAACCAATGGGTAGAGCTTGTTTTTGACTTTTCTGGCACCACTGCCACAAATTATAATCGTCTTCAACTTTGGTTTGATGGTGATATTGCTGGAGGTTCTGTTGCGGGCGATGTCTACTACTTTGATGACGTTAGCAAGAGCAACATCGCTCCACCTGTTGAGACTACTTTTGTGCCAGTAAACGCGGCTACAGAAGTTGATCTAACAAATGAAATTTCTATAACCTCCAATACAAAGATGTTGAACGCTGATGGTTCTGAAATCACAGACCCAACATCATTGGTAGAGTTGAAATTGGGTGATGCCAATGGCGATGCAGTTCCTTTCAAAGCAGCTATTGACAGCAATGGTAAGAAAATCACTCTGATACCCGATGCCATGCTTTCTTCTAACACTACTTACTACTTCGCTATTAAAGAAGGTGTTGCTCAGTATGAGGTTGGAGGATCTGCGGTTTCCGGAATCACATCTAGCTTTACAACCACTTCGGCTGCTGCTCCCAACATGGTGAGTTATGCTGACAACCAAGGAAATGCAGACCTTATCAGTGTTCAAGATACCATGGGAGATCCAGCACCAAGTGCAGCGGTTGTTCCTGACCCTGATAATGGCGCTAACTTGGTGTTACAATGGGATAAAGGAACCTCTTTTGGTGGTTGGGAGCGCATCCACTATGAGCTTGATGCTCCTTATGATGCATCCAAAGACGATGTTTTCTCTATCCGTGTGAGATCCCCTCATGCTACATACATGAGATTCAAACTTGCCAATGCCAAAGAGGATGGTGACATCACTGCCTTTAAAGAAGTCGATGCTGATATCGTATTGATAGATCAGTGGCAAACACTTTACTTTGATGTGTCTGATCTAGAAGACACGGTTTCTTTTAATCATTTGTTCGTGTATATTGCAGGAGGTGATGCCACCGCAAGAACCTACTACATCGATGATTTAAAAGGACCTGAGTTACAAGAAACAGCCTCACTAAATTATGCAGAGCAAATGCTGAAGGTTTATCCGAACCCTGCCTCTGAGACGCTTTATTTCCCTGTGGAAATGATTGGAAGTGATGTGTCTATTTATGACTATACAGGTCGTGCAGTGAAGACTGCTAAACTTGAGAACTCAGCTTTAGATATCAAAAATTTACAAAAAGGTATGTACCTTGTGAAAGTTGACAAGGCTGTTACCAAGCTAATAATTGAGTAATTCAATGTTATTATGCAAGGAGGGACACCAGTCCCTCCTTGCATTTTTTACTTACCATACTTATGAAAAACATACAAATCAAGTTTTTTTTGACTTTTCTGCTTGTGTTGATTTCTTACGGAGTTTCCGCACAAGGACATTTGGTTAGAGGAACGATTGTTGATGCTTCTGGCAATCCTTTGCCAGGCGTCACGGTCATTGAAAAGGCTTCGACCAACGGAGTTGTTTCTAATATTGATGGGAAATACTCTATCATCGCTGCTCAACCAAGCGCTGAATTGGTGTTCTCATATCTTGGTTTTGAGACCAAAAATGTGCCTATCAATAACCTCTCTATCATTGATGTTATGCTCCAAGAAAATGTTGAAGATCTTGAGGAAGTTCAGGTTGTAGCGTTTCAAAAACAGAAAAAAAACAGTGTTATTGGTTCTATTAATACCATTAATGTTGCTGAACTAAAACAACCTAATACCAACCTAACAGCTTCATTAGCAGGTCGTATGGCAGGAATTATTTCTTACCAGCGTTCTGGTGAGCCTGGACAAGACAATGCCGAATTTTTTATTCGTGGTGTGACCACTTTTGGTTACAAAAACAACCCCCTGATACTGATTGATGGATTAGAGGTAGGTACTGATGATTTGGCACGAGTAGAAACTGACAATATTGCAAGTTTCTCTATCATGAAAGATGCAACTGCCACAGCACTCTACGGATCTCGTGGTGCCAATGGAGTTATTCTTATTACCACCAAAGAAGGTGTCAAAGGAAAAGCCAAGGTGTCTGTGAGAGTTGAAAATACTTTTTCGGCCCCCACACAGACCAATGAGTTTTTAGACGGTGTTTCTTATATGGAGTTATACAACAGCGCACAAAGAATGCGTGACTACACCGCACTTCCAACATTTAGTAGATACAAAATTGAAGGCACCCGAAATGGGCTGGATCCCAACTTGTTCCCAAATGTAGATTGGCAAAACGATTTATTCAAAGACTTTGCTGCAAATCGAAAAATTAACCTAAATGTCAATGGTGGTGGAGAAGTAGTTCAATACTATATATCTGTTTCCCACAACAACGAAAATGGCCTTTTAAAAGTCGATCCTCTCAACAATTTCAACAACAACATTAACATTAAAAGAAACAACCTACGGGCCAACATCAATATTGATTTGACCAGCACCACAGAACTTGCGGTGAAGTTTTCATCTCAGTTTGAGCGTTATAATGGCCCCATAGGATCTGGAGCAGATGTTTTTAGAAGCGTCATGCAGGCCAACCCCGTTAACTTCCCTGCCTATTTTAATAACTTAGATGATCAATACCTATATAAACATACTCTTTTTGGGAACAAAGGTTTGGGAGGTTTCCCAAACCCTTATGCCGATATGGTCAAAGGATATAGAGATTACTTTACAAGCACCATACTGTCACAAGCTCAATTAAGACAGAATCTAGACTTTATAACAGATGGTCTTGAGCTTCGTGCCATGGCTTCTATTCGAAGCTATTCCAGAAACTCTAGCCAAAGAGAATTTACACCCTTTTTCTATGGCATATCCGAAGTTGAAACAGAACAAGGGGTTGATTATGATATTTATCAAATCAATGAAGGCACAGAGTACTTGAATACTCCCTCTGTTGGAACGGAGAGTAATAATAACACATATTTTGAGCTCGTCACTGAATACAATCGTCTCTTTAACGACAAACACCAGTTTGGAGGTTTGTTTGTGTTCTATTTCAGTGAAGCTTTGAATACTTTAAGCAATCAAAATGCTTTTTCAACACTTCCCAGAAGAAATATGGGATTGTCGGGTCGTATGTCATATAACTTTAAAGAAAAGTACTTTGTAGAGGGAAATTTTGGTTATAACGGTTCTGAGCGTTTTGCCAAGGATGAGCGTTATGGTTTTTTCCCGTCTGCAGGTTTGGGTTGGATTTTATCAAATGAGGATTATTTCATGAAATCATTACCCTTTATTAGCTTATTGAAATTGAAATACACCTATGGTTTAGTCGGTAATGACGGAATATCATCTGATCAAGATAGATTCTTCTATCTGTCAGATGTCAGCTTTGATGATGGATCGCGCGGATATTCTTTTGGAGAAGACTATAACGTTTACTACAACGGTTTTAATATCAATCGCTACTCCAATCCTGGAGTAACATGGGAGGTAGCAACCAAAGAAAACTTTGGTCTAGAGCTAGAGTTGGCAGAAAAGCTGATGATTCAATTTGAATATTTTAAAGAACATCGCGAGCAGATCTACCAACCTTGGCAATTTGTTCCAGACACCAACGGTCTTACTACAGGAATTAGTAGTAACATTGGAGAAGTAGATGCAGAGGGAATTGATTTTTCACTGGACTATAATCAAGCGTTTCCCTCCGGGCTTATTCTTTCTGCTAGAGGAAACTTTACATATTCAACCAATGAAATCAAAGTCAATGGTGAGCCTAATTATCCCTATGATTACCTAAGTAGAGTAGGTCATCCGATCAACCAAGACTGGGGTCTGATCGCCGAAAGACTTTTTATAGACGAAGCTGATATTTTAAATTCCCCCGAGCAATTCAATGGAATTTCATCTGGAAATAATGCCTATTTACCTGGGGATATTAAGTACAAAGATGTTAATAACGATGGTGTTGTTGACAACAACGACTATGTGCCAATAGGGAAGCCTTATGTTCCAGAAATAGTATATGGCTTTGGTTTGTCTAGCAACTATAAAAACTTCGATTTTTCCTTCTTTTTTCAAGGTCAAGCACGTACCTCTTTTACGATACGAAATTTTAACAATGACGGAGAGGATATACATCCATTTTTAAATGAGCGAAACGCATTACAGCTCATTGCTGACAATCATTGGTCTGAAAACAATCCTGACCCTTATGCATTTTGGCCAAGACTATCAACCTATAAAATTGATAACAACAACAAAAAATCGACTTGGTGGCTTCGTGATGGAGATTTCCTTCGATTAAAGAACGTGGAATTAGGTTACAGATTTCCAAACGATAAAGGTGTATTTAAGGGTCTCGATACACGACTGTATTTATCTGGAGTCAATCTGTACTATTGGAGCAAGTTTAAGTTATGGGATCCTGAAATGGCCGACGGAGGTCTTAGATACCCACCTCAGAAAATATATAATCTTGGATTACAAATTAGCTTTTAAATCATGATGAAAAAATATTTAATACTAATAGTACTTTCTTTACTAAGCTCCTCATGTGATGATTATCTAGACATTGTACCAGATAAAACACAAGAGCTGTCTTTGTTGTTTCAACGCAAAAATGCAGCCTACACAGCCCTAGTTACATGCTACAGCTATATTCCTCAGAATGATGGAATTTACAGCACTTTTGTTTTGGCTAGTGACGAATTCACAACGCCTCAGGCCAAAGAAACTGATGCGATTCGCCTTATGAAAGGTCTTCAAACCACATCCGACCCAATCATGAGCTATTGGTCGGGATACGGAGCGAGTGGTCGCGGTCAGGGTGGTCTTTTTCAGGGAATACGCGCTTGTAACGAATTGATTGAAAATATAGATCAAGTCGTGGATATGACTCAGGACGAAAAGATCCAATGGAAATCAGAAGCCATGTTTTTAAAAGCCTACTATCACTACTTGCTTTTAACACACTATGGCCCTATTCCGATCGTTGATGTCAATTTACCTATTTCGAGTGACACAGAATCTGTAAAAGTAAATCGCGAACCAGTTGATGAGGTCTTTAACTATATCTTTTCTACAATCGACACTGCTATCAAAGGACTCCCCGAACGGGTGTCGAATAAAAATGAACTAGGTCGAATTGATAAAGTGATTGCTCTTTCATTAAAATCAAGAGTGGCTCTTTTTTATGCATCTCCTATGTTTAATGGAAACTCTGAATTCTATGGAGGTTTTGTCGATCAAGATGGAGTTCATTATTTCAATCAAATTTATGATAAATCTAGATGGGAATTTGCAGCGGAAGTTACCGAGCAAGCCATAGAAGCTTGTTTAGCTAATGGCATCAGTTTGTATAATTTTAACGCAGAACCTCCCACATTTGACTCATATTTTTACTACAATAACCAAACCATTCCTACAATGTATGACTTGCGATATGCAATCACAGAACCATGGAACAGTGAATTGGTTTGGGGTAATTCTATGCCAGTAGGGGGTTCCAACTCATGGTGGCAAATTCAGGCTGGTGCGTTGATGAAAAGTCCTACCTCATCTTCTGTCGAGGCTGCATGGCAGTGGATAGCACCTACCATGAGAATGGCTGAGTTGTATTATACGAGAAATGGATTGCCCATAGACGAAGATTTAAACTTCGACTATGAAAATAGATTTGAAACTTCAACAGCATCTACCTTAGATCCACTCAATCTAGTAACCATTCAAAATGGCCAACGTACTGCCAAACTTAACATGGGTCGCGAAGCGAGATTTTATGCCAATTTAGCCTTTGACAGAGGTTATAACCGTACCTGGGGACAGCGTTGGTTTTTACGTATGCGCAAAGGAGAAACGCATGGTCGAATAGCAAATAGTAACGATTATCTGACTACTGGATATGGTCTTAAAAAGTTAGTCCATCCTGATTCAGAAGGAGATGGCTATGACAAACTTATTGACTATCCCTGGCCTATGATTCGGTTGGCAGAGCTTTATTTGAATCATGCTGAGGCACTTAATGAGGCCAATGGTCCAACCCCTGAGGTTTACTCTGCTCTTAATGAAGTCCGTCAAAGAGCAGGAGTCCCTGATGTTGAAGTTGTTTGGAGCGATGCTACCAAAGCTAAGACTGTTAACAAACACACTACACTTTCTGGAATGCGAGAGATCATTCAGACTGAGAGAATGATTGAGCTTTCTTTTGAGGGACACCGTTATTATGATCTAAGAAGATGGCTTTTGGCTGATCAACACTTTAACGCTCCAGTTATGGGGTGGTCGGTTGATGAAACAAATGAGGATGATTATTATCAAGTTCAAGATGTAGGTCAAAGATCTTTTAATAAAAACCGAGACTACTTACATCCAATCAGCACAGATGAGCTCGCCCGAAATTCTAACTTAATTCAAAATCCAGGATGGTAATCAATATGAAAACAATGTATAGAAAACTAATCCCAATATCCATTTTATCGATTTTCTTTTTTTCATGTGACACTGACAACAATGGAGATTCTACTCCTCCAGGAAGTGTTTCTATAGTGGAAGTCACACCAACCAGTGGAGGTGGAATCATAGCGTACCAACTTCCCGAAGACAATGACTTGCTTTTTGTCCAAGCTGACTATACAGACGCTCAAGGAAATTCAGTTTTTAGAACATCGAGCTTCCATAACAGCTCTATTGAAATTACAGGTTTTGTTACTACAGAGGAGGTCACAATAGAATTGACTGCGGTTGACGAAAATAAAAATGTTTCCAAACCAGTTACAGTTCAATTTAATCCTCTAGAGTCATATATATACTCTGTTCAAGAAAGTTTGACTTTGACTGAAGATTTAGGAGGTGTTCGTGTAAATTGGACCAACCCAAACGAAAAGACAGTATATGTGTTTTTAGATATTGATGATGGCTCTGGTGATATTGAAACACGGATATTATCATCTTCCAACAAAAACGCAAACACCTTTGTTCGTGGTCTTAAATCTGTTGAAACAGACTTCTCCGCTCGGGTAGAAGATCTTTCTGGAAATACAACTCAAAGCACTTCTCTCGGAAAATACACTCCCTTATTTGAAGAAAAAATAGATAAGTCCACTTGGACATTGGTTAGTAACCTTTCTGTTAACGGCAACGCGTGGGAGGGAAGAACTGTAAAATTTTGGGATGATGTAATTGATACAGCTGCTTCAGGAGTTGATGACAGTTACTTTATTATTTGGAGAGATCAAAATGGGGGGGTTCTTAACTGGCCACTCGACATAGTCATTGACTTAAATAAAGAAGTAAAACTTAGTCGCTTCACTGTTTGGCAGCGTGCGTTTTGGTATGGTGGTCCTCAGGGAGAACCGTATTATTATCAAGAAGAAAATTTAAAATCTTTTGAGCTTTTTGTTAGCAATGATAAAGCAACATGGGAATCTTTAGGAAGTTTTGATATTGGAGATCCTCGCGATGCTAGTGGTAACATCCCTTCTGAAGCTCTCGAACAGGGGGCCAATGGCCATGACTTTGAATTTGAATTCATAACTCAATCATTTAGGTATCTAAAGTTCAGCATTACGTCTAACTACGGAAGTGATACCTATGTGCATGGCTCTGAAATTTCTTTGTTTGGAATTGATAACTTATAAATGATGATAAAAAGATTTAACCCCGTATTTTTTTTGTTTTTATGTTGGTTTGTTTTTTCTCAAAACAACAACAATTTTCAAAACGTGACGGTTTTTACAACAGAAAGCGGTTCAGAAGTAAAGCTTCAAAAAATGGTTGGTTCGCCTACATTTTCAAAATTCGAGCAACCTTTGGAATCCCAAGCGGGAATTTATGTCAACCCTAAGGTTGAATTCCAAACTATGGTAGGAATAGGTGCAGCTTTAACAGATGCTTCAGCAGAAACTTTTTATAAATTAACACCTGACCAGCAAAACTTATTTTTAAAGGCTTATTTTTCAGAAGAGGAGGGCATAGGTTACACGCTCGCCCGAACAATTATTCATAGCTGTGATTTTTCCTCTGAAAGCTATACCTATGTAGAAGAAGGCGATAAAGAATTGAAGACCTTTTCTATTGAGCCCGATAGAAAGTATCGTATTCCATTCACTAAACGTGTCTTAGAAGAGGCTTCTGAAGACTTGGTTGTCTATGCAAGTCCGTGGAGCCCTCCTGCGTTTATGAAAACCAACAACAACATGCTTGAAGGTGGCAAACTGAAAAAGGAGTTTTATCCAGCCTGGGCGAACTATTTTGCCAAATTTATTCAGGCC
>JADHML010000011.1 GCA_016780065.1 Flavobacteriaceae bacterium
GTAGAACCTAACTTGGTTTTCGTTTGAGATTCAAAAACGGGCTCCATTACCTTGATACTGATTGCTGAAATGATAGATTTCCTGATATCTGAAGCGTCAAAATTTTTACCGAAGAAATCTCGAATAGTTTTGACAATAGATTCACGAAAAGCCGCCTGATGGGTCCCCCCTTGAGTCGTGTGTTGACCGTTGACAAAAGAGTGATACTCTTCGCTATATTGTGTTTTGCTATGTGTAATAGCCACTTCTATATCATTGCCTCTAAGGTGAATGATAGGGTACAACAAATCTTCTATGTTGTTGTTGTCTTCTAATAAATCTTTAAGTCCATTTTCAGAAGTGTACTTTTCTCCATTAAATACGATTGTAAGCCCAGGATTGAGGTATACATAATTCTTCAGCAATCGCTCTACATATTCGTGACGATAACGATAGTGTTTAAAAATAGTATCGTCAGGAACAAAAGAGACCTTAGTACCTTTGCGTTTGGTGCTCGTCTCCTTTGGAGGATCTTCCGATAAAGCACCACGTTCAAAAATCGCAGTTTTGATATAATCTTCACGAACAGACTCAACCTTAAAATAAGTTGAGAGTGCGTTGACAGCCTTGGTTCCAACTCCGTTGAGACCTACAGACTTTTTAAACGCTCGGGTGTCATATTTACCACCTGTATTCATTTTAGAAACCACATCAATGACCTTTCCCAATGGGATACCTCGGCCATAGTCCCGAACAGTCACCTTGCCGTCACGGATATTGACTTCGATCGTTTTGCCTGCCCCCATTACAAACTCATCAATACTGTTGTCAAGTACTTCTTTGAGTAATATGTATATACCATCATCAGCAGAGGAACCATCCCCGAGCTTTCCAATGTACATACCCGGTCGCATCCGGATGTGCTCTTTCCAGTCGAGCGAACGGATGTTATCTTCAGTATATTGGGTGGTTTGTGGCATGGACGCTAATATAAGTCAAGCCACTGAATATGGTCAACTGTTATCCGTTAAAGAAATTAACAATTCTCACTCTTCTGATGTTGAAAAATAGATTCTATTATTTTAAGCTAAAAAAAGGGAACCACACAAGTAAATAAAAGGCCGCAGAACAAGCCATTCTTTTGGGTGTTTACACAAATAAAACACGCACTATCCCAGCCACCCTTCCCTATCGAGACTTCTGTATTGAATAGCTTCTGCTATGTGTGTTGTCAAAATACCGTCCTGGTTTTCTAAATCAGCAATGGTTCTGGCTACTTTTAAAATTCGATCGTAGGCACGAGCAGACAAACGTAATTTTTCCATGGCCTGCTGCAACAGCGTTAATGCGTCGTCTGGCAAGCAACAAAACTCGCGCAGATCCTTGCTTTGCATTTGAGCGTTGTGAAACAATCCTTGATGATTTTTAAAGCGTTTTGTTTGTCGTTGGCGAGCTTTTACCACTCTGCTTCTTATGTCTGAGCTTTTTTCCCCGCCCCTCGTTTGAGATAATTTTTCAAATGGAACGGGGGTCACTTCAATATGCAAGTCTATCCGATCGAGTAAGGGTCCAGAAATTTTACCCATATACCGCAGCATTTCTGTTGGGCTAATACGTGCTGGCGACTGTTCGTCATTGAAATAGCCACTTGGACTGGGATTCATACTCGCCACCAACATAAAAGAAGCTGGATAAGTGACGGTAAATTTAGCTCTAGAAATCGTAACTTCTCGATCTTCCAACGGTTGCCGCATGACCTCCAAAACCCCTCTTTTGAATTCGGGCAATTCGTCTAAAAACAAAACCCCGTTGTGCGCAAGAGAAATCTCTCCAGGCTGTGGATAGGCACCCCCTCCTACCAAAGCAACATCAGAAATGGTGTGATGAGGTGACCGAAAAGGACGTTGACAGACAAGACCTTGATCTTTAACTCCGCCAACTACCGAATGGATTTTAGTGGTTTCTAAAGCTTCGTCAAGTTCCATAGGAGGTAATATACCAGGCAACCTTTTGGCAATCATTGATTTTCCTGAACCAGGAGGACCTATCAATATGATGTTATGTCCTCCGGCAGCGGCAATTTCCATACAACGTTTGATAGATTCTTGACCTTTAACATCTGAAAAGTCAAGTCCATTTTTATGGTGTTCTTCAAACTGTTTGTTAAGATTAATTTTTGTCTTTGGAAAATCTTTTCCCTCAAGAAAAGCCACCAAATCACTAAGGTTTTGAAAACCATATACTGCCAAACCATCAACAACAGCTGCTTCATTGGCATTTTCACTAGGGATGAGCAAAGACATTAACCCCGATGACTTGGCTTGTAGGGCAATGGGCAATACTCCCTTAATCGGACGCAAACCGCCATCCAATGCCAGTTCTCCCATGATACTACACTGATCTAAAATCTCAGTACGAATCTGCCCAGATGCAACTAGAATCCCGATGGCAATGGGTAAATCATAAGAAGCTCCTTCATTGCGTAAATCAGCAGGAGCCAGATTAATAGTGATTTTTTTTCCGGGAAGCTTAAAACCACAGTTGGTCAGGGCTGCTGCAATTCTATAATTACTTTCTTTTATGGCGTTATCGGGAAGCCCAACCAAATGGTAGCCAATCCCTTTGTCTATATGTACTTCGATAGTAACAGGGTGTGATTCAATGCCATAAACAGCACCCGCAAATACTTGGGTCAACATAAGATAGGTTTTGAATAAAATTAAAAAAAATAGCTGAACTCTTTTCTCTAAATATTAGGTTTGTTTTCTTTGCAGGCATGAATACTCAAGAATTTCGTAAAATCTGTGGGCAATTTGCTACAGGAGTAGCTGTGGTAACCACCTCTCATAATGGAGAAAACTTTGGACTAACTGTCAATTCTTTCACATCCGTATCGCTCGACCCTAGCATGGTACTATTTTGTGTGGATCGAAAAGCACGCTTCAACCAACCCGTTCAACAAAGTGGTCTTTTAGCAATCAATTTTTTAAAAGAACATCAAAAGGAATTGTCTAACCGTTTTGCCAATCCAACACTGAGTATTGAAGAACGTTACCAAAACCTAACGCTTACAAAAGAGAACCCTGCTCCAGTGATAGCTGATGTTTTAGGGCATCTTGAGTGTCAAATTGAAGCGATTCACGACGGAGGGGATCATCACATCTATGTTGCACGCGTTCTTTCGGGGGCTTTTGAACAAGGTGAACCCCTGCTCTATTATGCCGGAAATTATAAATCGCTAAGTTCTGACTCCTGATCCGGGATGTTTTTAAGACCCTCCTTCAACCAAGTTTTATATGTTGGAATATCTGTGTATTGCTGTGGTGGCGCTAGTAAAGTTCCATCTGGCATCATCAAGATATAGTGTGGCTGGGCCACGGACTGAAAATTAATCGCTTGAAAAGCCGCCCATTTTTGTCCCACATTTTCTATCTGTCTTTCACGTCCAGATTGATATTTTAAAGTAAATTTTTGATTCTCTGGGAGCTCCTTTCGGTCATCAACGTAAAGAGATATCAAGACAAACTCTTCATTTATTAATCTAAAAATTTCAGGGTCACTCCAAACATTTTCCTCTACTTTTCGACAATTGACACATGCCCAACCTGTAAAGTCAAGCAGAATGGGTTTTTGTTGCAAACTAGCAACCGTGCGGCCTTCTTCAAAATCTTTGTAACACTCAAGGCCCAGTGGACAATCGGTGTCTTGAGGATAAATACTATAAAATGTTGGAGGTGGAAAACCGCTCAAAAGCTTTAAGTTGGTTCCTGGATTAGGAATCAGACCTGGCGTGAGGTAAGCAATAAACGCAAACAAAATGACACCAAAACCTAAGCGCCCCATCCCTAATTTGGTCTTTTTGGGTTCATGTGGGAATCGAAATATCCCGAACAAATACAAAACCATAAGGCCAAAAATTAAAATCCATATACCAATGAAGATTTCTCTTTTTAGAATGCCCCAGTGAGCTACTAAATCTGCATTTGATAAAAACTTTAGCGCCAAAGCCAATTCAAAAAATCCTAAAACCACTTTTGTTGTATTCATCCAACCGCCAGATTTGGGAAGAGATTGTAACCAGTTTGGAAAAAGGGCAAACAGCGCAAAAGGCAGTGCCAATGCCAAACCAAAACCTGTCATACCCATACTGAGCTGGGTAGCCCCACCGTCAGAACTTAACGAACCTGCTAAGAGAGAACCTAATATAGGCCCCGTACAGGAAAACGAAACAATGGCCAGTGTTAAAGCCATCAAAAAAATTCCAATAAAACCACCTGTTTTATTTGAAGCGAAATCAATTTTGTTGGCCCAGGATGATGGAAGCGTCAATTCATAATAACCAAAAAACGAAAAAGCAAAAAAGACGAATATTAAAAAGAAAAATACATTCAGCCACATATTTGTGGAGATGGTGTTGAGGATTTCAGGGTCTACACTATCCAGAAAATGAAAAGGAAGACTCAGCATCATATAAATCAATACAATGAAAAAACCGTACATAATGGCATTGGTCAACCCTCGAGATCGATTGCCACTTTGTTTGGTAAAGAAAGAGACTGTCAGAGGGATCATTGGGAAAACACAAGGGGTCAACAAGGCGATAAGCCCCCCTAAAAACCCCAACACAAACAATTGCCATAAACCTGAGGACTCTTCATCTCCATTTATATTTTGAGTTAATAAATGGGTGTTTTTAAGATCAATAGAGAGTATTTCAGCAGATTCTGGCGTTAGAGCTGTTAAATCTTCCGTTTGCTGCGCTTCTGCAATTCCTGTTAGGGCAATTGTGAGGGTTTCTTGTCTAAATATACAAAGCTTGTCATCACATGCTTGGTACTCTACTTCAACTTCAATCGTCTTAATATTGGGGTCCTCAACGCTAACTGTTTGATAAAAAACAGCTTCTAAATCGTAGAAATCTAACTCAATTTCAAAAATTGGATCATAATCTGTTTTAAATTCAGAATGAGTCATTTCTCCGATCAATTCAACGTTTGGAAAATTAAATTCAGTCGGTAAAGGACCGTTTTTTGGAATCTCTAAGGCATACAGATGCCACTTAGGTTCAATTTCTGCCTGAATGGTCAAGTCATAGGTGTTGGGTCCTGTTTTTTGAGCTTGTGTAGTCCATTGAACAGGGTTTTGTGACCAGCCAAAGGCTGTTAACATTGATAGGCATGCAATAAGAATGGGTTTCATAAAAGGGTTAATTTTAGTTTTGGGGTATTATTTTTAGTAAAAAATCTTCTGTCAGCACGCTGACCGACAATCCATATAATATCATCTCCACTACATAGCAACCATTGTGCCATTTTTTCTTTGGAGTTCCATTTTTGATCTTTAAAAAACTTGGACACTTTTTTTCGACCGTTCATACCGATCGGATAAAACAAATCGCCGGATTGCCATTTTCGTAAGGTCATCGGAAACTTGACTTTGTCAGCATCAATGATAATTTCGTCTTTTGATTCAGGTAGAGATTCTGTGGTGGTCTTAATTTGGATTTCTAAAGGGTTGCTAATCCCTTGCTCAGGCACTTTAATGGAATCGAGGGTTAATTGCATCTTGGAAGTATGGAGTAACAACACGCCCCTACCTTTTTCAAGGGTGCAATCGTTAGAGATCAATTTCTTGCCAGAGTGTGATTTTAACAATTTTGCCACTTCCTTGGCGTCAAACCCAAAGGGAAAAAACAAATGATGCAACCAAAACATCGAAGGAGTAAGTTCTTCCAATGCTTTAACATCAATTGTAAACAAAGAGAGCTTGGAATCCCATGTAAATAAAGTCTCTTTAAATTTTTGAGTCATCATTTCAAGAGCCTCTACGGCCAACGAGGTTTGTTCGATGCTTACAAGGGATTGTTGAAACGCATCTGGAGAAATATCGCAAAATGCTGGCACCACATGATGTCGGATTCGATTGCGTAAATAATCGTCTGTATTGTTAGATAAATCTTCGCGCCATGGAATCTCGTATTGAGATGCGTAGCTGAGGATTTCCTTCTTTTGAAAAGCTAATAATGGACGCAATAAATGGCCACTTTTCATAGGGATTCCTTTCAAACCTCCAATACCAGTGCCTCTCGATAAATTGATTAAAAAAGTTTCTAAGACATCATCTGCATGGTGAGCGGTGAGCACAAAATCATACTGATGAGCTTTGCAAAGCTCTTTGAACCAGTCATACCTAAGTTGGCGCGCTGCCATTTGAGTTGATTTCTTGGGGAGCTTGGTGTCAAACTCACCCACATGACATGTGATTTTATGACTGTTGCAATAGTCTTGTACCATTTGGGCATCTGCATCACTTTCAGAGCCGCGCAATCCAAAGTTACAATGAGCTACAGCAAGTTTGTTTGAAGTTTGTTGCATCAAGTGGAGTAACACCATGCTGTCAACCCCTCCACTGACCGCTATTAAAATAGAAGCTTTGTTCAGCTCGGGAAGTTCAGATTGAATATGTTTTAAAAATTTGGGTTGCATAAGCAAATCTACAAATTTAAATCGACCGAGGTTGTTTCCAAAACCTGTCTGATGGCCTTGGCTTTAAGCAGACATTCTTCATACTCCTTTTCTGGATCGGCTTCGGCAGTTAAAGCGCTACCCACATGTAGTGACAAATAACCTGTATCTGCTCTGTAAATAAGAGATCGAATAACAACATTAAAATCAAAATCCCCACTCGGAGTAAAATACCCCAAAGCACCGCTATACAAACCGCGTTTGGATTGTTCGTGGTTTTCTATGAGTTCCATGGCGCGCACCTTAGGGGCTCCAGTCATGCTGCCCATAGGGAAACAGGCATGTAAGGCGTCTATTTGATCGAAGTTTGAATCTAGACGAGCTCTGACCGTAGAAATCATCTGATAGACTTGTTTGAAAGCATAAACTTTACACTTCTCTGAAACAGAAACACTACCTCTTTTAGCAACTTTCGAAAGGTCGTTTCGAACCAAATCAACAATCATTATGTTTTCTGCTTGTTCCTTTGGATCTGAACCCAATCTTTGAGCTTGCGCTTGATCAAGAATATAGTCGGCTTCTCGCTTGGCAGTTCCCTTGATGGGCTGAGACCACAAATCCTCTCCTTGTTTTTTTAAAAATCTTTCGGGTGAGGCACACATTAAAAAATGATCATTCAGTTGCATCAAAGCCGAGAACGGTGCTTTAGAAATTGTGTTGAGCTGAGAATAAATATCGTGAGGTTGAAGACCCACTTGATGCGCATACCATTCCATACAATAGTTGACTTCATAAATATCACCCCTATGAATGTGGTTAAGTAATGATTGGGCTTTAGCTTTATATAGTTCTGGAGAGATTCTAGATTTTAATACAACTGATTCAGTTCCTGTTTGGACATCGATGGATGTAATCGATTGAATATCTACCCAATCTTGACTTGGGTCTTCACCCACAGGATAGTGAGCTTCAAAATGATTGTCTACGCATATCCAAAGTCGCTTTGGTTGAAAAAAACACAAATCGGGCAGTCCTACAGCGTCGTTTTGGCCAGATTCAAGAGGCTCAATATCATTTTTTAAATCATAACCTAAATAACCAAACAACCAATCTTGTTTTTGGGTTGTGTAATGCCTTAATGCCTCAAACGATCCTTTGTCGGAATAACTTAGTTGAGAGAGGGCTTCCACAGCAAGTATGCATTCATATCGACTGTGCTCTGATGGATACTGGTTAGAGTCTAACCAAACAGATGTTGAGAATTGTTTTGACCAAGACAAAAGTTTGTGCTTAGTCAACTCTAAATCATCACAATGAAACTGAGTGATCGTTCGTTTCAACAGTACATTCTTGTTTAATTTATAACAAAAATAACCATTACAAACGGCAGTTTGTCTTTGAATTTCTAATTTTTTCATCATATTTGCACCATGATTACTCAAAGCGTACTTTTTTTTCCACCACGCCGTCCACGTCGCCCCTTTGGGGGTATGTAATCGTATTGGAGCTAAGGTGCGTCCGGCTTCTTCTAAAATCTCATTTTTTTTAGTTTATTCAAAAATCACCGACAGTGGAAATTGTCATTGCTACTAAATCGCATGTTCATTATGCGAAAATCATATCGGAAACCATCGCTTCATCAGCCCAAGTGCGCGGTACAGGAATTGCTCGTCGTACTCCTGAATACATTGCCAAAAAAATGGAAAACAAAAATGCCATCATTGCATTAGACGGAGATACATTTGCTGGGTTTTGTTATATCGAAATGTGGGGTCATAGTAAATATGTAGCCCATTCAGGTTTGATTGTTGATCCAAAGTACAGAGGAAAAGGGTTGGCAAAAAGTATTAAAACAAAAATTTTCGAATACTCTAGACAGAAATATCCAAACGCAAAAGTTTTTGGCATTACTACGGGCCTACCTGTAATGAAAATTAATTACGAACTCGGTTATAAACCTGTTACATTCTCAGAACTTACGGACGATCCTGAATTTTGGAAAGGATGCCAGACATGTAAAAATTACGACGTTCTCACACGGACAGAACGTAAAATGTGTTTGTGTACAGGGATGTTATATGACCCCGATGCAAGCTCTGACGAAAAAAAACATTTTTACAACAATACAGTTTTAGCAAGGCTAAAAAAAATAAAACAATCCTTATTTCTGAAAAACAAAAAAGCATGAAACATCTACGACTGAATGTTAAGACAGACAGCAGTATGATTGTCAGGATGTTCCATCTGACCTTTGAAAAACAAAAAAATATAAACAGATGAAAAAGTTAGTCCTGGCATATAGTGGAGGCTTAGACACTTCTTATTGTATAAAATTTTTGAGTCAAAACGGCTATCAAGTACATGCTGTTAGTGTTAACACTGGTGGCTTTGACAAAATTGAAACCGAGCAACTGGCTAAAAAAGCAGAGGCATTGGGTGCAGCAAGCTACACGCCTATCGATGCAGTCTCTAGATTTTATCAAAAAATTGTGAAGTACTTAGTGTTTGGCAATGTCCTCAAAAACAACACTTACCCGCTTTCTGTTAGTGCTGAAAGAGTCATACAGGCAGTTGCAATCGCTGAACATGCTCAAAAAATAAATGCACAGTGCATTGCCCATGGCAGTACTGGTGCAGGAAATGATCAAGTGAGGTTCGATATGATTTTTCAGATCATCTGTCCAGATATTGAAATCGTAACTCCTATTCGAGACCAACAACTTTCTAGAGAAAGTGAGATCGAGTATTTAAAATCACATGGTGTGGATTGGCCTTGGGAAAAGGCTCAATACTCTATAAACAAAGGGCTATGGGGCACAAGCGTAGGTGGTAGTGAAACCCTCAAATCGCGCGACCCACTTCCTGAGACAGCATACCCAAGCCAATTAACGTCAACAGCGTCTAAAACCATTAGTCTACAATTTGAGAAAGGTGAATTGGTCGGGATTGACAAAACAAAATACGACCCTGTTGAGGCTATACAAAAACTACAAGAACTGGCTTCCTCCTATGCAATTGGACGAGACATTCATGTCGGTGACACCATCATTGGCATCAAAGGTCGGGTTGGATTTGAAGCAGCTGCACCGATGGTCATCATCAAAGCACACCATTTGTTGGAAAAACACACTTTGAGCAAGTGGCAGCAGTTTCAAAAAGATCAGATGGCTAATTTTTACGGAATGCAGTTGCACGAAGGACAGTATTTGGACCCCGTCATGCGAGATATTGAAGTGTTTTTAGAAAACACCCAAAAAACCGTTAGCGGCTCTGTTTATGTGACACTACACCCACATAGGTTCACTTTAGACGGGATTGAGTCTCCTTTTGATCTGATGGATAGCTCATTTGGAAGTTATGGAGAAATGAATCTAGGTTGGACGGCTGAGGAGGCCAAAGGATTTATAAAAATTAGTGCTAACGCAAATAAAATACATCAACATGTCAACAATAAGTAAGAAAACTGTAGGAGTTGTTGGAGGTTCTGGCTACACAGGTGGTGAGTTGTTACGACTTTTGTTAAACCACCCTCATGTGGTTCTTGATTTTGTTTATAGTACTACACGTGCCGGCAAACCTATTAGTGGAGCTCATGCTGATTTGATAGGACAAACTGAATTATTGTTTACCAATGAAATCAACCCTAATGTAGATGTGTTGTTTTTGTGTTTAGGACATGGATTATCAGGGACTTTTTTACATGAAAACCCCGTAAATGATAACACAAAAATAATAGATCTGAGCAACGATTTTAGACTGCAAGCAGATCATCACTTTCTAGGGAAATCATTCGTTTATGGACTTCCTGAATTTCAAAAATCGGCCATCCAATCAGCTCAAGCTGTTGCCAATCCTGGTTGTTTTGCCACAGCTATTCAATTAGCACTTTTGCCTTTGGCTCACTCAAAACTACTTTCTGAAGACGTTCATATCAATGCCTTAACAGGAAGTACAGGAGCGGGTGTTAAACCCTCCGACACAGGGCATTTCAGTTGGAGAAATAATAATGTTTCTTGGTACAAACCATTTACCCACCAACACTTAGGAGAAATTTGTGAGACACTTAAGGAAGTTCAAGGAAATCTACCAGAGTTACATTTCTTACCAATCCGTGGCAACTTCACTAGAGGGATTTTTGTGACTGCATATACTCCTTTTTCAGGAACTGAAGATGACGCCAAAAGGATCTATAAAGAATATTACCAGAGCCATCCGTTTACCCATGTATCTGAAACAAGTGTTCATCTCAAACAAGTAGTCAACACCAACAACTGTGTAATCCACCTTCATAAACATGGGGATAAGCTGCTTATTACAAGCATCATTGACAACCTTCTCAAAGGTGCCTCAGGACAAGCCATTGAAAACCTGAACCTTATGCATGGTTGGGAACAAAAAACAGGATTACAACTTAAAGCAAACGTATTTTAAATTATATCAAATGAAAATAGCCATTTTAGGAGCCGGAAATTTAGGTTTAAGTATAGCCAAAGGCCTGATCACTAACAACAGCATCACCCAATTGTACTTGACACGTCGCAACCCATCGAGCATTTCTGAATGGGAAGAGTACAAAAACACTTTGGTAACAAGTGACAACAGAAAAGCAGTTGCTAAATCTGATATTATCATTTTAGCTGTTCAGCCTGCACAACTCGATGCTGTACTGAATTCAATAACAGACTTGTTAAATGATAAACATGTTTTGATTTCCACTGTTACAGGTTATTCTATAGCGAAGATAGAGGGGATTGTAGGTACAAACCAACATATTGTACGCAGTATGCCCAATACAGCTATTTCAGTTGGGAAGTCTATGACTTGTTTATGTGCCAACGCCAAAGGCAAATCTAGACTACCATTGGCGGAAGCCATTTTTAACGGTTTAGGAACCAGCATTGTTATAGATGAAAAGCACATGCGTGCTGCGACAGTTATCTGTGCTTCGGGGATTGCTTTTTGGATGCGATTGATTCGAGCCACCACTCAAGGCGGAGTTCAACTCGGTTTTGATGCAGACGAAGCCATGAAAATGTCTATGTACACAGCCATGGGAGCAGCCAGTTTGCTGATCGAAACCAACTCTCACCCAGAGCAAGAAATCGATAAGGTTACCACACCTCAAGGATGTACCATTGAAGGTCTAAATGAGATGGAACATCAAGGGTTAAGTTCGTCATTGATAAGAGGTATTGTAGCTTCATTTAACAAGATTAACAACATTGCAAAAGGATAAACATGGCACTTTTTGACGTATATCCTTTGTATGATGTAGAGCCTGTAAAGGCTAAGGGTTTGTATGTTTATGACAAATACAAAAAGAAATACTTGGATCTGTATGGAGGCCATGCTGTAATTTCTATAGGTCACGGACACCCGACTTACAAAAAAGCCCTAAGACAACAACTCAATCGAATTGGTTTTTACTCTAACGCCATTCAAAATCCTTTACAACATCAACTTGCAGATGAGATCATTGCGCAATCATGTTGTGAAAACTACCAACTATTTTTGTGTAGCACTGGAGCTGAAGCAAATGAAAACGCACTTAAATTAGCCTCCTTCGAAACGGGAAAGAGTCGTGTCATTGCTTTTAAAAATGCCTTCCATGGAAGAACAAGTGCTACGGTAGCTGCAACTGACAATCCGAATATTAATGCGCCTTTAAACGCTCAACATCAGGTTAGCTTTTTAGAGTTCAATGATTTAGAATCGTTAGAAGCAACCTTAAAAAAAGGTGATGTATGCGCAGTGATTTTTGAAGCCATTCAAGGGGTTGGAGGTTTAGACGAACCCACAGAATCTTTTGTTGTTGAAATGGAAAAACTTTGCGAAAAATACGGGGCTTGTTTGATCGCAGACGAGGTGCAATCTGGATTTGGACGAACTGGCACTTTTTTTGCGTACCAAAAATACCCCATTCGACCTCATGTGATTTCTATGGCCAAAGGAATGGGAAATGGGTTCCCTATTGGCGGTGTTCTCGTAAGACCTGATATCAAAGCACGTTATGGAATGCTAGGAACTACTTTTGGTGGCAACCATTTGGCTTGTAGAGCATCACTAGCAGTGCTTGAAGTTTTAAAGAAATCTCAACTACAACCCCATGCAAAAGACATGGGAGATTATTTTGTTGAAAATGCCAAAAAGATTGATGAAGTAAAAAAAATCAAAGGACGAGGATTGATGCTTGGCCTAGAATTCGATCATGAGGTTGGAGAAATTAGAAAAAAACTCATCTATGATCATCACATATTTACGGGAGGCAGCAGTAACAAAAACCTTCTGAGAATTCTTCCACCATTAACCATTGAAAAAAAGCATTTCGATGTGTTTTTCGATGCATTAAAAAAATGTTTGACATGAAGCAGTTGCTTACCCTAAATGATGTGCCAGACATGGCAGAAATGATTCAATTGGCATCTGAACTAAAATCAGATTCACATGCGTTTTCACAATTAGGTTCTCGCAAAACAATCGGTTTGCTGTTTTTCAACCCAAGTTTACGCACTAGACTGAGCACCCAAAAGGCGGCTAGACTGTTGGGTTTAGATGTGATGGTAATGAATTTTAGCAACGAAGCCTGGGCCATTGAGTACGAAGATGGTACCATCATGAGCGGTTTACGCTCAGAGCACATCAAAGAGGCTGCACAAGTTGTTTCTCAATACTGTGACATAGTGGCCATTCGTGCATTTGCAACCCTTACAGACAAAGAAAAAGACGAATCTGAACAAGTGCTCAATAGTTTTATTAAATACGCATCTGTTCCTATAGTGAACATGGAAAGCGCTACAGCGCATCCATTGCAAGCATTGGCAGACGCACTGACCCTTAAAGAGCAAGTTCATAAACCAAAACCTAAAATCGTACTGAGTTGGGCACCGCATCCGAAAGCACTTCCCCATGCCGTAGCCAACTCCTTTATAAAAATGATGAATCATCAGGACGCAGATTTTGTCATTACACATCCGGAAGGTTATGATCTTAACCCAGACATTATAGGAGACAACAGGGTCGTTTATGATCAGGATGAAGCATTAAAAGATGCAGATGTGGTTTATGTAAAAAACTGGTGTGCGTATGACGACTATGGAAAAATTCTCAGAACAGACAATCGGTGGATGTTGACCGAAAAGAAGATGAAACTCACCAACGATGCCTTCTTTATGCATTGTTTACCGATTAGAAGGAATGTTGTTGTTTCGGATGCTGTATTGGATCACTCCAAATCTTTGGTAATCGAGCAAGCAAACAACAGAACTTATGCGGCTCAAGCAGTTCTTAAAACCCTTTTGGATCATGCATAAGCTTCATGTTGTAAAAATAGGAGGTAATCTAATAGAGAATCAAAAAGATTTAAGTCGTGCCTTATCTGCTTTTAGCTCCATGGATGGGCATAAAATCTTGGTTCATGGTGGTGGAAAACGTACGACTGAAATATGCAATCAACTCGGAATACCTGCTAAAATGCATAATGGAAGAAGGATTACAGATGATGCAGCCTTAGAAGTTGCAGTGATGGTTTATGCAGGATGGGCTAACAAGAAAATAGTAGCTGAACTGCAAAAAAACAAACTGAACGTATTGGGTGTGACAGGAGCTGATCTAAACATGATTCAAGCCAAAAAAAGACCCGTTACAGAAATAGATTATGGTTGGGCAGGTGATGTTGTAAAAGTCAACCGAACAGTTATTAAAAAACTACTTACCGACAAGATGGATTTGGTTTTCTGTGCCATTACCCACGACCAACAAGGACAATTGCTAAACACAAACGCCGACACCATCGCTGCCGAAATTGCATCGGCAATGACATCAGATTTTGAGGTACATTTGCATTACTGTTTCGAGAAAAAAGGAGTACTAATGGACGTTAACGACTCAGGATCTGTTATTGAGCACATTCGAAAAGATGAGTTGACTGCTTTGCAAAAAAATAAAATTATTGCTGATGGTATGTTGCCAAAACTCCACAATTGCTTTTATGCACTCGAAAATGGAGTTCAAAAGGTATTCGTTGGAAACACCGACATGCTTGAAAATGAAAACACACTCAAAACTAGTTTGACTCTATGAACCAAGCAAAATTGACACAAGACGCCATTCAGTTGCTTTGCGATCTGATCGAAATTCCTTCTTTTTCGGGAGAGGAATCACAAACTGCGGATTGTATTCAAGATTGGTTTTCAGCATATAACGTCAAGACTCAGCGAATAAAAAACAATGTGTTTGCTTTTAACAAACATCACGACCCCAACAAACCTTACTTGTTATTAAACTCTCACCACGACACCGTAAAGCCAAACAAAGCCTATACGCGAAACCCTCACAAGGCAGAGATTCATGAGGGTAGGCTGTACGGATTGGGGAGCAATGATGCTGGAGGAGCTTTGGTATGTTTGATTGCGTTGTTTACTTACTTCTATGAACATAAAAACCTATCATACAATTTGGTAATTGCAGCCACAGCTGAAGAAGAAAGCTCTGGACCAAACGGTCTTAACAGTCTGTTAGAGGAATTGCCTGAAATAGCAGTTGCTATAGTTGGCGAACCCACACAAATGCAATTGGCTATTGCGGAGAAAGGTTTGGTTGTATTTGATGCTGTTGTAAAAGGAACACCTGGTCATGCAGCACACCCCAATAATGACAATCCTATTATCAAATCGGTAGATGTCATTCAATGGTTCGAAAAACTAAAGTTTGATAAAGTTTCTGACACTTTAGGGCCCGTTAAACTGACCGTAACTCAAATTGCAGCAGGAAGTCAACACAACGTGATACCAGCTCAAGTACAGATGGTTTTGGATGTGCGTGTCAACGATTGTTACACAAACGAAGAAATTGCAGAAATTGTTGGTCAAGCCCCTTGTACGGTAGTACCTAGATCATTACGGTTAGGATCATCATCAATAAACAAAAACCATCCACTGGTACAAGCAGGTATCTCAATGGGTCTAAATACTTACGGCTCCCCTACCCTTTCAGACCAAGCAGCGTTGTCTTGTCCATCCCTTAAATTGGGGCCTGGAGACTCGAAAAGATCTCACACAGCGGATGAGTATATTTACGTGCACGAAATTGAAGAGGCAGTAGCATTGTATATTCAACTATTAGAACAAGTTCTTTAAAACTTTCCTATGAAAATTTGGCAAAAATCTTCGACGCAAATAAATCAAGACATCGACAAGTTTACGGTTGGTGAAGACCGTCATTGGGATATGCGCCTTGCGATGTATGACATAAAAGCGTCCAAAGCACATGCTGACATGTTAGGTCATGTAGGTTTGTTAACAAAAGATGAAGTCGATTCCCTAAACAAAGGGTTGGATGATTTATTGGACGATATCGAAAAGGGTGTTTTTGTTATTGAAGACACTTTTGAAGATATGCATTCAAAGATTGAATATGAGCTTACCCAAAAACTAGGTGAGGTTGGAAAAAAAATACACACAGCTCGCTCAAGAAACGATCAAGTGTTGGTTGCCTTACAACTCTACTTCAAAGACGAAATCAAAGCGATCAAAGCCTTATCAAAAGAGTTGTTTGAGGTACTAATAGATTTGGCAGATACTCATAAAGATGTATTACTTCCAGGGTATACCCATTTACAGATAGCCATGCCCTCTTCCTTTGGGTTGTGGTTTTCTGCTTATGCCGAATCCTTGACCGATGACATGACCATGCTTAATGCAGCATACACACTCTGTGATCAAAATCCTTTAGGGAGTGCAGCTGGATATGGAAGTTCATTTCCCATCGATCGTGTAGCAACCACTAAGGCATTACAGTTTTCTGACATGAAAGTCAATGTGGTAGCCGCTCAGATGGCAAGGGGTAAAATTGAAAAAAATCTTGCTTTTGGCATTAGCAACTTGGCAAGTACTTTGAGTAGATTTTCTATGGATGTTTGTCTTTATATGAGTCAGAATTTTAATTTTCTTACATTCCCTCAAGAACTTACAACAGGTTCTAGTATCATGCCTCACAAGAAAAATCCAGATGTGTTTGAATTGATAAGAGGAAAATGCAATGCTTTACAAGCTCTGCCCAACCAAATGGCTATGATGCTTACCAATTTACCAAGTGGATATCATAGGGAAATGCAATTGTTTAAAGGACCGATACTCAAGGCTATAGATGAAATTAAAGACTGTTTGCAGATTGCTACATTTAGCATCAAACAAGTTCAAGTTAGAACGAACATATTAGACGACAGCAAGTATGATTACTTGTTTAGCGTAGACACACTCAATGAAATGGTTCAAGAAGGGATACCCTTTAGAGATGCTTATAAAAAAATCGGGGATGCCATTGAAAGCGGTGACTATAATCCATCTAAAACAGCCAAACACACTCATGTCGGGAGTCTAGGCAATCTTGATCTTAAGGCGATTCGAAAAAAATTTGATAGCCAATACTGACATACAGCCCAAAGTACGCCTCTACTTTTTAGATGCCTTACGTGCTTTTGCCATTCTAATGATGTTGCAAGGTCATTTTATTAGTGGTCTTTTAGACCCATCTTTTAAAGACTCTGATAATTTAGGGTATCGTATTTGGTTATATTGTAGAGGGTTTACGGCGCCTTTATTTTTTACCATTACTGGATGGGTGTTCACGTTCTTACTACTCAGAAACCCCATTCAAGGACTGTCTAACCCTCGAATTGGAAAAGGGATTAAACGTGCCATAGAACTTCTTATTTGGGGCTACATATTAAGGTTGAACCTCCCGAGTTTATTGGGTGGAAAAATCAATAACTCTTTTGTACAACCCGATGTGTTACACATTATTGGACTCGGATTGATCTTTGTGATGATGATCTATGTTCTAATGTATAGAAATAGAAACATCATGTTTATGTTTTTTGTTGCCTTTGGTACGCTTGTTTTCCTTACACAACCTATTTACAGCGGATATGTGTTTGAAAATTTACCACGATTTATATCTGGTTATTTAACAAAGGGAAATGGAGGGGTTTTCTATTTATTTCCATGGTTGGGATATGTAAGTATTGGTGCTGCCATTGCCTGTGTATTTAAAGCTAAAAGAAGCTTTTCAAATTTTTATGTATTGGGTTTTTTAATCTTGGGATCTGTTTTGATTTTCACTTCCACATGGATCACAAACCAACTGGGTTATCTTTTGGAGTTCCCTTTGTTAAATGATGTAGCTAAAAATAATTTCTTATTTATTCGATTAGGTGATGTATTTGTTTTGTTTGGGTTATTTATGCTTCTTCAACCTCTGATCAAACAGCGGCTGTGGTTGCAAATTGGCTCCAAGACCCTATCGCTTTACATCGTTCACTACTTTATTCTGTATGGTAGCTTGAGTGGCCTTGGACTATACAAGTATTTTAAACAAAGTTTAGACTGGCAAATGGCTTGTATTGGCGCAGTGTTGTTTGTGTTGAGTGTAAGCGGACTTGTTTTGGCTTACTTTAATAACGAAAAACAGATCAAACGTGCAAAGCACGATTTTCAGTTGCGGCTAAAGCAGCTTCTTTAACAGCCTCTGCATAAGTAGGATGTGCATGACTCATACGAGCAATATCCTCTGCAGACGCTCTAAACTCCATCGCTGTAACAGCTTCAGTAATCAGGTCAGCTGCGCGAGCACCAATTATATGTACTCCTAGCACCTCATCAGTTGCACTATCTGCTAAAATCTTCACGAAACCATCTGTGTCCATACTGGCCCGAGCACGCCCTAATGCACGCATTGAAAATTGACCTGATTTGTAGGAGATCCCCGCAGCCTTAAGCTGTTCCTCAGTCTTACCCACAGAAGCCACCTCTGGCCAAGTATAAATAACATTTGGTATCAGGTTGTGATCAATATGTGGGTGTTGACCCGCTATAAGTTCGGCTACCATCACCCCTTCTTCTTCAGCCTTATGTGCCAACATAGCCCCACGAACTACATCTCCAATAGCATAGATGTTTGAGGTAGCGGTTTGGAGCTTTTCATTTACTTCAACCTGACCTTTGTCGTTGAGTAAAACTCCCGCAGCTTGGGCATTTAATCCATCAGTATATGGTTTTCTTCCGACAGACACCAAACAATAGTCTCCTTCAAATTGTACTTCATTGCCCTTTTTGTCTAAAGCAGTTATTCGTACTTGATCGCCATCACGCGTTACATTGTTAACCTGGTGAGATAGATAAAACTTCACCCCTTGTTTTTTCATCACTTTCATAAGCTCCTTTGATAGCGATGCGTCCATGACAGGGGTTATGCGATCTGCGTATTCAATAACGGAGACATTAGCACCTAATCTACGATACACCTGCCCCAGTTCCAATCCAATGACACCACCTCCAATGACCACCATGTGTTTGGGGATTTCGGTTAGCGATAATGCTTCTGTAGAGGTGATGATTCTCTCTTTGTCAATCTTTATAAAAGGTAATGAAGATGGCTTAGAGCCTGTGGCAATGATTGTGTTTTTGGCTTCAATAGTTTGGGGTTTTTCGCCACTGATCTGGATATGGGTTGCATCTACAAAGCTACCCATGCCGTTAAACACAGTGATTTTGTTTTTGTCCATCAAATAGTCGATGCCCTTAGTGGTTTGTTCTACCACACTTCGCTTACGCTCCATCATCTGTTTGAGGTTGACTTTGATTTCTCCTTCAATATCAATCCCATGAGTTGAGAAATGTTTTGTGGCATCTTCATAGTGATGAGATGAGTCTAAAAGTGATTTTGAGGGAATACAACCTACGTTCAAGCAAGTACCTCCTAGGGTGTTGTATTTTTCAATTAAAGCGGTTTTCATCCCTAGTTGAGAACAACGAATAGCGGCTACATAGCCTCCAGGGCCAGAACCGATTACTGCAACGTCAAAAACAGACATAGTGAGTTTTTTTTAACATCACAAAATTAAGGCGAAACAGCTTATTAAACCTCAAAAAATATGTAAAAATTAAAACTACCAATCAAATACACGGCTGATGTTGAATCCAAAATAAATATCTCCCTGAGACCAGTCCCCTGTAGCTTGTCCAAAAAATCCGTTTTCAAACATAGATTGAGCATTGGTGAAATGAAGTTGAAAAACATGTCCGCCTGTTTCAACATCAACTCCTACTGAGAAAGGATTTCTGTAAGGAGCGTCTTCACTTCGGTTGGTGTGTAATCCGTAGTCTAAATTAAAGCTAACGCGATTGCTGAGTTTATAACGACCACCCATCGCAAGAATAAACTGTCCGTTGTCTTGTGTGTTAATGGTGGTTAGGTTTTCATGCATGTAGGTTGGAGATAACTGTAACGAAAGCTTTTCGTTCCATTTACGAGAAATCATTAACTGGGCGGTATGGGTGAGTCTTTGATTAAACTCTAAATTTGGTAAAAAAGCTTTATCAAGTAAGGTATTAACAGTTGTAATGCCATAAAACCCTAGCGTAAAAGGAAACCGTTCTTGTTGTTGACGCAAAAACCTCATTTTTGTGTGCAATCCATAAGTTCTCTGGTATGAGGATCGAGCCAATCCCACATTCATCCACTCATTAACTCCGTAAACAAGTTGAAGCTTGGTAACGGCAATATCAAGTCCGAAAAAATCTTCAAAGCCATTTTCAATACTTCCAAATCGATGAGCTACTATAAAATACAGCGCTCCCTTCTCCGCAAGTTTGGTAGATTCAATATTGATGATTTTTAGCCCTTTAAAAACAGAGTCTGTATATGGAGCCTCCATTGAGAGGTTTGATTCTAAATCTGCTAATAAATCATTCTGTGAAAAAATTGAGAATGATGATAATATGGTTAGTATTGTAAAAAATCGGACGAACATAGAGATTTGTTTAATAGTGTTATCTGACTAGGTTGGGAAATCATTCTTTAATAAGCCTTCTGATGGCTTGTCTCCCATCACCCTCCAATTGCATAATATACATGCCCGATGGCAAGGGTTTGGTATTTATTTTTATGTTATTACCTTCAAAAGATTGATGCATTACTTGTTGCCCAAGATTGTTAAACAATGTAAACTCGGCAGAAGACAAAAACTGGCTAAAATTCAGATTGAGCTCATCCTTCATTGGATTGGGATACATGCTAAAATCAGTAAGCTCGTATTGCCCTGTACTAAGAGTAGCTACAAAAGCGCCTCTAGAGTTGTGATATCCAAAGTTTAGGCTACTCCCCATAGCCCATAACAACGTGATGGATTGTGGTGCGCTAGGGAATGTATAGTCCGAGTTGTCGGATGAGATTCTTGACCGAGAAACAACAAGGGTTCGAACACCATTTTCGGTTGTGTCAGTATCTGTAATCCAATTGTTTTCTACGTCTACACTTGGCGAGTTAAAACCTCCGTTCATGGTTCGATCTTGTAAGCCTTGATTATTATAGACTACCAAATCATCCCCGCTAGACCCCATACCTGCTGAAGATGGATCAAAAGCCACCCCTAACCAACGATTGGCAGGACCTACCAAAGTCATGGTAACCACATTGCTGTCATTATTAACTTGAATTTCACAAGTGAAACCAGATGTAAATGTCATAACGCCCGTACTGTAACTTTGACCAAAGGTCGTCGAGCTAAAGAAAACAATAGTGAGACAAGCGAGGCAAATAACAAAGTTTTTGAGCGTGTTCATTCTGAATGATGTTTAAAAAAATCAATGATGTCTTTATTGTTTAGCAAACGAGCGTAATCAAGGGCAGATCTACCGGTCTGGTCTTTCAAATTCGGATCTGCATCAGCTTGAATCAATGCATGAACCAGTGCTTTGTGTTGAAACATAGTAGCATAATGCAATGCTGAGGTTCCGTTGGCATCGACAAGATTGGGATCTGCACCAAAAGAAAGGAGTAGTAAACTCAAGTCAACATGATTTTTTACAACAGATGCCATAAGTGCGGTGCCCATATTACTTTGAATATCAACATCAACTTTAGAGGTTTCAAGTAAGTAGCGAACTGCTTCAATATGATTGTAGTATGAAGCCAGAATCAAAGGTGTATAGCCTTGATCATTGGTCAAAACAGCTTTTTCAGGATGTTTTGCTAACATTTGCACAAAAGCAACCGTGTCTCCGCTCTTGGCATGATCAAAAATACTTTGCGCATGAGATTGGAAAACCAACAGACAAACAATAAAAAACACAATGAACTTCATAAATGTCTATTCTAATATTACCGCTTGATCCATCTTAACCAACCCAAACAACTCATCGTAACCAATACAACGTCCTTTAACGGCAACGACATTTCCGAGTCTAATGTTAGCGTTCATTTTATCCTCAAAGGACACATAAACATTGTGATCTACAGTTAATGCATAAGGCTCAATTTCTGTGATTTGGCCTTGTACCAATACAGCTTGGTTGAGGTATAAATCATTTGCAGCAATAACATCTATCTCAAAAGCTTTTATTAGGTTTGAGGCGGTAAATTCATAGTGCGGCGTTTCTTTCGATATATCTCTGTGATTGGCATATAAATAAAAATATGCGCCAAGTACACCCACAACAAGAACAAACAATAGCAACAACCCTCTTTTCAATGCTTTTAGAATTATGTTTAGTAATTATAAATATAAACAATAATAGATAGGTTGCTTATGGTTTTGTAAATTAGGGGTGATGAAAAACATATTGGATAAATCTTTTTTGGGCACAAAACAACATTATAGTTCCGTTCAATTGCTATTGAGAACTCTTTTTATTTCTATTGTATTTACCCATTTCGCCATGGCTCAAGATCGTTATACAACTCGATCTGGAGAAATCTTTTTTGAAGCATCAGTTCCTAGCTTTGAACCCATAAAAGCAACCAACAAAGAAACTTCTGCTGTATTGGATGTGAAATCTGGAAATTTTGCTGTCTTGGCTTTGGTACGGGGTTTCCGTTTTAGAGTAGCTCTCATGGAAGAGCATTTTAATGAAAATTATATAGAAAGTTATAAATACCCAAAAACCAGTTTTAAAGGTAAAATTGTTGATTTTAACATTGACAACCTCAGCAACAAAGCTCAAAACTTCTCTGCCATTGGATCTCTTTACCTTCACGGCATTACAAAAGAAATAGAAGTTCCAGTGACCATCCTGTTGGAAGAAGGTCAATTAAAATTGTCTTCAATTTTTTCTGTTGAGGCTGAAGATTTTGGTATAAAAATTCCAAGTTTGGTTCGAAAGCAAATCGCTGAAATTGTCGAAGTTAAAGTTGAATTGGACATGCTGCCTTGACAACCGATTGTTTTAAATTGTATTCTCTGATTTTTTGTAATTCTCTTCAGAGGTACATCATTTAATTTGAACGATTTTCGCTAACATTGTATTATGAAGAACAAACACTCAGATAGTTCGCTTCCACTGCACACCGCACTCATTCCACTTTTTGTTCTTATTGTATTACTCGCCATGAATGTTTGGGTTTATGGAGACAATGCTTTAAGCGGTTCTAATCAGTTTATTCTGCTAGTAGGAGGTGCAGTAGCCGCTTTGGTAGGATTTGTTTATAAACGCTCATATAAGACTATGCTAGATAAAGTTGCAGACAACCTAAAATCTGTTACGGGCGCTATTCTAATTCTATTGTTTGTAGGGGCTTTAGCAGGTACTTGGCTTATTGGTGGGATCATTCCGGGCATGATTTATTATGGTTTACAAATATTACATCCGAGTATTTTTCTTCCTGCATGTGTTGTTATATGCGCATTAATTTCTTTAGCTACTGGAAGCAGCTGGACCACCTCCGCGACGGTTGGCATCGCGTTAATCGGCATTGGAAAAGCATTAGGCATCCCTGTTGGAATGGTCGCTGGAGCTGTAATTTCAGGGGCATATTTTGGAGATAAATTATCTCCCTTAAGCGACACCACCAACTTAGCACCAGCTATGGCAGGTGGAGATCTGTTTAAGCACATTCGTTACATGACGCTAACTACGGTACCGAGTATATTAGTTACCCTAACCGTTTTCATCATATTGAGTTTTACATTTTCATCAAATGGAGTTGCAAACACTTCAGGAATCTTAGACTCGATTGACTCTGTTTTTAACATAAATATTTGGTTGTTTTTGGTTCCTGTTATTGTCATCTTTTTAATCGTAAAAAAGACGCCTCCTTTGGTAGCCTTATTCATAGGAACCGTTCTAGGGGCACTGAGTGCTTTGATTTTTCAACAGCAAGTATTGACAAATCTTGGCGGCACTTCGTCTCTAGAAAACACTTACAAAGTGATTATGGATGCCATCACCGTAAACACACAAATACAAACCACCAACCCAATGTTAAATGATCTATTTTCATCTGGAGGGATGGAGGGAATGCTCGGAACCATTTGGTTGATTATTTGCGCGATGGTTTTTGGTGGTATCATGGACGGAATCGGCGCTTTGGCAACAATTAGTAACTCTTTGCTATCATGGGCTCAAACTACGTTTCAGTTATTTGCAAGTACCGTTGCATCTTGTCTAGCAATTAACATTACAGCTTCTGATCAATACCTATCTATTGTTGTTCCTGGAAAAATGTTTCAAAAAGCTTATCATGAGCGAGGTCTCGCGCCTGAAAATTTAAGTCGTACACTTGAAGACTCTGGAACTGTTACCTCTGTATTAATACCTTGGAACACTTGTGGTGCATACCAGTCAGGAGTGCTAGGTGTAAGTGTAGCCGATTATTTTATTTACGCAATCTTTAACTGGATCAGTCCATTTATGACCCTCTTTTTTGCCGCATTAAACATTAAAATAAAACAACTAAAGGACTCTTAGCCAATATTTTGCTGTAAATCTTAATTCATAATTGAGGTTCGCTATAACAAAATAACAAAATGTGATGCTATTTTTTTTGAGGGATTGTTTTAAATTAGATATTTGTGTAAAATTTAAAAACTGAAAATTATGTCTATCGTCGGAAAAAAATTTCCCAATCTTACTGTAAACGCAATGAACGAAATGGGTGACACCATTCAAGTGAATGTCCTTGAGGAAGCGACTAAAAACAAAAAGAAAGTAGTTTTGTTTTGGTATCCAAAAGACTTCACCTACGTATGCCCTACTGAGCTACATGCTTTCCAAGAGGCTTTACCCGAATTTGAAAAGCGAAATACCATCGTAATTGGTGCTTCATGTGATACTGCAGAGGTGCATTTTGCATGGTTAAACACTGCCAAAGATGAAGGAGGTATCGAAGGGGTTACTTACAACCTATTGGCTGACAGCAACAGAAACTTGTCTCGTACACTAGGAATTTTAGATATCTCTAACGAGGTTTATGATGAAGAAACTGATACTGTATTAGTAGAAGGTGATAATGTATCTTACAGAGCCACATACATTCTTGATGAGGAAGGTGTTGTGTTTCATGAGGGGATCAATAACAAGCCATTGGGCAGAAACGTTCAGGAGTACATTCGCTTGATTGATGCACTGACCCATGTTCAAGTGAAGGGCGAAGTTTGCCCTGCAAATTGGGAAGAAGGATCAGAAGCTATAGAAGAAACAAGCCAAAGCGTTGCTTCGTATTTAAGTCAAAAATAAGTTAACATGGTAGAAGAGTTACAACAAGACAGTCTCGAGGATGCCATCCAAGAACATGATACTGTATTTGTGCAGTATTCTGCTGGATGGTGTGGAAATTGCCGCATCATGAAGCCGAAATTCAAAAAAATGGCTGCCGAATATCCGCAAGCTAAGTTTTTGATGGTCGATGCAGAAAAAAATCCGAATTCGAGAAAATTGGCCAATGTTGACAACCTACCCACTTTTGCAGCATTTAAAAATGGAGCTCTGGTAGGTCAGGAACAAACCAACAAACTCGAAGTACTTAAATCTTTTATCGATGAGGCTGCCACTAATTAAGCATTTGAGCTTGTTTATTGAGGAAAATGATGTGGACTACGTCCATGAGGCCGCAGAAACACTTGAGGCCTTGACTGAAGCACCAGGCATTAAAGATGAAGAATTGGACGTGATCGGTGAGCTCATTTCAAATATGTACGGAGCTATCGAAGTCCAATCGATGATCGTTAGCGGTACAGATCGCAAGCAAGCACTAAAAGATTTTATGAATCGAGTGCTTGGCTCAATTGATAAATAAATTTAATACAACCTATAAAAACACCCGCTTTTTGCGGGTTTTTTTATTCTTTTTTTCTCTGGTCTAATTATTGTTATTTTTGTGATGAATGACAAACACTTCTAACACATCTAAGACTGCGTCTGCAAGACAAAAACAAATTTTGTTGGGCGGTTTGATTATTCTGATTTCTTTTCTAATCATGGCTTCCATGATTTCTTACTTTGCCACTTGGCAGAATGACCAAAGTCAGTTAGATGCCTTTTTTGACCGATCAGTTGTCAATGAGAACATGGTCAACAAATTTGGATCTTTAATCGCTCATTTTTTAGTTTATCAATTTTTGGGGATTGGTGCATTCATACTAGTTACAATGTTATTGATTACAGGCACCAGACTCTTTGTAGGTGCCTCTACCACAAAATCATGGATTCAATGGAGCTGGGCAATGGGTATTGGATTGTGGTTGTCGTTGTTTATGGGTTTTTTGTTGCCAGATCAACCCCTACTCGGAGGAATGGTCGGCTATGAAATTACTCGTTTCTTAATGACTTACATTGGTGTTTTAGGGGTTGCAGGACTTTTGGTTTTTGGATTGATTGTATTCTTGGTGATAAAATTAAAAGTAACCCCTGAACGCATTTACAAAAGTTTTAAAAATCAAGAAGTTAATCAAACAGAATCCAGAGTTGCAGAAGATTTAGAGGAAGAAGAGCAACAGCAAAAAGTCGAAGTTCCATTAGACTTGGAAGCTGAACAACCCACAAAAAAGGAGAGTATTGGAAGTGAAAGGTCGGCCAAAGAAACAGATGACATCAAACTGACCATTGACAAATCAACGGATGACGAACCCGAAGTCAAATTGGCCAAAAGACTGGTCGAAGACTATGGTGAATTTGATCCAACACTGGAGCTGAAAAAATATAGATTTCCCACTTTAGACCTGTTAAAATCATACAATCAGGAAGGAATCACAATCAACGAATCTGAACTTGAAGAAAATAAAGAGCGTATTGTTGACACTTTAAAGAACTACAAGATCGGAATTGCTGAAATCAAAGCAACTATCGGCCCCACAGTGACTCTTTATGAAATCATCCCAGCTGCCGGAGTTCGTATTTCCAAAATCAAAAACTTAGAGGATGATATCGCCTTATCACTTTCCGCGCTAGGCATTCGCATCATCGCCCCTATCCCTGGAAAAGGCACTATAGGCATCGAAGTTCCAAACAAGAAACCCACCATTGTTTCTTTTCGTTCTGTTGTTGGTTCCAAAGCGTTTCAAGAAGCCGAAATGGAACTGCCATTGGCACTTGGAAAAACCATTAGCAATGAAACATATATTGTTGATTTGGCTAAAATGCCACACCTATTAATGGCAGGAGCCACTGGGCAAGGGAAATCAGTGGGGTTAAACACCATTTTAAGTTCCCTATTATACAAAAAACACCCATCGGAAATCAAGTTTGTTCTTGTTGATCCTAAGAAAGTGGAATTGACTTTGTTTAATAAAATCGAAAGACACTACTTGGCTCGATTGCCCGATGTAGAGGATGCCATTATCACTGACAACCGACAAACCATAAACACCTTAAATTCTTTGTGCGTGGAAATGGACAATCGTTACACCATGCTTAAAAACGCAATGTGTCGGAACATCAAAGAATACAATGAACGTTTTAAGCAGCGAAAACTCAACCCTAATGATGGACATGCATTTTTGCCTTATTTAGTCTTGATTATCGATGAGTTTGCCGATTTGATTATGACCGCCGGCAAAGAAGTAGAAACCCCAATCGCACGTCTTGCTCAACTTGCTAGAGCTGTGGGCATACACCTAATCATTGCTACACAAAGACCGTCAGTAAATGTGATTACAGGTATCATAAAAGCCAACTTTCCTGCTCGAATAGCTTTTCGTGTTACTTCTCGGGTAGATTCCCGCACCATATTAGACAGCGGAGGTGCCGATCAACTTATAGGAAGGGGAGATATGTTGTTTACACAAGGAAATGAATTGATTCGTTTACAATGTGCGTTCGTGGATACGCCTGAGGTAGAAAAAGTAACAGAATACATAGGTTCGCAACGCGCATACCCCAGTGCACATATGCTACCTGAATATGTTGGAGATGAATCTACCTCAACACTGGACAATAACATTGAAGACAGAGACCCCTTGTTTAGAGAAGCAGCTGAAGTTGTTGTTAATGCCCAACAAGGATCTGCATCCTTATTGCAACGTAAACTTAAACTTGGCTACAACCGTGCTGGCAGAATCGTCGATCAGCTTGAGGCAGCCGGCATTGTAGGCCCCTTTGAGGGGAGTAAGGCCAGGGAAGTCCTTTTTAGAGATGTTATCGCATTGCATGAATTTTTAGAAAAAGAAAATGAAAAATAAAATTCTAACATGGTTTTTTGGAATCGCAGTTTTTAGTGTGTATGCTCAAAACGACACACAAGCTAAAAACCTTCTTGACGAAGTAAAAATCCAATACAATTCCTACACTTCCATAGATTTAACTTTCGAATACAAATTGAACAACCGAAAAGAAGGGATCGATCAACGCACTGAAGGTACCTTAATAGCGTCTGGAGATCAATATCAACTAAAAGTGATGGGTGTAAATCAAATTTATGATGGTGAGATGCTCTACACCATTATTGGCGAAAACCAAGAGGTCATGGTACAAGAAGGTGCTGATGAAGAGGGTTCCGTCAGCCCAAAACAACTTTTTGATTTTTATACGACTGGATACCGATTTCAGTGGGACATTCTACAAAACACAGCGGGCAGAAAGATTAGATATGTCAAATTGATTCCAACGGACCCTAAAAGTCAAGTTAAATACCTACTTGCTGGGATTGATATTAACAAAAAACAGCTTTACCGATTGATTGAAGCAGGCATCAATGGAACCGAGACTACCATTACAATTAAGAAGTTTTTAGTCAATCAGGCCCTTCCCCAAAACTCTTTTGTATTTGATGAAAAGGCTTATTCAGACTATTACATAGATCGTTTCTGAGATGATACCCATTATTGATCGCTATATAGGTGCAAGATTTCTTAAAAACTTCCTTAGTTTTTTTCTCATCTTGATGTTGATTTTTATCATACAAACCATTTGGATTTTTATTGATGAATTTGCGGGTAAAGGGTTGGATATAGGTGTCATTTTAAAATTTTTGCTTTATTACTCGCCTAAACTTATCCCACTAGTTCTTCCTTTGACCGTATTGCTAGCTTCTATTATGACTTTTGGAAGTTTGGCCGAACATTATGAATTTGCGGCGCTTAAATCCGCAGGAATTTCATTAAAACGTGCAATGCGCAGTGTGTTTATAATTTGTATTATACTCAGTGGGTTAACATTTTATATGACCAATACAGTGATCCCTCTAGCAGAGTTTAAAACTTACAACCTACGAAAGAACCTTGCCAAGATGAAACCTGCATTGGCCATTTCTGAGGGTATGTTTAATGACATGGGGGCTAGCACTATAAAAGTTAGCGATAAGTATGGTCCCGACGATAGACTTTTAGATGATGTGATTATTCATGAAAAATCAAAGAGTGAAAAAAATAATATTGTCATTAAAGCCGATAGCGGTGAGTTAAAAGATGCTGAAATCACAGATGGCTTGCAATTGGTTTTGTACAATGGGAACCGTTACGAAGAGATTGTCAACAGAAAAAAACGAAATAAACAAAACAAACATCCTCATGCGCGTGTGGCTTTTGAAAAATACACGATGAACATTGACCTTAGTGATTTTAACAATGTTGATTTAAACGAAACTAAGTACAACAACACCTTCAAAATGCAAACGGTTTCTGAGCTTCGTTATAGTATTGACTCTTTAGAACAACAATACACTGATCAGGTTGAGGGATTTGTCAGAACCACTTATATTCGGACAGGTGCTAAAAACATCATTCCCAAACAAGATTCTCTATATGTGTATACTGGACTAAAACCTTTTGTAAATTCATTTAGCACAAACAACAGAAAATCTATTTTTAACCAGGCAAAATCATCCTTAAAAACTTTAAAAAGCAATTTAGATCAGCAGAAAAAGACTTTCTTTTTCAGAGAGAAAGTAATAAACCTACATGCCATTTACTTGTATGATAAGTATATAATTGGATTTTCTGCATTGTTAATGTTTTTTGTAGGAGCGCCTTTGGGTGCTATTATCAGAAAAGGAGGTTTTGGACTTCCTGTTGTTTTAGCGCTCATCATCTTCTTAACATATCATTTTGCGGGAACTTTTTTTAAAAATAGCGCAGAAGACGGAAGCATTAGCAATTTTATGGGAACATCTGTTACCTCTATCGTATTGCTGATCTTTTCGATAAGTTTGGTTCGAAGAGCAAGTGCCGACAAAAGTGTTTTTAACCCAAGCAACACCCTACATAGATTCCAAGAATTTCTTTTGGTGGGCACAAAAGGACTTACAAGATTTGGGAAACGTATATTTGCAAAAAAATAGATTATGTCATCCTCAAAACAGATCGTTTTTGATTCCATCGAAGATGCTATTTCTGAAATAAAAAAAGGAAAAATAATCATTGTCGTTGATGATGAAAACCGAGAAAATGAAGGTGATTTTATAGCAGCTGCTGAATGTGCAACCCCTGAAATTATCAATTTTATGGCACAACATGGACGTGGTCTGATTTGTACACCTCTGGCAGAGTCTTATTGTAACAGACTAGATCTGTACCCGATGGTTCAAAACAACACAGACCCTATGGGAACTGCCTTTACAGTCTCTGTCGATCTAAATGGAAATGGCGTGACTTCTGGAATATCGGCAGCTGATCGAACCAAAACCGTACATGCACTTGTTGATGAAAAATCAAAATCAACAGATTTTATTCGACCTGGACATGTGTTTCCATTGACAGCCAAAGAAGGGGGTGTATTGCGAAGAACTGGGCACACCGAAGCTGCCATAGATTTTGCGCGTCTTGCGGGATTTAAACCTGCTGGTGTCATTGTAGAAATTATGAATGAAGATGGCACCATGGCTAGATTACCCGAACTCAGAAGGGTTGCAGACAAATACAACCTTAAACTAGTATCCATTGAAGATCTTGTGGCCTACAGAATGAAACATGATAGCCTGATTGAGCAAGTTGAGGATTTTCCTTTTGAAACCCGATTTGGAACTTTTAGACTACGTGCATTTCAACAAAACACCAACAAACAAATTCATATGACACTCACCTTAGGTGAGTGGGATACAGAAGAACAAGTCTTGACTCGAATCCAATCTATAAATACTCCACAAGATTTGTTAAAAAATCTGATTCATGGGCACAATCATTCTTTAGATAGTGTGTTCAAAAAAATCACAAATCATGGAAGTGGAGCGGTGTTGTTTCTCAATCCACCAGATGACAATGTTCAATTGATTAAACAACTGGGCGGTATGAGAATAGATCAAAAGGAGTCTGGTTTGACTGGGCACATGGACGAAAAAGATTTTGGTATCGGAGCCCAGATATTGCATCAACTCAACATCCGCAAATTGTCTTTATTGACCAACAGTAAGCACACCAAGCGTGTTGGAATTGGAGGTTACGGAATAGAAATTGTTGATTGGATAAGGTATTAAAAAAACCAAAGTTTTATGGACATGGCGATGACCATAAGCACCATAAAGATTTTAATGATTCCCTCCCCTTTTTTTACTGAATAACGTGAGGCCGTCCAAGCACCCAAAGAGGTTCCGCCAGCCAAGCAAAAACCATACAACCAATGAACATTTCCGCTTAAAGCAAACGTTGCTAATGCCCCAGTAGTGTAAATAAAAACCACCGCAACCTTGGTAGCATTGACACGAACCAGATTCATACGATTGAAAAAATTCAGGAAAAGCATGATGATAAATCCAATGCCTGCATTGATAAAACCACCATATATTCCAATAAAAAAGAAAGCCAATATAGAAATCCACAAATACTTACCGTGGAGCCTCTCTACGACTTGGTGTGTAGAAAATTTGGGTTTAAACACCATTGTCATTACTACAACAATCATTACGACCGCTAAAATTCTATTAAACAAGTCTCCACGGATGTCAATGGCAATCTTTGCGCCAATAAGTGCTCCAAATAAAGCTGCTATTCCAAGATAAAGACTAAAGGGATGAGTAGAAACCTGTTTGCTTTTGTACCCCATAGTGGCCGATAGTGAAGAAATAACAATCCCTATTCGGTTGGTTCCGTTGGCTACCGCTGGAGGTAAGCCCAAAAAAATCATAAGGGGTAAAGTCAGTAGTGACCCACCCCCTGCCATGGTATTTATAAATCCTGCAAAAACACCAGCCAAAAACAAAAGCCCTATTTCATGTAGTTCCATGACAAGTAATAAAGATCAAAAATAATCAAATGATATGTGTGCGGTATGGCTTTTGTAAGAAAAAAAAGCGCCCTATATTTGCGCCCCAAGGAGAAATGGCAGAGTGGTCGAATGCGGCGGTCTTGAAAACCGTTGAGGGTCACACCTCCGGGGGTTCGAATCCCTCTTTCTCCGCTAAACAAACCCGAAGCTATAGTTTCGGGTTTTGTGTTTTTATAAGCGTTGAAAACTTGTTTTCAGGAGCGAATAAAAATACAAAAACCAACATGTGCATACATGTTGAGGGTCCAAGTATTTGCCAAGGATTCCCGTTGTGGATCACAAAGTAATCCCTCTTTCTCCGCAAAACAAACCCGAAGCTATAGTTTCGGGTTTTCTGTTTTTACAGCATCCAAAAGAGAACAAATTGATAAGAGAGAAAAGTAGACAAATAGTTTTGATGGTATCTTATTAAAATTGCGTAAAATTGCATGGTAACTTAAATACCCCCAATATGAAATTTTTTAAATCTCTTTTTTTCGTGTCAGTAGCAATGTTTGCCACTGGTTGTGCAACACTTCAACTCGAGGGCGTTCCGTTGACTTCTTTGGAAAACAAAACGAACAAACAACACAATCGGGATGTTTTTCAAATGTGGCAACACACTGATCCTAATGCTGATGCACTTCCTGGGATGAGTGTGCAAAGAGCACACAGGAATTTACTTAATGATAAGGAAGGAGCTCAAATTACAGTTGCAATCATAGATACTGGTGTGGATATTGACCACGAGGATCTGTCTGAATTCATTTGGGTCAACGAAGCTGAAATCCCGAACAACGGAATTGATGATGATAAAAATGGATATGTCGATGACATTCACGGCTGGAATTTTCTAGGTGACTCAGAAGGAGACCAATATGAACTCATCCGAATGTTAAAGTCAGAAAAAGATTTCAGTGAACGAGATGAAGCCATCAAACAATATGCTAAAAAAATAAAATCTGCCGCCAACGGGGACAATACCGAAACCATCATT
>JADHML010000012.1 GCA_016780065.1 Flavobacteriaceae bacterium
GCTGTAACCTTGCGGAAAGTTTTGAGACCAACCCTTCGATAGATGTCAATTTTAACGATGCCTTGACGGGTGTCAAGCAAGTGCAAATGATGGGTCTCGCCAGTCCTTATTTGATGATATCTGAGGAAAACATTCCTATAGTACGTGGGGCTTCTCAGGTCTATGGGTTGAGTTTTACGCCAGGTACTTGGGTGGAGAGTATGCAAATCACCAAAGGCGCTGGCAGTGTGGTCAATGGGTTTGAAAGCATGACCGGACAAATCAATACCGAACTCAAAAAACCATTGACCAGTGAAAAGCTGTTTCTCAATTTGTTTCGGTCTCTGAACGGACGCTCAGAGCTGAACCTTCATACCAAAACTGACCTTAGCCCTAAGTTGTCTACCAATCTTTTTGTACACCTCAACCAGCGTACTCAGAAAAACGACCGCAACGACGATGATTTTTTAGACACACCACTCTCTGAACAGTGGAATGTGCTCAACCGTTGGCAATACATCAACCCCCAAAAAGGCTTTGTGTCATTTTTGAATTTGAGACTGATGGGCGATCAAAAACAATTGGGTGCTGTGGACTTTGATCCTGATCTGCACAAAAACACCACCGACTTTTGGGGAAGCGAAATTGTTACAGACCGCTTAGACGCTTCTTTTAAGTTGGGTTATGTAAATCCGATGATTCCTTATGAGAGTATCGGGTTTCAGTTGGCACACAGCCGACACGATCAGGATTCATATTTTGGGTTACGCACCTATGACATTAACCATCAAAGCTGGTACGGGAGTGTATTGTTTAATTCGATTATTGGAAACACCAAAAACAAATTTAAAACCGGTTTGAATGTGGCATACGATGCCTATGATGAGCAAGTTTTGACAGACGCTTACAGCCGTATTGACCGATCTGTGGGGGGCTATTTTGAATACACCTACGATAGTTTGGAAAAGCTCAACGGTTCTTTGGGTGTGCGCTATGATCATCACAATCAGTTAGGAGGGTTTTTAACACCACGTATGCACCTGCGGTATAAATTTTCGGACCTTACGACCTTGCGTTTTTCTGTAGGGAGTGGTCGCAAAACCGCCAATGTGTTTAGCGAAAACCAAAAGTTATTTGCTTCTTCTAGAACGATAGAGCTGCCCAATGTTTCAGACAGTCGCTTTGGGTTGCTCCCTGAGCGTTCTTGGAATTATGGTTTTAGTATTGTCAAAGGTTTTGATTTGTGGCAAAGACCTTCGAGTTTGACATTGGATCTGTTCCGTACGGAATTTGTCAATCAAGTGGTGGTCGATTGGGAAACCCCCAATGCCATTCGTTTTTACAATTTGGAGGGCGATAGTTTTGCCAACAGCCTTCAGCTTGGTTTTGACAGTGAACTCGCAAGTGACCTGAATCTGCGTTTGGCATACAAGTATTATGACGTACAGTTGGATTATGAGTCGGGTAGAAAGCAAAAACCCTTACAGCCCGAACATCGGTTTTTTGCCAATTTGGGCTATGTGAGCAGCAAATGGCGTTTAGACGGCACTTACCAGTATACAGGGGCCATGCGGGTTCCAGCCACTGGAGACCATCCCGACGGACAACAAACCCAACCCTTTGGGTTGATCAATACGCAAATCACTTATATTCCCACACCTAGGCTTGAATGGTATGTAGGTGCTGAAAATGCAGCTGATTACCGTCAAATAAACCCCATAGTTTCAGTCAATGATCCTTTTGGGGCATCGTTTGACACCACCCAAGTATATGCCCCTGTGGAAGGAAGTATGATGTATTTGGGTATGCGATATAATTTTTAAATTTATTTTTATGAAAACCCTATTTTTTTCTTTGTTTATAATGCTTCCCTTTTTGGGAATGGCTCAAGACCTGCCTTCTAAAAGTCAGCAAGATGTTTTTGAAGTTTTTGGCAATTGCAACATGTGTAAGTCACGTATCGAAAAAGCAGCCCTCGATGTAAGTGGTGTTAAGTATGCAAGTTGGGACATCCCCTCAGGGAATTTAAAATTGATCTACAACGCCCGAAAGATCCATATTGACTCTGTGCAGGCTGCAGTGGCTGTTTCAGGTCACGACACCCGTGATTTTAAGGCAGACAGTTTGGTGTATAACGAGTTGCCTTTTTGTTGTCAGTATGTGCGGAAAGGGGAGAATGCCAAAGAAGGACAGATGACCAAGCATTAAGTCATTCTACACAATAGTCGTCTCCTTCCTCAAAACTGTTATAAGTATCTATATCAACATCGACGTCACTGATCAAGGCACCGCCAAAGTTGTTGCTGTTTGTGTTGGTGGCGCCACTGCTAAAGCGAATGACGAGTTTGTATTGATCATCAACAATGATTTTGTCAATGATTTCACCACAGCGATCATCAGAGCTGCATGAAGCAAGAAATAGTAATAAGATCCCAATTGGCGAATAAATAATGCGTTTCATAGTTTATTGTATTTGAGTTATAATATGGTTCATCTAAAGATAGATATTTCAACTTAATAGAAATAAATACAATTCTGTGTATTTTTTTATGAAAAACGCATAAAATTATTTAAATCTTAAACTTGGTTGATTGTAAAACTTATGTGTTTTAAAGTTACTTCCCAATACAAAAGTTTGCAAAAATATTCCCAAGCAGTTCGTCCGTGGACACGGTTCCGGTAACGGTTCCTAAATGATCTAATGTAGCGCGTAGGTCAATGGCAAGCAGGTCGCTGCTCAATCCGTCAGACAAGCCTTTGCGGACGGCTAGGGTTGCTTCCAGTGCGTCTTTTAGCGTCGCATAGTGGCGGTTGTTGGTGATGATGGTTTCAAAGGTTTCTCCCTGAACCAAGTCACTGAGTTGTTGTTTTAACTCCTTCAAACCCAACTGAGTTTGGGCGGAGATAAAAAGATGGGTTTGTTTGCCCAAATTGTTTGAATATTTATTCTGGTCAGCATTGGATAACAAATCCACTTTGTTGATGATCACCAATGTTTGGAGGTTTTCAGTTTGTAGTTCATTGATTGCATTGTTGACTTCCTCAGGGCGGGTTTGAGTAGGGTCCACTACATAGAGCAACAATTGTGATTGTGCAATTTTGTCTTTGGCTCTCTCGACCCCGATGGCTTCGATTCTGTCGTCGGTTTCCCTGAGTCCAGCGGTGTCTATAAATCGAAATTGTATGCCGTTAAGAAACAACGTGTCTTCAATGCTGTCTCGTGTGGTTCCAGGTATGTCGGATACAATGGCTTTTTCTTCTTGCAAAAGGGCATTTAGTAAAGATGATTTCCCAGCATTGGGTTTGCCTGCAATGGCTACCGGAACGCCGTTTTTCATCGCATTACCCAACGCAAAGGAGTCGATCAAAGACTTTAGTGTTTCTTGGATGTTGTCTAGTAGTTTTTCTAAAGCAGCTCGATCGGCAAAGGCAACATCTTCCTCACTAAAATCGAGTTCTAATTCAATCAAAGAAGCAAAGTCTACCAACTGAGCTCTGAGTTCTGACAATCGATCTGAAATCCCTCCACGCATCTGTTGAATGGCCATTCGGTGTGCAGCGGCTCCTTCGCTAGCGATTAAGTCAGCCACGGCCTCGGCTTGTGTAAGGTCCATTTTTCCATTCAGAAATGCTCGAAGGGTAAACTCACCTGCCTCGGCCATTTTAGCACCCTTGTTCATCACAATTTGCAACAGCTTTTGCTGAATGTAAGTCGATCCATGACAGGAGATTTCTACAACATCTTCTCCAGTGTAAGAGTGGGGTCCGTGAAATACGGTCACCAATACCTCGTCAACCATGGTTTGGTCATCATAAAGATGCCCTAGGTGTACGGTGTGACTGGGTTGTTTTTGAAGTTTTTTGTTCCGGACAGATCGAAACACAGCATCTGCTATTGAAATAGCGTCGGGTCCAGACAAGCGTACAACAGCGATGGCTCCCATTCCAGGAGGAGTGGCCAATGCAGCAATGGTGTGTGTTCCAGTCATGCGCCAAAAATAACAAATGCCCGTTTATAATTCTTTCTTGTAAGTTCTGCGTCTTTTGTGGAGTTTGTGATCATAGTTTTTCCACATTTTTTGAATCGCGCTGTTTTCCTCTAGTTCAGGGTTGGTTTCAACATCTGTAATTCCCCTTTTATTGAATAAGTCCTGCATGGCCTGAAAAATCATCGCTGTGACTCCTTTGTTCTGATATTCAGGGTCAATACCAATGAGGTAAAATGATGCTTTGTGGTTGTTGCGTTGCGCCCTAAGAATGTGTAAAAACCCAAACGGAAACAACTTCCCATTGACTTTTTTGAGTGCCTCTGAAAAAGAAGGCATGGTGATGGCAAAGGCCACCAACTTGCCATTTGCATCCACCACACACTTTATAAAATCTGGATGAATGTAACGGAAATATTTCTTTTTGTAGTGTGCTACTTGATGTGGTTGTATGGGCACAAATGTTTGCAATTTGTCATAGGTCTTGTTGAGCAAGTCAAACATTTCATCAACATATGGTATAAGTGCTTTCCGACTGCGAAACTCTAGGGGTTTTAGCTGATAGCGTTCTGCGATGACAGTTGCGAATTTTTTGACTTTTTCAGGTGCATCTTTTTGATCGAATATTTTGATTTGAAACTCAACCCATTCGGCTTGCTTTTTATATCCCAACTGTTCCAAATGTTCCTTTTGATAGGGGTAGTGGTACCATGTTATCATGGTGTTTTTATGCTCAAAACCTTCAGTCAACAAACCCGCTTTGTCCATGTTTGAAAAACCCATGGGTCCCTCTACATAGCGCATGTTGTGTGCTTTTCCCCAATCGGAAACGGCTTCTAGAAGTTTTTGGCTTACCTGAATTTCGTCTACTACGTCATACCACCCAAACCGCACTTTGTGTTTTTGTTGTTCCCTAATTTCAACCCAGTTGATCAAAGCTGCGATGCGGCCCAATACCTTTCCTTGGCGTTTGGCTAAAAAAAGTTTGGCATCCGCATGTTCAAATACAGGGTTGTTTTGCTTGTCAAAAACCGCTTTTTCTTCTTTGGTGATGGGCGGCACCCATTCGGCACAATTCTGGTACAACTCAAATGGAAACTGAAGAAAATCCTTCATGTCTTTGTCGCTATTAACTTCAATAATATCTATCATTTGATGCGATTCAGTTTGCGTTCAATTCGACGTTGTTCTTTATCAATTTTTCTATCCTCTTTTTCGCGTTTTCGCAACATACGTAGATACGCACGTTCTGTCTGAAAATTAGATCTGTTATAATAATCGAAAGAGTCTTTTATGATTTTTTCTTGGGGCTCTCCACGGTCAATGTGTTTGTCTATTCGATAGGAAAATCCAACAGCCCACTCGAACAATTGAGGTGTTTTTTTAGTTGTTCGTGAAATGTGCATATCCATTTGAAGGTCTCTGGAGAGTAAGTGTGCGATGCCTGTTGATATTGTAGCGTCAGAAAATAACTTGCTTTTTGTGTTATGCTCCTCAACAAAAGCTGACCAACGCTCATTCAGATTGACAGTAAGGCCAATGGTGTGAAAGTTGCTTTCATATGCTGTGCCAAAATATCGAGTACCCCAGTTGGTTGTGAGTACCCAATCTTTGCCTAAGTGGTTTTGAGTAATGAATTGAAAAGTTCCTGAAAATGTAGATGGTTTGTATTTTTCGATACCAAAGTCAAACAAAGGTTTAAAGTTGGTAGCATACGGATAGGTGTTGTCCAAAACGATTTCTACGCCTCCGTAAAAAGAAATCACAGGTACAAGATCAATCCAGCGAACCCCTTGATTGGCTTTCCAGCTGTATAGGTTGGGTTTATACCATTCTGGATACCTAAAAGGATCAAAAAGGACATATTTGAAGCCAATTGAATGGTTTTTTAGTCCTGACCTTCTTCCTTCTACAGTTCCTCGTCGATTTTGGAATTGCAGTTGGTCAAGCTGAAAATCGAGTTGATAAATGAGTTCAAATGACTCTGTAAACAAACCTGTTCGAAATGCCACAGCTGAACCCCAACCTCCAAAAGAAGCATTGGCATATCTTTCAAACGACCCACTTCTGTAAGCGTTTCCCCATTCTACCTGATAGACTCCGGGCCCCACTCCAAAAGCCCCCATCGAAGCACCTGGCCGATTGCTGTTAATAATGGGCGTATACTGTCCCCAGGATATCGAGCTGAGTACTAATAAAATAACCAACACTAATTTCTGAGTGGTATGCATTAGGTCAAAGATAACAGAAATGATTGAGCAGTAGCGAAGCATTGCGTCTAGAGTTGTATTTTTGAAATCAAATCCTTTTCATGCGTGTCTTAAAAACGGTTTTATCCCACCTTTTTCCAATCGGAATTTTCATCGTGTTGTCCTTGGGTTATTTTTATCCTGTGTTGAACGGAAAAGCCATTTTTCAGTCAGACATCGTACAGTTTAAAGGCATGCAGCGTCAGGTCTTGGAGCACCGTGCAGACTTCGAAGAGGAACCCTATTGGATAGACAATGCTTTTGGAGGGATGCCCACCTATCAGATTGTTTCCAAACATGCGCACGATCTTATAGGGCATATTGATGGGCTGATACGGTTTTTACCTCGCCCAGCAGATTATCTTTTTGTGTATTTGGTTGGCTTTTACTTCTTGGCACTTTTCTTTAAAGCATCCAAACCCACAGCCGTCATGGGAGCGGTTGCTTTTGGTTTTTCTACCTATTTAATCATTATTCTAGGCGTTGGGCATAACACCAAAGCGCTTGCACTGGGCTATATGCCTTGGGCCTTTTTGGGTGTGTTGCACATACTCAAAAACAATTTTAAAATAGGTTTCCCAATAGCAGTTCTTGGTACCGCTTTACAACTTCATGCCAATCATTATCAAATGACATACTACATGTTGATGCTGATGGGTGTATTGGTTTTGTTTTATGTCATTCATCACGTCAAAAACAAGTCCTTACTTGAAATGTTTAGACCTTTGGGTGTGTTGATCTTGTCTTTTTTATTGGCCTTGTCATTCAATGCAACGCATTTGTTGGCAACAAATGAGTATACAACATACAGTACCCGTGGAGATAATCCCTTGACCATCCGTGCAGATGGAACCCCATCAGCTGATAACGAAGGACTTTCATATGAATACATTACGGAATACAGCTACGGTATACTCGAATCGATCAATTTATTAGTGCCTCGTTTTATGGGTGGGGGTAGCGGGGATCGATTGCGATCTGATTCTAATTTGATTCAATTTCTTCAAAAAATAGAACCTGAAACCGCACAACAAATTTTTCGTTATGCCTCTCCATATTGGGGCAATCAACCGATTGTTGAAGCACCTGCCTATGTAGGGGCCGTCGTGTTTTTTCTAGCTCTTTTTGGTTTTTTGGTCATGCGAAAACGATGGCGCATGGTTTTGCTAACTGCCACCTTGATGTCTTTGTTTCTCTCATGGGGAAAAAATGCAGATTTCCTCACTCATTTTTTAATTGAATACCTTCCCTTTTACAACAAATTTAGAGCGGTGAGTTCTGCTCAAGTAATCTTAGAATTCTGTCTCCCTCTAGCTGCAGTTTTAGGAGTTCAAGCGCTGTTAAACAGTGACCACCAAGATCAACTTAACAAAGCTTTAAACAAGGTTTTTATTGGATTGATGATTTTTTTAGGACTGATTTTGATTGGGTCTTATGCTTTTTTTGATTTTCAATCCGAAACAGAAGTATTTGCTGCCTACCCTGAGATTATGACACCCCTAGTCGAGGATCGAAAGCAGCTTATGATGTTTGATACGTTTAGATCTGCCGCATTTGTCTTTATAGCTTTTTTGCTCTGTCGTTTTGTGGTTTCTACCAAATACAAAATGTATGTTGTCCCAGCATTGACATTATTAATCATCATAGACTTGTGGTCTTTTGATAGAAACTATGTCAATCAAGACGATTTTGTCTCTAAGTCACGCATCGACCAACCTTTTGTAGCTACTGCTGCTGATTTGGCTATCCAGCGAGATACAACTCGTTTTCGAGTTTTTGAACCTCAGTTGAGAATGGCTCATTCTAGAACCGCTTATTTTCACAACACCCTCGGTGGATATCATGGTGCTAAACCCCGCCGTATGCAAGACCTTTATGATTTTCATTTAACCAAAGGTAATGACCAAGTGCTCAACATGCTTCATGTGAAATACATCATTCAAGAGGATCCAGACAACCCTCTCGGAGTTGTTCGCAATCCTGATTCTTTTGGAAATGCTTGGTTGGTTCAAGAAGTCTTGCAAGTGGATTCTTCCAACAAAGAAATCACAGACCTACAAAAAACTCCCCTGCAGACGGCCGCATTGACAACCGAGAACTTACCCCAATATAAGTTTGACGATGACCCACTAGCCAGCATCAAACTTGTCCATCATCAAGCCAATTACTTAGCTTATGAGTTTGTTGGTTCAAAAACTCAGTTTGCTGTATTTTCAGAAATGTATTATCCACATGGATGGCAAGCTTTTATTGATGGAAAACCCACAAACCACTACAGAGTTAATTATGCTTTAAGAGGGCTTATCATCCCTGCAGGATCATCTCAAATCACATTTAAATTTGTTCCCGATGTCATTCAAACAGGCAATCAAATTCGATATACAGGCTATGGAGTGTTTTCGCTGCTTTTAGTGTTGCTAGTGTTCCTCCCTATGTTCAAAAATTATAATTCTACTAAAATTGGCTAAGGCATCACAAAAACATATTTTACTCGTTGCTTATTATTGGCCTCCCGCAGGTGGTTCAGGAGTACAGCGCTGGTTGTATTTAGCCCAACACTTGGTCAATATGGGACATAAAATAGATGTGCTGACAGTAAGTTCGGCTGCAGCAACCCCATACGACGAAGAATTGTTATCACAAGTTCCCGAATCCATTCGTGTTCATAGGATGCACATTTGGGAACCGGGAAGAGGGATGTATCGATATGCTCATGAACAAAGCAAAGACAAACAGGGACTTGCTTATCGTGTCATTCGATGGGTTCGAGCCAATGTGTTTTTTCCTGATGCACGTTGTTTATGGATTGCTAAAGGGAGAAGGTGGATTGATCATTTTATAAAATCACATCAACCCGATTGGCTGATTACAACAGGACCCCCGCATAGTGTTCATATGATGGGTTATGCACATCGTCACCACCCACATACTCGTTGGATGGCTGATTTTAGAGATCCATGGGTTGATTTTTTTGTAAATCAATCATTACCAATGACACTACGCACTCAAAGTCGTCACCAAAAATGGGAACAAAAAATTGTGTCTTCAGCGCATATGGTCCTCACTACCACACCATCTCTCAAAGAAAAATATCAAATATGGAATCCGAGAACGGAAGTGATCTACAATGGTTTTGAGAAGTTGATTCATGGAGATTTGTCAGATAAATTTACCCTTTGCTATGCTGGTAGCTTAAAAACCAATCAGCTTTCAGATGCATTTTGGACATCGATTCAAACCCTCACTACAACAATTCCTCAATTTGCCCATCACACAAAAATTCATGTTTATGGTCAAACCGATCCTTTTGTGCGGGAGCAAATAGATGCACTCACAGAACATGAATTGATACAATGGCATGGTTATCAATCCAAATCAAGTGTTGATAAAGCATTGTCCAACGCACGAATCTTGTTGTTTTTTGGGAATCAACATGCCTCGTCTGACGGAGTGATCAACGCAAAAATCTTTGAGTATATGGCTGCCTCCAAACCTGTATTGGCTTTGGTCAATGCCCATGGTGATTTGTCCTCATTCATTAGAAAACATAAATTAGGAGCTGTGTTTTTGTATTCCGAAAAAGAAGCAATAATGAACTGGTTACACAATCAATACAATGATTATTTAAATGGTGTTTCTAATGAGGGCAATCAAGTTGACATGACTTATTCTCGTCAATCACAAGCTGTTCGACTTGCCGACTTATTAACTCAAGCACTCTAAATATGGGAATCATAACCAACCAGTCGACCAAAAACATAGTAATTATCGCTATTGCCTTTGCTTTTGGCGCTGTGAATACCTTGGTTTTTTATCCAATTTTCTTATCCGCAAACCAGTATGGATTGGTTGTGTTTTTATTGGCCAGCTCTAATTTATTAATGCCTCTGATTGGTTTTGGAGTTAATCAAACCATCATCAAGTTTTTTAGTGCATATGACAATCCCGGCGAGCAACGTACTTTTTTATCCTCTATCATCTGGATGCCTTTATTAGTGGCCTTGGTAGTAGGGGGTATAGGTTTTGTGTTTTATCACTCAATTACTGAGGCATTGTCAGAAAAGAACCCTGTGATTGGTTCTTATGTATGGGTGATTTTTTTTGTAGCAGTGGCCACTTCTTATTTTGAAGTGTTTTATGCTTGGACTCGAGTACAGCTTCAAACCGTTTATGGAAACATGTTAAAAGAGATATTTCCGAGGTTGTTTTTGTTTCTATTGCTACTGTCAATATACTTTTTAGACCTTTCTTTTGAGATGTTTGTTTGGCTATTGGTAGGTGGTTACTACCTTAGGTTGTTGGTGATGATTCTTATAGCTCACCATTATTACCCAATTTCCATACAGTTTCGTTTGCCTAGAAATATAAAAACTGTGATTTCCTATGCTGTATACATACTTTTGGCGGGGTCTGCGGGGAGTTTGATTTTGGACATCGACAAGTTTATGATACCCCAACAGCAAGTCATAGCACAAACTGCTTTTTATGCGGTTGCCATTTTTGCTGCTACTGTGGTTGAAGTTCCCTTCCGTGCACTCTCACAAATTCTCAATCCCATTGTTGCCAAAGCCATTAACAACAGTGACTGGAAAGAAGTAGCGGTTCTTTATAAAAAAAGCGCCCTTAATTTATTTATAGTAGCGGGTTTGTTTTTTTTATTGGTGAACATCAATATGGGTCATCTTTATGAACTCATTCCAGATCCTTCCTATCAAACAGGGATATGGGTGGTGTTGATGATTTCATTTGCCAAGTTGTTTTCCATGATTTTTGGCTGTGGTACCGCTATCATAACCAATGCTCCTTTCTACAAGATTTCTCTCTTTTTTTCGATCGCTATGGCTTTTTCTGTCATACTGCTCAATTCTCTGTGGATTCCTCGTTTTGGTATTCATGGAGCTGCTTGGGCAACTTTGGCTGTCGTTGTTTTCTTTACCATTGTTAAAATTGGCTACCTCTTTTATCAACTTAAAATCACCCCTTTTTCCATCAACATGCTTAAAGTAGCTTTGTTGATATTATTTATGACAGGGGTTGGATTGTCTATAGACATTGAAGGTCACCCATTGGTGCTGATTTTTTTAAATTCTTTAATCATTAGCCTGGTGTATGGTTTGGCTGTTTATGTATTGCGCCTATCAGATAGTCTGGCTCGATTAGGAAACCGCCTCATTAGGTAAATACCCAAAGAGACTTGAGTTTTTATCTTTTGCCAACTTGCTAGGGGATCCTTGTGCGATCAACTGACCACCTTTCGCACCTCCTACAGGTCCCAAATCAATGATGTGATCCACACAAGCGATGAGCGCTGTATTGTGTTCAATAACAATAATTGAATGGCCATTTGCGATAAGGGCTCTAAAAGAACCTACTAATTTTTCGATATCGTGGGTGTGCAATCCGGTAGTGGGTTCATCAAACAAAAAAAGAATTCTTTCTCTTTGACTCCCTTTAGAAAGAAAACTCGCCAGCTTGATACGCTGAGCTTCACCACCAGAGAGGGTAGAGGAGGACTGCCCCAGAGCAACGTATCCCATTCCTACGTCTTGCAAAGGCTTGATTTTTTTTACAATTTTTTCTTGGTTATGCTGACTGAAAAACGAAATGGCTTCATCAACGCTTAAGGACAACACATCATGTATGTTTTTGTCACCAAAACGAACTTCTAGGACTTCTTTTTTAAAACGTTTTCCTTGGCAGGTTTCACATTTGAGCTTTACGTCTGCCATAAATTGCATTTCAATCGTCACCTGTCCTTCGCCTTTACAGCTTTCACATCGCCCTCCATCTACATTAAAAGAAAAATGTTTAGCAGAAAAACCTTTTACTTTTGAGCTGTTTTGATCTGCAAATAGTTTTCGAATTTCGTCATAAGCTTTGATGTATGTAACTGGGTTGGATCGTGACGATATACCGATAGGATTTTGATTTATATACTCTACATGATCAATGTCATCAATAGCGCCAGAAAGCTTGTTGTGTTCTCCAACTTTTTCCCCATAAATATCTTTTTCTCTAAGCAAAGCAGGCCATAGAATCTGACGAATTAGAGAACTCTTTCCACTTCCCGATACACCTGTAATCGCTGTAAGTCTGTTTAATGGAAAAGCCACATCAATATTTTTAAGATTGTTTACGCGAGCTCCATGAACAACAATTTCTTTTTTGGAGGGAGTAGGATTGGGTATATGACTTATTGTTCGCTTCTTGCTCAGATAATCTGCAGTTAAGCTTCCAGACTTGAGGATTTCTTTAAGACTGCCTTGTGCGACCAATTCACCCCCAAACACCCCAGCTTCCGGTCCGATATCAATAATATGATCCGCAGCACGTATGATGTCTTCATCATGTTCTACAACAATGACCGTATTGCCTAAATCACGAAGTTTTTTTAAAATTTGAATCAATCGTTCAGTGTCTTTAGGGTGTAGTCCAATACTAGGCTCATCTAAAATATACAGGGATCCCACCAAACTGCTTCCCAAAGAAGTAGCTAGATTGATACGTTGTGATTCTCCTCCTGATAAACTATTCGATTTTCTGTTCAAATTCAAATAAGACAAACCAACATCCATCATAAATTGAATTCGATTATTGATTTCGATCAAAAGGCGTTCGGCTACTTGTTCTTCATAAGCAGTAAGGGTGAGCTTCTGGAAAAAAGACTGTAGTTTATTGATAGGCAAATCTGTTAAGTCGCTGATTGAGTGACCATTGATTTTTACATAATTGGCTTCTTTACGCAGGCGAAGTCCGTTACAGGCATCGCATGTTGTTCGACCGCGATAACGGGATAGCATGACACGGTTTTGTATTTTGTAGTTTTTAGCTTCCAGTTTATCAAAGAAGTATCGGATCCCTTTAAAATATTTGTTTCCGTTCCATAACAAATCTTTTTGTTCTTGAGTCAGCTCAAAATAAGGCTTGTGAATCGGGAAATCGAAATGGTATGCATTTTCAATGAGTTTCTTCTTATACCTACTAGCTCTTTCACTACGCCAAGGAGCTACGGCACCTTCATAAATCGACAGGGAGGTGTTTGGCACAACCAATTCATGGTCTATTCCTATCAAATCACCATACCCCTCACATTTTGGACATGCCCCCAAGGGGTTGTTAAAACTAAATAGGTGGACGTTGGGTTCTATAAATCGAATTCCATCACGTTCGAATCGATTGGTAAAGGTTTGTTCGCTTGAATCATCAGGAAACCAAAGACTCAAAGATCCTTTTCCCTCAAAAAAAGCAGTTTCAACAGAGTCCGCTATTCGATGAAAAAAACTTTCTTCATGTTTGATCACCATTCGGTCTATAACAAGCTCAAAACGGCTGTCTATGTTTTTATCAAACCCTTGGATACGTTCGATGACACCATTGACTCTTATACGCGCATATCCTTGTTGAGCAAGGAGTTTAAGAACTTGATCAGTAGAACGATCATGAACCTCAACAGGTGCTAGCAATATACATTTGGTTCCTTCAGGAAGTTTTTTTAGTACATCGATGACGTTTTCTACACTGTCCTTAGTGACTTTTTCACCTGAAATTGGAGAGTAGGTCGTTCCGATTCGGGCAAATAATAGTTTGAGATAATCGTAAATTTCAGTGCTTGATCCTACGGTAGATCGCGGATTGGAAGTGTTTACCTTTTGTTCAATGGCCACAGCAGGAGCGATGCCTTCGATTTTGTCAACCAAAGGTTTGTCCAACCTTCCCAAAAATTGTCTGGCATATGATGACAGGCTTTCTACGTATCTGCGTTGACCTTCTGCATAAAGTGTGTCAAAAGCCAAACTCGATTTTCCAGACCCAGATAGACCTGTGATGACCACCAATTTTCTTCTCGGAATATCAATGTCAATGTTTTTGAGGTTGTGCATTTTAGCACCCCTTATGCGAATTGTTTTTTCTTTTTCCTTAGGCAAGGCCTTTTTTTTAAACCAATCTTTAAAAATACTTATTTACGATCATTTTTAAACGAATTGTAAGTATTAAAATTCATTTCCTATATTTGCTCCAAACACTTCGCCTATAGAATAGATTTACTCTTTAAACCCTTTGTTTAATTAACAAGTAAATCTATGGTACCACAAGATTCAGTTCTTATTACAGATTTTCTAAGTGGAAACAACGCATCTTTTGAAGTTCTGTTAAATCGCTATAAAAATCGTGTATACGGCTTTGTGTATTCAAAAGTTAATGATGCAAATTTGGCTGATGATATTTTTCAAGACACTTTTGTGAAGGTGGTAAAAACATTGCGGGCTGGAAGTTATAAAGAAGAAGGTCGTTTTTTGTCATGGGTCTTACGAATCGCTCATAATTTGATCGTAGATCATTACAGAAAATCAAACCGAATGCCCAAGTATGAGTCTAGTCGAGAAGAATATGATGTTGTTGCCAATTTATCCGATGACAATTTAAATGCAGAATTTTGTTTGATTGAAAATCAAATTCATGCAGACTTAGTTTCTTTAATAAAAGAGCTTCCTGACACCCAACAAGAGGTCATTCTAATGCGACTCTATAAAGACATGAGTTTTAAAGACATTGCAGACAACACAGGAGTAAGCATCAACACCGCTTTGGGTCGTATGAGATATGCAGTGATAAACTTGCGTAAATTGATTGAGGAACGGAATTTAATCTTTACACAATAACTCCTAGTTACCTACGTTATTTATTGAAATAATTGTATGGTAAAAATTTACACACCTTTTAATAATCAAATTCCTCAAAAGCCTTCCAAAAAAACGATTCAGTTTATTTTAGATTTCGCTGCTTCGCATAGAAGTGTTGCAGTTGACAACAGTCGAGTTGATATTTTATTGAATTAATCGTTTTTCTTTTTGTAAGCATTTAAAACAGTTTTTCTGCCAATCGTATGGGTGATGAGATCTTTTTCTAAACTCCAACCTCGCGCTGGTGAATATTCACGTCCATACCAGATAATCTGTAGATGGAGATCATTCCATCGCTCTTTTGGGAACAGTCGTTTGGCGTCTTTTTCAGTTTGAACCACATTTTTTCCATTACTGAGTCCCCATCGGTACATCAGCCTATGGATATGTGTATCGACAGGAAATGCGGGTACTCCGAAAGCCTGAGACATAACCACACTTGCTGTTTTGTGTCCAACAGCAGGAAGTTCTTCAAGTGCTTCAAAGTCTGCGGGTACCTGTCCATTATGTTTGTCTATTAAAATATGTGAAAGTCCATGAATCCCTTTTGCTTTTTGTGGAGATAAGCCAACAGGTCTAATAATGGCTCTAATTTCATCAATGCTTAGTTTAATCATTTCATATGGGTTATCAGCTTTTTCAAACAACAAAGGGGTGGTTTGGTTAACACGCACGTCTGTGCTTTGAGCCGATAAAAGGACTGCAATCAAAAGGGTGAAAGGATCTTTGTGGTCTAAGGGTATAGGGATGCTAGGGTATAGATCGTCTAAAGTTTTTATCACGAAAGCCACCTTTTGAGCTTTGTTCATATTTTGTATTTTTATCAAAAATAGATTTAAAATTTATGCTATGATCAATATTGGAACTCAAGTGCCCGATTTTACTGTCAGCGACCACAATGGAAATTCTGTTTCTCTTTCTGATTTTAAAGGAAGTAAGTTGGCTGTGTTTTTTTATCCAAAAGCCAGTACGCCTGGATGTACTGCTGAGGCATGTGATTTGCGCGATAATCACCAAGCTTTACAATCAGCTGGTTACGCCATACTGGGTGTGAGTGCGGATTCTGTGTCCGCTCAAGCTAAGTTTGCAACAAAATATGATTTGCCATTTCCGTTACTTGCGGATGTCGACAAAACCGTCATCAATATATTTGGAGTCTGGGGTCCAAAAAAATTTATGGGCAAAGAATACGAAGGGATTCATAGAACGACCTTTCTAATTGATGAAAAAGGAGTTGTGTCGCATGTGATTGACAAAGTCAAAACAAAAGAACATGCAGCTCAGATTTTAGAAGCCTAGTCTAAAGCTTTCTGCGGTTCGGCATGATAGCCAAAAAGCGCCTGATCTTTAATCAGTCGCGACACACCTTCTGGAAGCATATCCTCCCAGCCTGATTTACCTCGGTTGATCATCTCCAACACATCTCGAGAATAGATTCGCATGTCTTCCACGCTATAATCAAGAATGTCTACAACTTTGTTGTTGTATTTAAAGAACTTGTACAATTCTTTTACCCTAGGGTGTACTTTTAGGTTGTTGCTGTTGATGATTTCACCTGTTTTTGGGTCTAACATCGGGTAGAGGTACACAATGAGATCTTTAAAGAATAGCTTGCCAAATGCTTCCAAAATACCCCCACTAAGGTTTCTGTAGTATTTCTCATGAAAAATTTCCACCAGATTGCTCACACCCATAGTAAGGCGTATTTTTTTTGTGGTGTAATTTGAGAAGTATTCAGCCAATCGATAGTACTCCTTAAAGTTAGAGATCATCACAATGTGTCCAAGTGAACACAGTAAATTTGCACGATCCATAAAATCCTGTTCGTCAATGACGCCAGTAGACATCAAATTTGAGAGCGTGATTTCAAATATCACCAAGGTTTTTTCAGGGTCAACGCCTTTTTCTTGTTCAAAAATGGACAATGATTTTTTGTACATGTCCAAATTCACTTTGGTTACAGGTCTGAAACTTCCACGAAGAGCAAGTATGTTCTTTTTATATAATTCTCTTGCTGGTAATAGGTTGTTGCCATCTGGCCCAAACATGACTGCCTCTGTCATGCCATTCTTCACCAATTCAAGGCTCAAAACCCGATTGTCAATTTCTTTAAACAAAGGTCCCGTAAAGTTGATCGTGTCTATTTCGATTGCTTCTTTGTCGATGTGATCATAAAGATAGCGCAGCATCTTCCTCGGGCGATCGTGTTGATAGAAGGCTCCATAAATTAGGTTTACACCCATCACCCCAATAGATTCTTGTTGTGATCGAGCATCGATTTCATGAAAACGTACGTGCGTTGTAATCGTAGAATAAGGTCCATTGGGTTCGGTTTGAAATTTGATCCCCATCCATCCATGACCTTTGAATTTTTTTGCGAAATCTATGGTAGTAACCGTGTTGGCAAAAGTGAAAAATATCTTTTCAGAACCTGTTTTCTTTTCAATACGCTCCTCGAGATGTTTCATCTCTAAATTGAGCATTTTGTTGAGCCTCGATTCAGACACATACCTCTTGTCACTCTCTTTGCCATAGATGGCATCACTAAAATTTTTGTCGTAAGCGCTCATCGTCTTAGCGATGGTTCCCGATGCTCCACCACATCGAAAAAAATGACGAGCTACTTCTTGACCTGCACCAATTTCTGCCAAAGTACCATAGATGTTGGCATTGAGGTTGATCCGCAAGGCTTTGGCTTCTAGAGACGGTGTGTTTTCGAAAGGTTGATCCCCTAAGAGAGATATGGGCATGGTCGACAGCGTTTATACAAAACTAACAAACTTCAACATAATATATCGATTTCATTCTTTTTTTTAAAGATCTTTAACTTTGTTTTGCTTTTCTATGAATATGCTTTTGTCTAAGTTACTAATGTGTGACAAAAAGAGATCATTTTTTTAATTTTGTAAAAACTCATTAATTTGTTAATTACATTTCTCGGTACTGGAACATCTCAAGGCATTCCCGTTATTGGAAGCACTCATCCCGTTTGTCAGAGTAACGATCAGCGAGACAAACGTCTTCGATCCTCGGTTTTGTTGTCTTGGAATGAAGCAAATTTTGTTATCGATTGTGGACCAGACTTTAGGCAGCAAATGTTACATGTTGGATGCAGTCATATAGATGGAATTTTGTTTACTCACGAACATGCCGATCATACAGCTGGAATTGATGATATTAGGCCTTATTTTTTTCGCCAAGGTGACATTCCTATTTATGCGCTTCCAAGAGTTATAAACAATCTAAACACAAGGTTTGACTACATAATGAGTGCCGAAAACAAGTACCCTGGTGCGCCATCTGTCAAACTAAACAATGTCGATCCCAAAACTTCTTTCGTGCTAAAAGGCAAGACTGTAGTTCCGATTTTGGCATTACATAACCGCATCGAAGTATTGGGATACCGTATAGATGGCTTTGCTTATTTAACTGACATCAAATCAATTTCAGAAACTGAAATTTTAAAACTAAATGATTTGGATGTATTGGTACTCAATGCACTCAGGTTAGAACCTCATCATTCACATCTCAATTTAGAGGAAGCCATAGAGTTAAGTCAACGAATTGGAGCTAAAAAAACATATTTTACCCATATCAGTCATATGTTGGGTTTTCATGCAGATGTTGAAAAAGATCTTCCTAAAAACGTACATTTGGCTTTTGATTTCCTAAGTATATCCTTGTCATGACACGAAAGATTTTTCAATACCTTTTTTTGTTTTCTCTTCTAATTGCGCTCTTTTTTTATGTGAATGGTCGCAATCAATCTACTTTCTTTAACGACCAAGTTGATCGTTTGATGAAGAAAACTGAAAAATTGACTGATTCTATCAGTCAATTAAACATTGATCATCACAACACAACTTATTTTTCATTGGATGGAAATCACGATGCTAAAGCTTTTTACAAAGATCTTTCTCCAACAACCATAGAACAATTAATCGAAGATCAAATGTTATTGCTCAACGATGCATCTAAAGGAAACCCAATTTTATCTTCCATAGGTAGGGATTATATCATAAACAAAATTCAACTTGTTAATCACCATTGGTTGTTGGCAGATTTTACCAATGGAAAACGGTGGGGAGATGTACTGGTGTTCTACGAAATAGATTCAAAAAACAGAGTCTCTTTACGATTGATTGACCATGTGTTTTACCCTTGATTGGCTCGTAGCATCTCATGCCACTTGAGAAGGTTTTGAAATCCTTTTTGTCCTAAAGTATGTCCCACCGCCTCGTAGGAAACCTCGGGTTGGATCCCTTTTTCGTTCAACAATCGTACGGACTCTACACCCCAAGCATAAGGAACCACCTCGTCTAAAGTTCCATGAGCTACAAAAATGGAAGGAACCTCTTGTTCTGTTTGAAGTTGGGTGATGTTTTGATTGAGGTATCCGCTAAGGACTGCTATACTGGCGAAAGAACCTGGGTGTGACAAACCCAAAGCATAACTCAATATACCGCCTTGGCTAAATCCTAACAAATGGATTTGAGATTGGTCGAAAAGGTGCTCATTTTGCAGCTCCTTTAAAAACTGCAAGATGATTTTTGTTGATTCTTCCGCTTGTTTATCATCAGACCATTTGCCACGGTCTTGATCGAAATGGATTGCATACCAAGCATAGCCCATAGGTTGTAAAACATGAGGTGCCCGCACTGAAATTATCAAAAAGTCATCGTGAAGGTATTCCGCAAAAGAGAACAAATCGTCTTCGTTACTGCCATAGCCATGCATTAATAAAAGCAGAGGGGGAGGAGTCGTGGTATGTTTTTTTGGAGCGCGAAATTTGTATTCTAAACAAGCCAATGCAACTAGTCTTTTGTGAGATGTAAGCTGTTTTTTGCGATGATTCCATACACAGTTCCAGAAAATTTCATTCCTAAGTATGCGCTGTTTTTGGAATTAGAAAGAATGCTGCTTTTTTGATGTGTATGTGAGCCTTCAGGGGAAAATAAGGTTAAATCTGCTGTAGCTCCTTCTTCTATCGTGTTTTCAGGAACTCCAAATCTGATTTTACCTTGACTTAGTAAAACAGCACTTTCTTCAAGCCCAAAAATGCCGTTCAAGGCACCAAAGGCAGTTTCCAAACCAATGCTTCCATATTCGGCGTGTTCGAGCTCCATTTTCTTATGCTCTATATCCATGGGCTGATGATCAGAGGTCACCATGTCAATAACTCCGTCTTTCACTCCTTTAATCAAAGCCTTTTGATCGGTAGCTGATCTCAGGGGAGGCATCGTTTTATAACGTGTGTCAAAGCCCAATAAAGATTCATCTGTCAAAACAAGGTTGTGAATGGCTACACTACAACTCACATCTAGGCCTTGTTTTTTGGCGTTTTTTATCATCTCTACAGATCCAGCACTCGAAATGGTGGGGATGTGTAATTTGCCACCTGTGTATGTCAATAATGCCAAATCACGACCTACGCGCAATTCCTCGGCTAGATTCGGAATTCCGGGCAATCCAAGGGTTGTACTTATTTTTCCCTCATGCATCAATCCATTCTTACATAGTTGACTGTCCATAGGAAACGACTCGACTAAGCCACCAAATCCTTGAGTATATTGCAATGCTAACACCAATAAATGAGCGTCGTCTAGCGGTTTTTTGTGGTTGCTGAAAGTCACGGCACCTGCTTGAAATAAATCATGAAGTTCTGCAAGTTTCCCCTGATTGTTTTCTGAGGATACACCCGCTTTAGGATATATTGAGGTAGCCGCATTGGAGGCTTTGCGAAACAAAAATGAGATATCAGCCTTGTTAATAGGTCTAGGGGATGTGTTTGTGTTGTATGCGATGTGCGCAAAACCTGAAGATTGAGCTACCTCAAGTCCATGGCTCAGCGTCTCGCGTTCTTCAAAACCAGGTTCACCAAATGAGATACTGCTGTCAAACCATCCTTGTGAGACATGCAAATTGTCGAGTTGAATAATCTTGGCTTTAGGTTCCGAAAGACTTTTGCCAATCTTCTGAATCTTGCCATCTTTTATGAGAATATCAAATGTTTTGCTGTGAAAGCTGCTTTTGGGGTCGATAATTTTTGCGGTTTTGAGTAGTATGGTCATACAAAAATTACGATGTTAAATCGTTGCAAAGATAGAAATACTATTTAAAACCAATTCAAAACTTTTCAAATACTCCTAAACCAAACAACGCAAAGTCGTATTTTACAGGGTCAATAGGATCTAATTTTCTTAGATTTTCATCCAATTCCATCAACGCTTTTAAGTCATTTTGTTTTCGGTCAATCAGCCCCAGTTTGCGAGCAACATTTCCGCTGTGTACATCCAAAGGACAAGATAGCTTACTAGGCGCAATGTGTCGCCATATTCCAAAATCAACCCCATTAGAATCTTGACGTACCATCCAACGCAAAAACATGTGTATTCTTTTGGCAGCAGACCCTTTTTGTGGGTTGGCTACATGTTTAGAAGTCCTTTGTGGATAGGGTATTTCAAAAAAAACTTCTCTAAAACGACTAATGCTATGGTGTAGGTTCATCTCGTTTTTTAAAGGCATGAACAAAGTCTCCAAACTGTCGTATTTTGAATATATGTTTCTTAGAGAACGCATAAAAAAATGAGTGTCTATATCGTTAAAGGTTCGGTGGACAAAACCATTTATGGATTTTAGGTCGCTTTTTGAAGCATTCATCACAAAGTCGTAGGGCGCATTTCCCATTCGATCTATTAAATTTTGGGCATTTTTAATAATACCAGCTCGATTGCCCCATGCGATGGTTGCTGTAAAAAATGCAGCAATTTCAATGTCTTTTTTTTCTGAAAATTGTTTAGGAATTTGAATGGGATCAGAAGCGATAAACGCTGGCTTGTTGTACTGAGCCACTTTTTGATTCAAAAAATCGCGTAGTTCTGAGTAGCTTATTGCCATTGCCCGTCTACCAATCTGAGGGTTCTATCACTGATAGCGGCTAGTTCGCGATTATGAGTGACCAATACGATGGTCTGATCAAAATTATCTCGCACATCCAACAGCAATTTATGTAGTTGTTCGGCAGTTTTACTGTCCAAATTTCCGCTTGGTTCATCGGCTAGTAGAACAGAAGGCTTGTTTATTAAAGCGCGCGCCATGGCCACTCTTTGTTGTTCTCCGCCAGAAAGCATGTTCGGTTTATGATGCGCTCTATTGGCAAGTCCAAGATAGTCCAACAATTCAAGGGCTTGTTTTGTTGCTTCCGACTTTGATATTTTTTTAATAAAAGCAGGAATACAGACATTTTCTAAAGCTGAAAACTCAGGAAGTAGTTGGTGTGATTGAAAAACAAAACCAAGTTGTTCGTTTCTGAACTTTGCTAGTGAATCTCCTTGGAGATTTAATACATCAATGTCATTTACAATAATTATTGTTTGTGGACCTAAATCGGGTTTATCTAGTGTGCCAAGAATATTCAATAAAGTAGTTTTCCCTGCCCCTGATGGACCTGTAATAGCAACAATCTCCTTTTTTTTTATGGTTAAATCAATTTCTGATAGGACCTTTAAATCCCCATAGCATTTGTTTAATTTATTGGCTACAATCATGGGTTAAAAATACACATTTTGACAGCTTTCATTTTTAAAATGAAAGTTTATTTCATTCAATTCACGAATAATTTATATTTTTTTGTTTAAATTTGGGTAAACAACTGTTAAACAAAAATTGGAAAAACGTGCAACATTTGCTGGAGGGTGTTTTTGGTGTACTGAAACCCTTTTTCAACGCCTAGAAGGTGTGTTTGAGGTAATTCCTGGCTATAGCGGGGGTCAAATAAAAAACCCTTCATATAGAGAGGTTTGTACGGGTAGAACTGGTCATGCAGAATGTGTATCCATTGGTTTTGATGAAGATATCATTGCTTTTAATACGCTTTTAGATGTATTTATGCATACCCACGACCCAACTTCCTTGAATCGTCAAGGTCAAGATGTAGGAACACAATATCGTTCTGCCATTTTTTATCATGACGAGGACCAAAAATTAGCAGCTAAAAAAATCATTTCAGCATGTGAAACTCAATTTAACGCTCCCATTGTAACAGAGGTTGTCCCGTTCGATGTTTTTTACCCTGCTGAAATCGATCATCACAATTATTACAACCTAAACAAATCCCAACCATACTGTAACTATGTGATTAGTCCCAAGGTTGGTAAATTATTAAAAGACTATAAAGAATATTTAAAAGAGAATATATGACATTTGAATCCATTGACGCTTATGACATCAGTATAACCAACGCAATAAAGTCTCACTACAAAGACATTATCCACAATATTGGTGAAAATCAAAATAGGGAAGGGCTGATAGACACCCCCAAACGTGCTGCCAAAGCCATGCAATTTCTAACTCAAGGCTATGACATGGATCCAGCAGCCATTTTAAAGGGCGCCATGTTTGCAGAGTCATACAATGAAATGGTATTGGTTAAAGACATTGAATTGTATTCATTATGTGAACATCATATGTTGCCATTTTTTGGTAAAGCACATGTAGCTTATATCCCTGACGGTCATATAGTGGGGTTGAGTAAAATTCCACGTGTAGTTGATGTGTTTGCCCGTCGTTTACAGGTTCAGGAACGCCTTACAGAACAGATATTGGATTGTATCAATACTACACTAGAACCCAAAGGTGTAGCTGTTGTCATTGAGGCCTCTCATATGTGTATGATGATGCGTGGGGTACAAAAACAAAACTCCTTAACCACAACTTCTGGTTTTCGTGGTACGTTTGAGAAAATGGAAACGCGAAATGAGTTTTTGAAATTGATCCATTCTAAGCTATCATAGCTTTAATGCTTTATTTTGATTTGGAATAAAACATTTCTGCCAACCTCATCTGAATAAAATCGAAGTCTGTTCAAATAATTTCTGTAAGCTTTGTTCATTACATTATCAATTGATAGACCAAAGTAAATATTACTTGAAACAAAATTATATGGACCCCAGTTAAAATTTAGATTGAAAAGATTATAACCATCTGGTGGGGTGCTTATATCGACAATTTTATCAATTTTTTTTCCGCTTTCGATAACAGATGTTATCGAGTTATTGTTTGGAAATAAATTTTGTTTATTCACGAATTTGTTCCCAATTATTGCATTAAACTTTTTGAATTTACCTAAGGAAAATTGCACTTCATTTGTAATCACCAATGGAGGTATATTTACTAGATGTTCTTTGGTATGATAATCTTTTGCCTCAACCCAACTAATGCTATTTCTAAATCTAATATTGTCCTTAATTTGGTAAACAAAATCAAAATCTACTCCTTTGAAAATTGAGGTAATATGTGAGTACTCAAACACTGGAAATGCTCCTCTAATTGTTTGTTCAAATCCAGCTGGTTGAGCTAATATGAAATCTTTACTGTATAATAAATATGGATTAATTCTGTAATTTAATTTTCCATTCTTTTTTTCAAAATCAACCAAGACTTTGTGAGTTTTTTCTTTTTTCAAAAATGGATCTCCGTACTCAATTGAAGCTAATGAGTGATGAAGACCTCCACTAAACATCTCAGCTATATTTGGTGCTCTTTCAGTATAATTATGCTGAATGCCCAACGAATATTTTTTTGCAAATTCTTTGACAAATCCTGCATTTGAAGAAAAAGTATTAAAAACTACTTTTTTTCTAATTAGCTTTTGACTTAAAACTTCTTTTATTACATATTTTCCAAGTCGATCTTGGTAGTTTTCATTTTCCCATCGTGAATTTCTATAATACTTGTATACGTCATTACTACGATATTCATATCTTAATCCAAAGCCAAAATTAAATCCCTTATTTAGGTTTAATGTGGAAATAAAATAACCTCCAAGATTTGTGTTTAAATAATCTGGAATTAGCCTTTTTACCCCTGTTCCAGGGGTTGAATAATTATCTTGAACTTCAAAAAATATTCCATTGATAAATTCATTAGAAAAATTTGACCAAGTATAACTTGAATTTATACTGTGAGTAGATAAATTTAAGTCAAGAGATGGGATGTTTTTAAAATCTCCAATCCTCAAATCGAATTCTTTTCGATTATTTCTTTGCCAACTGTATTTAAAAGTTAATTCTTTATTATCGCTGATGAAATGTGTATAATCTACACTTGAAGTAAAGTGTTCATTTGATTGTTTTGGATAATTTATGTTGTAACTAAATTCATTTACAACGCCAGGTTCATCTGCTTCAATTGCTCTGAGTAAGTCTCCAATGTTACCAATATGAGAGCTTTTTAAAATTCCAGTTTCAGTATTAAAATAGCTGAAAAATATTTTTAAATCATTGTTAATATTGTTTTTACCAAACGTAAAAGACAAGTTATTTTCATTCATTCCTGTATTTGAAAGAATGTATCTTGGAGCACTTAAATCACCACTTTTTTTGAATGTTCCCTGACTCTTAAAGTATGTGCCATTTTCATATGTTTTAACCCATGAACTAACAATACCACCCCCAGCACCATTGCTTTTGATATTTAAAATTGTTTTTCCGTAAAGAGAATCGATTTTTTTTGGCAAAGAGGACTTTAGTATGATTACTCCTCCAGGATTTCTGCCAGAGTATTTCAATACACTTACTCCTTTAACTAATTTGACGTCTTCAAATGCATTCAAATCTACATTTGGCGCATGGTCTTGTCCCCATTGCTGGTTTTCTAGCATTACACCGTTATAGATTATTCCAACTCTGCTTCCGAACATTCCGTGAATTACTGGCTTAGCTATGTTACTTCCAGTTGACAAAGTGTTTACGCCACTCACAGTTTCTAATAATACTGCTAACCCACTATTGCTATAGCGATCTTTTACTGCTCCTGAAATCGAATATGATTTAGCACTAGTTGAAAGATTATCAACTTTTTCATCAATCAAAACCACTTCATCTAAAGATCTTATTTCGTGATCTAAGTAAAAATTCTTTTTTCCAGACTCCTTAAGATTAATTTCAGCATAAAAATCAGGACAATTAATATGTGAAACTTTAATTTCTATAATTTCACTACAAAGATTTTTAAAATTAAAATATCCATTTTCTGATGAAATGATAATGTAATTTGTACCTACGACTTTTACGACAGCTGCTTCTAGCGGAAGGTTCGAGTCGGAATCAATGATGTAACCTTCAAAATTTAATTTACAATCTTGGGCAAATACAAATCCTGCAGCAATAAAAAAAATTATTGCTGTAGGAAATAAGATTGATTTGATTGAAAAAATAATAATGAGAATTATTAAGACTCAACGTGGGCCTCAAATTCAATTTCAACATCTGTTGCTCCACCAAAATCATCACGTGTGGTTCCTGTTTTTGAAGTTGGTTGATGTATTAGGTATGCTTCTACATCAACTACTGTTGCAGCAGTTGTTGTCCACTTGGTCACCAAATTGAGAGCATTCCCTTCGGAATCTCTAGTATCACCAGAAGTTGTAACAAATGAAATTCCATCGCCAATAAGTTCATAGAATACAATATGCTCGTCTGCTTCTTCGATGACTTCTTCAGTCATATCAATAACATTATTTGGATCCGAATCATTTAAAAATGTAATTTCAAACTTGTATTCAGAGTCACTCTCAAGTTCTATTTTAGTATGATCCCCATGATCATCACCCTCTTGATTTTGAACAAGAACGGCATGATCATGATCGTGATCGTGTTCTTCAACTTCAAAATTGTAAGTTTCCGAGCTATCGTCTGAAAGATTAGTTACGACAATTACAGCTTTGGTGAAAACTTCAATTTCATTTTCTACGTCTGGAGTATCATCCTTGTCACAGGAAATGAATAGTAAAACTGATGAAAGCAATGTTGCTTTCAGATAAATATTTTTAAACATTTTAAATTTTTTTAGGTATTTATGTAGGTTTTGTGGTCTATAATATATAGAGTAAAAAGATGTGGTAAAAAATATTAATTTGAAGGAGGTCCTCTTTTGAAGAAATTAAGCAGAATTTTTTTTTGGTATAAAACTTCAATTTCAAATATTTCTGAATTGAATAAAAAAACTAAGGATTTATAATTGTTTGTAGATGAATTATAAATTTTATTTGATAGAAAATTATCTAAACAACAAACTTCATCATAATCGTGAAAATGTACAGTTGTATCTTCACATTGTTGATGCCCATGATGAGATAGCTCATGCGCATAAACCGCCAATGTTGGCAGAAAAATACTAAGTGTGAAAATAAGCCGTAGAAACATCAAGCGTTTATTTGTTTTTGTTCAATTTATGGATGGGCACACCCATACGAGACAACATTTTCTTTTCAAAGTTCCAAAAAAATTGGAACTCTCCAAATAAAAAGCCACAAAATACCAAAATCACCTGATATATTGGGAATATCAATAAGATACGGATTGGCCAGTATAGCCATAAATTGGTATTTTCTGGAGTAAGCCCCAGCCAATGGGTAAGCGGTTCGGCAAGCAGAGCCGATACACTGCCCGTAATGCCAAAGACAATGAAAATGATCAACAAGTGGAAGTTGGAGCGAATCCCCCAACGTTGTTTTAAGTTTTTCATCAGTTTACCCTAAAATCGCATGGATTTGATGTGCGAGTTCCGTGCCGATACGGTCTTGTGCTTCTTGTGTCGCTGCACCAATATGAGGGGTTAGCGATACGCTCGGGTGCATCAATACCTTCATGGCAGGTTTTGGCTCGTTGACAAAGGTGTCCAAGCCAGCAAAGCTCAACTGCCCATTTTCGAGAGCGTCAAGGAGTGCCTCTTCATCAATTACACCACCTCGGGCTGCATTGATCAAACCAGCTCCTTTCTTCATCATCCCCAATTCTTTCTTTCCAATAACGGGTTTGTCTTGTGCAGGTACGTGTAAGCTGATAAAATCCGCTTCTTTTAATACAGACTCGAAACTGTTCATCTCAATCGCGACATCAACTGCAGCTCCGTTACCCAACACCACCTTAACTTCTGCCTTGTCCATAAAAGGGTCATGCGCAATAACATGCATACCTACGCCAAGTGCAATTTTAGCAGTTTCTTGCCCTATACGTCCAAATCCAATCACGCCCATGGTTTTACCACGTAATTCAGACCCGCCAGCATAATTTTTCTTTAAGACTTTAAAATTGCTATCGCCTTCTAGTGGCATTTGTCGGTTTGCATCATACAGAAAGCGAACACCACCATATAAATGCGCAAAGACCAACTCGGCTACCGAAGCAGATGAAGCTGCAGGGGTGTTTATGACATGCAAGCCCTTTTCACGCGCATAGTCCACGTCGATATTGTCCATACCCACACCACCACGTCCGATAATTTTTAAGCTCGGACAAGCATCGATCAGGTCTTTTCGAACCGTTGTGGCACTGCGTACCAACAAAACATCGATTTCATTAGTGTTGATGTGATTTTCCAATTGCTCTTGAGCAACATTGGTTGTGCTTACTTCATATCCATACGACTCGAGTGCCTTCACTCCAGTTGCGGATATACCATCATTTGCTAATACTTTCATGTTTTTCTTTTTTAAGCAGTTCTTTCTAATTCTTTCATCACATCTACCAATACCTGCACCGATTCAATGGGGAGTGCATTGTACATAGATGCACGATAGCCTCCTACAGATCGGTGTCCATTGATACCGTTCAGACCGGCATCCGCACTCATTGCGCCAAATCGGTCTTTTAGGGATTCCTGTTCGAGTGTAAAGGTGGCGTTCATGGTACTTCTATCTTCGACAGCTGCAAAGCCTTTAAATAAGGGGTTGCGGTCGATTTCGCCGTACATGAGGGCCGCTTTGGCTTCGTTTCTTTTTTCAATTTCTTTAATACCTCCTAAGTCTTTCAACCATTGAAGGTTCAGCATAGAGGTATATACCGCAAATACGGGTGGGGTATTAAACATACTGTCTTTGGAAGCATGGTTGGCATAATCCAACATAGATGGTATTTTGTGACTTACCTTTCCAAGAACAGATTCTTTTACAACAACAAGAGTCGTACCTGCAGGACCCATATTTTTTTGCGCACCCGCATAAACAATCCCAAACTTAGAAAAATCGAGTTGACGTGAAAATATATCAGAGCTCGAGTCACTTACCAGTACAGAGTCTGTCTGAGGAAGATTTTTGATCTGTGTGCCAAAAATGGTGTTGTTAGTGGTGATATGCAGGTAATCGGCATCAGAAGGCACATCAAAGCCTTTGGGGATGTAATTAAAGTTTGCATCGGCTGAAGAAGCAACTTCAACGACCTCTCCAACAAGTTTAGCTTCCTTTATGGCTTTTGTTGACCAAGTTCCTGTGTTCAAGTATGCAGCTTTCTTATCTAAAAGGTTGTAGGCTGTTGCAAGAAATTGGGTGCTGGCACCGCCTTGTAGAAACAAGGCTTTATAGCCTTTGCCTTCCAAGTCTAACAACTCTAGAGTTAGCTGACAAGCACGCTCCATGATTTCAATAAAAGCAGGGCTTCGGTGTGATATTTCGATGAGTGAAAGACCAGAATTGTCTAACTCTTGCACGGCAGCCGCCGCTTGTTGCATAACAGAATCTGGAAGGATGCAAGGGCCGGCGCTAAAGTTGTGTTTTTTCATAAAGCAAAATATTTTGCAAATAAACAAAATAGAGACAGGACATGCTCTAATAAAAGTTAAATTTTTAGTTATTTTTTTAACAAAAAGCTTAGTGTGTCAACACGATCTGCGTAATCATCGAGTTTGGGGAATTGAGCGCTTCCAAATGCAACAGATTCTAAACCATCTATATGACTCACGATGCATTGTATTTCAGCCGATCTTTCGGTTACATATCTTTGAACTTCTTCGGGATCTTCATAATAATCAAAATACAAACATCCGATCGGAGATGAAAGGCGGCCGTCTTGTTTGATCAACATAAAGCCATTGTCTAATATGTTGTCTTCACTCATTAAAAAAACAGCTCTGTTGTAATCGTAATTGTTAGCGTACGAATGATGATGTATCAGGTCATTTACACTGTATAAAGCATTAAAAAGTATGTCAAAATCATAGTCTTTTGGCACTAAAATTTTTGAAACACTTCTGCAGCCCAAACCAAAGTACAAGCTCACGTCCTTGACCAATCCATTCAGTTCCTCCTGAGATTCGTTTCCGGTCAACACCGCCAAGCTCGATCGGTTTTTTCTTAACAAATGGGGAACCTTTCGAAAATAATATTCAAAATAGCGACTGCTGTTGTTACTACCTGTCGCAATGACTTTGTCATAACCTTTTAATTGATCATCACAAACTGTTACCTTGTTGTTCCATTCTGGTATATGTTTTGTCATCATTTGTAACAGTTCTGGTATTAAAAACCGATCTTTAGATGACATTTTTATGACAGCACGATGTCCACTAATCAACACACAAAGTAAATCGTGAAAACCTACTAAAGGAAGATTCCCTGCCATGACAATACCAACCGCCGTGTCAGAACTCTTATCGAGCTGATATGCAGACAGCCATGATTCTAAATGATCATGTTGCAACAAATTTCCCCAAGCTTCGATGGCTGTTAGAGTGTTTTCAGGGGTGAACCAAGCGTTGTGTGTGTGTGATTTTTCAATCGCATGTTGAAGATTTTGGTATGAAGCATCATTTGAATGTTTGGAGTTGACAAACACTCTTAGGTCTTCCCCAAATTGGGATAAACCTTCAATGATCGATTTTATTCTATCTGATGACTTGTGTGAAACCACGATTGCGCTTACTTTTGCAAAGTTAAAAAATAAAAATGGCTATTATCATCACAGACGAATGTATCAATTGTGGGGCTTGCGAACCTGAGTGCCCCAATACTGCAATTTATGAAGGTGCATTCGATTGGACCTATGCTGAAGGTACGCAACTTTCAGGTGATGTGGTATTGCCCAATGGCAAAGCCATCAATGCCGATGAAGTAAATGAACCCATTTCTGATGAGGTTTATTACATCGTTCCCGATAAGTGTACGGAATGCAAAGGCTTTCATGATGAGCCTCAGTGTGCGGCCGTTTGTCCTGTAGATTGTTGTGTGCCTGATGAGGACCATGTAGAATCTGAAGAGACCTTATTGGGAAAGCAACGTTTTATGCACCCTGACTCTTAACTTATGAAAGCGGGTATTGTAGGCTTGCCAAATGTTGGTAAATCCACCTTGTTCAATTGTTTGTCAAATGCAAAGGCACAAAGTGCCAATTTTCCTTTTTGTACCATAGAGCCTAATATTGGCGTAGTCAACGTCCCAGACGTAAGACTGGAAAGACTGGAACAACTTGTAGCACCCGAGCGCGTGGTGCCTGCAACGGTTGAGATTGTTGACATTGCCGGACTTGTCAAAGGAGCCAGCAAAGGGGAGGGGCTAGGGAACCAATTTTTGAGCAATATTCGTGAAACCGATGCCATCCTTCACGTACTTCGTTGTTTTGATAATGACAACATTGTCCATGTCGACGGTTCTGTAGACCCAATTCGAGACAAAGAAACCATTGACCTAGAACTCCAACTCAAAGATTTAGATTCTGTCGAAAAACGTCTTGAGAAAGTAGGTCGTGCGGCACGAACAGGCGACAAAGAAGCCCTAAAAGAGCAGGTAGTTTTGATCCAACTCAAAACAGCCTTAGAAGCCGCACAATCTGTGCGAGCACTTGATCTGTCCGATGAAGACCGATCTGCATATGTTCGCCCACTACAACTCATCACTGATAAGCCTGTTTTATATGTTTGTAATGTTGACGAGTCTTCTGCAGTGTCAGGAAATGCCTATGTAGACCGAGTTCGCGAAGTCGCTCAATCCGAACAAGCTCAAATCCTCATTTTAGCGGTTTCTACAGAAGCCGATATCAACGAATTGGACAGCTACGAAGAGCGCCAAATGTTCTTGGAAGACATCGGGCTGGAAGAACCTGGAGCAGCCAAGCTCATCCGCTCAGCTTATGTCTTACTCGACTTGCAAACTTATTTCACCGCAGGTCAAAAAGAAGTTCGCGCATGGACCATTCACAAAGGCGCTACGGCACCTCAAGCGGCTGGGGTCATACATACCGACTTTGAAAAAGGCTTTATCCGTGCAGAAGTCATCGCCTATGACGATTACGACCAGTACGAATCCGAAACCAAAGTTAAAGAAGCAGGGAAAATGCGTGTCGAAGGCAAAGACTACACCGTCCATGATGGCGATGTGATGCATTTCCGCTTTAATGTTTAGGGCCAACCATTAAAACAACTTCAGTAAGAACTTTACCAAATCTGTTGTGGTTACAATGCCTACCAACTCGTCCTCATCCATCACGGGCAGCGCATGAAACTCATTTTCTGACAACATCAGCGCGGCATCATAAATCGTGTCTTTGTGTTCAATGGTCAACACATCTCTAGTCATCACTTGGGCT
>JADHML010000013.1 GCA_016780065.1 Flavobacteriaceae bacterium
AACGAAAACCAAGTTAGGTTCTACAGAAATGGGTGGAGGACTCCCCACTGTTCGGACCTACATCAATGATTTTATCAGTACACAGCTCGACAATTTTTTACATAAAAACGCTGAAACCGCTGAAAAACTGCAACGTAAGATATTACAAGCAGAAAAGGAGCGCAAAGAACTGTCTGGGATTCGTAAGCTAGCACGAGAACGTGCTAAAAAAGCCAGTCTACACAACAAAAAATTACGCGACTGTCGTGTTCATTTGGGTGACTTAAAAAAAGGTCGACGTTTGGAATCTACCCTTTTTATCACAGAGGGAGATTCGGCCAGTGGTTCGATCACAAAGTCTCGAGATGTGAACACGCAAGCTGTTTTTAGCCTTCGGGGCAAACCACTCAATTCTTATGGAATGAATAAAAAAATAGTTTACGAGAACGAAGAGTTCAATCTTTTACAAGCTGCTCTCAATATTGAGGAAAGCATGGAGGATTTGCGTTACAACAACATTGTCATAGCTACGGATGCTGATGTAGATGGGATGCATATTCGATTGTTATTGATTACTTTTTTCTTACAGTTTTTCCCTGAGCTCATTAAGGAAGGACATTTGTACATCTTACAAACCCCCTTATTTAGAGTGCGCAACAAAAAAGAAACGATTTATTGTTATTCAGAGCAAGAGCGTCAGGATGCCATGCAGAAGCTTGGTAAAAATCCTGAAATCACTCGTTTTAAAGGTTTGGGAGAAATTTCACCTGACGAATTTAAATATTTCATTGGTGAAGATATGAGGTTAGATCCAGTAATGATTGATAAGGCCATGGGGATTGAAGATTTGTTGTCTTTTTATATGGGCAAAAACACTCCCGAGCGCCAAGAATTTATCATTGACAACCTAAAGGTAGAATTGGATCGAGTAGAAGAATAAAATGGAAGAAGAGCATTTAGAGGAAACATTTGACAATCAACAAGATACACTGGTTAAGGTAACTGGCATGTACAAGGATTGGTTTTTGGATTATGCGTCTTATGTTATTTTAGAACGTGCCGTTCCTGCGATTGCTGATGGTTTAAAACCTGTCCAAAGGCGCATATTGCACGCCATGCGTGAACTCGATGATGGGCGGTACAATAAAGTAGCGAATATTGTTGGTCACACCATGCAATACCACCCACATGGTGATGCCAGTATTTCGGATGCCATGGTGCAAATCGGTCAAAAAGATCTTTTGATTGACATGCAGGGAAATTGGGGGAACATACTTACGGGTGACAGTGCGGCTGCATCTCGTTACATAGAAGCCCGTCTTTCTAAGTTTGCTCTTGAAGTGGTTTATAGCCCCAAGGTTACCCAATGGCAATTATCCTACGACGGTCGTAAGAAAGAACCCATCAACCTTCCTGTTAAATTTCCGCTACTACTAGCTCAAGGAGGTGAGGGGATCGCTGTTGGATTGTCGACAAAAATATTGCCTCACAATTTTGTGGAGCTCATCGATGCCTCAATTAAGCACTTGAACGGAAAACGTTTTCAGATTTTCCCTGATTTTCCCACAGGTGGTATTATGGATGTCGGACAATATAACGATGGTGTTCGTGGGGGTAAAATTAGAGTGCGTGCTAAAATATCACAGTTTGATAAAAACACTTTGGTCATTACTGAGATCCCTTTTAACACAACCACTTCATCATTGATTGACTCGATTCTGAAGGCCAATGATAAAGGGAAAATTAAAATCAAAAAAATAGAGGATAACACCGCTGCCAAAGTAGAAATTTTGGTGCATTTACCCTCTAATATTTCCCCTGACAAAACAATAGATGCTCTTTATGCCTTTACGGCTTGTGAGTCCTCTATCTCACCGTTAGGATGTGTCATTGAAGACAACAAACCACTCTTTGTAGGAGTGAGTGAGATGCTCAGACGATCGACAGATCATACAGTAGAGTTGCTTCGCCAAGAATTATTGGTCAAGCAAGACGAGTTGGAATCCCAATGGCACTTTGCTTCTTTAGAGCGCATTTTTATTGAAAATCGGATCTATAGAGATATTGAAGATCAAGAAACCTGGGACGGGGTTATGGCTGCCATTCATAAAGGCTTACAGCCTCATATTGGCCATTTGAAAAGAGCTGTTACTGATGATGATGTAGTTCGGTTAACTGAAATCCGCATCAAGCGAATTTCTAAATTCGATTTGGATAAAGCCCAACAAAAGATTGAGGCCCTCGAAGAAGAATTGGCTCAAGTCAAAGACAATTTATCAAATTTGATAGCCTTTGCAATTGATTACTTCAAGCATTTAAAAAAGACCTACAGCGAAGGTCGTGAACGCAAAACTGAGATCCGAATTTTCGATGATGTTGATGCAAAAAAGGTAGTTATTCGCAATACCAAATTGTATGTAAACAGAGAAGAGGGTTTTATAGGAACATCCTTGCGTAAAGACGAGTATGTTGCAGACTGTGCGGACATTGATGACATTATTGTCTTTACAGAAGAAGGGCATATGGTTGTGACCAAAGTGGAGTCTAAAACCTTTGTAGGTAAAAACATTATCCATGTAGCGGTTTTTAAGAAGAAAGACGACCGTACCATATACAATATGATTTACAGGGATGGACGTGGAGGTACTACTTTCATGAAGCGTTTTCCTGTGACGGGTGTAACACGAGACAAGACCTATGATTTGACCAATGGTAAGAGTCAATCCAAAGTGCTATATTTTTCAGCCAATCCCAATGGAGAGGCAGAAATAGTCACTGTGATGCTGCGCCAATCAGGAAGTATTAAGAAACTCAAGTGGGACTTAGACTTTGCAGACTTAGATATTAAATCAAGAGGAGTGAGAGGAAACACTGTGACTAAATACGCTGTGAAGCGTATCGAGTTAAAAGAAGAAGGTGTTTCTACGTTAAAGCCCAGAAAAATATGGTTTGATGATGCGGTAGGCCGTCTAAATGTTGATCAAAGAGGGGATTTGTTAGGAGCCTTTCGAGGAGATGATCGATTGCTGATTGCAACCCAGTCGGGTTTAATCAAAACAGTGATTCCCGATTTGAATATGCACTTTCCAGAAGATATGGTGATTTTGGAGCAGTGGGAGCCTAAAAAACCCATTTCTGTGGTGTATTACGATGGTGTCAAAGATCGATACTTTGGAAAACGTTTTTTGATTGAAGTGCCTGATAAAGAAGAAGACTTTGTAAAACAAGGAAATAAAATCAATTTGGAATTGATTAGTACAGACTGGCGACCTGTCATTGAGTTGGAGTTTGTCAAACCTCGTGGAAAAGACCCCAAGCCCTCTCAAAAAATTATTTTTGAAGAATTTATTAGTGTAAAGGGGATCAAAGCCATGGGGAACCAAGTGAGTTCAGAAATGATTAAAAACATCAACAGCCTAGAATCATTGCCACACACTCCTGATTCTCTTCCAGATCAAACCGAAGATATCGAAGTAGAGGATCCTCAGACACTCGATAAAGACGATAAAAATGGTCAAATCACTCTCGAGCTTTGATGGCTTTCACAAAGCTAGTGATGTTAGGTATGTATTGAGTTAATCTGAAATTTTTTCCACCCGACCACGCTGAATATTACTTCGATTGCCGACAAGGTGATACTCAAATACATAGCCATCCTCAAAAGTTGACAAAATTTTCATTTGTACAGCTTTTGAATCTTGAAAGGATTTCGGGTTGAGTTTTTTTACAATGCACTCACAATCATTGATCCAACGAACCGTCGAAGTATCTGCAATTCCTGCGTAATAATCAATTTCTATAAGTTCGTCTCTTTCAAATGTGCTGACCAATGTGTCTCCATTAACAACTGTTGTAAAAGAAAATGAACCCGTCTGAAAGGGTTTACAGTCACGCTCTACAGTGAAGCAGGCAACAAATAAGAGGGGTGTAAGAACAAAAAGAATGGATTTCTTTGTCATGTAATGTGTATTGACAGCAAAATTAACCCTTTTGATGATAGGTTTCAAAGCGACCATCCTTGAAAAAGAACACAATTTTATCAATTTCACTGTCAGAAGATGGTTTTATAGCTGAATAAGGATCCATGTCCCTAGAATCATCCTCCTTGATTGTCTTGGTGTCTGACGCAGGAGTGGGAGGGGAGGGATTGTCTTTACCAAACAACAACCAATCCGATGAAATATGTGGAAAAGCTTCTAAAATTTTTAGAATAAAGTCAAGGCTGGGCTTGTTACGGCCTGACAATACGTGTGAAATAGAAGAACGTTGTACCCCAATGGCATCTGCAAAAGCAGCAGAGCTTAGTTGCTGTTCTTGGATGATTTGATCAATACGCGCTACAATATTTGCCATTTTACAAATGTAAATAAAGTGTAATAAAAAACAATAAAATTTTAAATATACAGCTTAAAAAAGCTTTAATATGATGTATAATAATTAAATTAAAGGTTAATATAAAAATCATAACTTACACATAATATGTAATTTAACAAAATTCAAAGTTTATTTTCTTCACAAAAGTTAAATTTTATGTTCCAAAAGCCGTAATATGTAAACAATTGTAACAATCAAAACAATTACAATTGTAACCTAACTTGTTTTTACATTTGCAAACATCATGAGTTTACATCCTCAATACATACCATACAAAGTCGACGCCCTTTCGGGAAGATATGTTACCCTTGCTCACATTGAGCCTTTATTATCTCCCTATAGCCCTATGGAAATTGCTAAAAGTGTTCTAGGAGCCCCATTGTATCGTATAGATTGGGGTTCAGGGGCGGTCAAGGTTCTGATGTGGTCGCAAATGCACGGAAATGAATCGACAACGACCAAAGCGGTGTTTGACTTGTTGTCCTACCTTGAATCACACCCTAATCTTAAGTCTCAAATTAGCTTACGGGTGCTTCCGATGGTAAATCCAGATGGAGCTTCTGCCTATACAAGAAACAACGCCAACGATATAGACTTAAATCGCGATGCGAAACAACTCACTCAACCAGAGAGCCTTTTTTTAAGAGCTGAATTTGATGCCTTTAAACCTGATTTTGCTTTTAACCTTCATGATCAACGTACTATGTATGGGATTGAAGATCATCCTGCCACAGTTTCCTTTCTAGCCCCTTCAGCCGATGAAAAGCGCCAATTTGGTCCTTCTAGAAGAAAGGCAGCGTGTTTAATTGCTCAAATAGCTAAAAAACTCGATGTTCATATCCCGAATCAAATCGGAAGATATGATGATGCTTTTAATGCCAATTGCACAGGAGATGCCTTTCAGTCTGATGGTGTACCCACCGTTTTATTTGAAGCAGGTCATTATCAAAACGACTATCAAAGAGAGCAAACAAGAGAATTTATTTTTTATGCTTTAAAATATGCGATTAAAGCCATTCTGGATGATAAACTGCACGATTTTGATGCTTATTTTGAGATACCTGAAAACCAAAAACATTTCTTTGACATTTTGATTAAAAACACACAATATGTCGTCGACAATCAAATAAAACAGGGAGATATTGGAATAAACTTTAGAGAAGTAAAAAGTGAAGAAAAAATAATTTTTCAACCTGTTTTTTCAGCAGAGGGTGACTTGTCTTCGCATCGAGGTCATAAAGTCATAGTAGAAAATAACGATTTAGTGGAATATAAATTTAACGAATCCGCACATAATTGTTTGTAAATTCAATATTTAACCATTATTTAATAACAAATATAGGATTTAGGTGTCTTTATTTTAATAATTTTTTGTTTTCTTTGCAAAAAATATATTTATGGCAAAGATAAAATTAGACGAAATAGATCATCAGATTTTGGATATTCTGATTGATAATATGCGTACCCCCTTCACGGATATTGCAAAAAAATTACTCATATCAGCAGGTACTGTTCATGTTCGAGTCAAGAAAATGGAAGAAGCAGGGATTATAAAGGGCTCTTCTTTAGCACTAGATTACAAGAAATTAGGATATTCTTTTATAGCCTATGTTGGAATCTATCTAGAAAAAACCCATCAAACTAAATATGTGTTGGAGCGTCTATCGGAAATTCCAAACGTTACAGTAGCTCATATTACAACAGGAAAGTTTAACATCTTTTGTAAAGTACGTGCCAAGAGCACTGATCATGCCAAAGAAATTATTTTTAAAATCGATGATATTGATGGTGTGTTACGAACAGAAACCATGATTTCATTAGAAGAAAGCATCAATGATAAAAAACGATTGATGCATACCATTTTTCAAGAACTATAAGAGGATATTAATCAATTCAAAAACCCTCTTACATAAAGTTTGAGGGTTTTTTTAAGTCATTACCATAAAAGTGTTAAGTAAAACTAAAATAGAACGATTCGAAACAGACGTGTTGTCAAAGTTTAATCTTTACAACAGTGTCTTTTCAACCTTACCTTACTCAGAAATTTCAAGAACTGCTACAGTATTGCCTTTATTTGCTGATTTTTGCGAAGAAGGTTTTAAGAAAGACAAAAATCCAAAAGACATTGTCGATGAGTTTTTTGCTCAGTACTTCCCTGAAGATTCTCCACAGGACAATGTTGATATGTTGTTTAGGTTTATTCAGTTTATTGAGCGTCAAGTAGTTTTATTCGATGCGATTGAAGATGCAGCTTTTAATATTATCAACAATCCAAGCGGTCGCGGAACCTTGCGAAGCTCTAGAGCAGAAGCCATGGAAAACGATGCTTCTGACGCTCTTAAAGACTATTTGAGCAGCTTTAGGATTCGACCTGTGCTTACTGCACATCCCACTCAGTTTTACCCTGGATCTGTGTTAGGTATTATTACAGACTTATCAGAAGCTATCAAACGAAACGATTTACCAACCATCAAAGTATTGTTGGCTCAGTTAGGGAGAACGCCTTTTTTCAAAAAAGAAAAACCAACCCCCCTAGACGAAGCCAATAGCCTGATGTGGTATTTAGAAAACGTATTTTATCACTCAGTCAGTACAATATATCAGTACATCAAAAACAACATTTTTGATGGAAAGCACTTTGACAACCCTTTAATCAATTTAGGTTTCTGGCCTGGTGGTGACCGTGATGGTAATCCTTTTGTCACGACAGACATAACCCTAAAAACAGCACAAGGGTTGCGCAGCAGTATCATCCGAAACTATTACAGAGATGTACGAAGACTTCGTAGAAGATTGACTTTTAAGAAAGTTGAACCTATTATCACTGAAATCGAATCGAAGTTATACAATAGTATTTTCTCTAAATCGTCTTTACCAGAAATATCACTTAAAGACTTGACCGCAAGTTTAAAACAAATTCATACCCTACTACTAGATGAGTATCATGGGATGTTTGCCAAAGAAGTAGATGCATTAATCAACAAGGTTAATATTTTTGGGTTTCATTTTGCCAGTCTTGATATTCGTCAGGACTCAAGAGTGCATCATGCAGCTTTTTTGATCATAGTTAAAGAGGCGCAAAAGCAAAACATCATTGATAAATCAATTGATTATGAAAAGCTTAGCGAATCGGAAAAAATTGACCTTTTGATCCAATTGCAGGGTGATCTTTCACCGGATCTCTTTTCGGATGAATTGGTTAAGAATACTTTGGGCTCTATTCGTGCGATCAAACAAATACAATCTCAAAACGGCCATTTGGCATGTCACCGATACATCATTAGTAACAACCAGACCGCTCAAAACATATTTGAAGTCTTTGCGATGTTGCGTTTGAGTGATTGGTCAGAACCTGATGTTGATGTGGCGCCTTTGTTCGAAACCGTAACAGACCTTGAGATTGCGCCTGCAGTTATGGATATTGTTTATAGCAATCCAGTTTACAAATCGCACTTGGCACGTCGTGGCAACAAACAGACCATCATGCTTGGGTTCTCTGATGGAACCAAAGATGGTGGGTATCTGATGGCCAACTGGAGTATCTTCAAAGCCAAAGAAGCACTTACTGAAGTGTCGAGAAAACATGGTGTTAAAGCATTGTTTTTTGATGGTAGGGGAGGTCCTCCTGCACGTGGAGGGGGTAACACCCACCAATTCTACGCTTCTATGGGTGACACCATAGAATCCGATGAAATTCAGATCACTGTTCAAGGACAGACCATTAGTTCTAATTTTGGAACGGTCGATTCATGTCAATACAATCTTGAGCAAATGCTAAGCTCAGGGATTGCGAACCGTGTCTTCAATAACAAGAAATCTGAATGGTCTCCTGAAGATAGAAAAACAATGAATGATTTGGCTAGTATTAGTTACAAGGCTTATCAAGATTTTAAGGCACATCCTAAGTTTTTACCCTATTTAGAGCATATGAGTACACTGAAATTCTATGCGAAAACCAATATAGGCAGTCGTCCGTCCAAACGAGGCAAATCTAAAACACTTGATTTCTCGGCCTTGCGAGCCATTCCTTTTGTGGGCAGCTGGAGTCAGCTAAAACAAAACGTCCCTGGATTTTATGGCGTTGGTTTGTCCCTAGAGCAGTACGACAAAGAGGGTAAATTTGATGATGTGATTTCTTTATATAAGAACAATGCATTTTTTAGAACTTTGGTGTCTAACTCCATGATGAGCTTGACAAAATCTTTCTTTAAGCTCACTGCTTATATGCAATATGACAAAGAGTATGGTGCTTTTTGGAAGTTGATTTATGAAGAATACGAGCGTTCTAAAAAATATTTACTCAAACTCACAGGTCAATCTGTATTGATGGAAAATGAACCAGCAGGTAAGGCTTCCATTCAGACCAGAGAGAAAATTGTTTTGCCATTATTGACCATTCAGCAATATGCACTGCGTTGTATTCAAGAAAATGGATCCGATGAGGTGCTAGAAAAAATGGTAACACGCTCTCTGTATGGTAATATCAACGCAAGTAGAAACTCTGCTTAACTTAGGTAATAGGCAATCGCATCGTCAATTGCCTCGTCACTAACTACCTGATCTATAACGGGTTTTCCTATAGATTCAAGCAGGGCAAAGCGTATTTTACCAGATCTGTTCTTTTTGTCGTGACGTAACAACTCTTTGATGTATGATATGTCATCAGCTTGTAATTGAATCTTTGGATAGATCGATTCAAAGACTTCTTTGATTCGGTTTCTATCATCTGAACTTAAGCCAGAGTGTTTATGAGACAGCTCCGATTCCATAATCATACCGATTGCAATCGCTTCACCATGCAAAAGCCTATCATAGTTCATGTGATCTAAAAAATAGGATTCTATTGCATGGCCTAAAGTATGGCCAAAATTTAAAATCTTTCGAAGATTTTTTTCAGTAGGATCTTGAGCTACCACATTGCTTTTAATACATATTGAATGATAAATACTCTTGCCAATATGTTCTATGTCATATCTGTAAATGGATAATCTTTCAAAATAATCACGGTCTTGAATAAGTCCGTGTTTGAGCATTTCAGCATATCCACTTCTAAATTCATTTTCAGGAAGGGTTTTAAGAAACACAGGATCTACCAGAACGAAACTTGGTTCTTGAATGATACCAATTTGATTTTTAAGCTGATCCAGGTCCACACCTGTTTTACCTCCAACAGAAGCATCAACCATCGAGAGTAGTGTAGTAGGAATGTTGATAAAATCGATTCCCCTTTTATAAGCACAAGCCACAAAGCCTCCTAAATCTGTAACCACTCCGCCTCCTAAATTGATCAACAAGGCATTTCGGTCTGCTCCGAGTTCTGATAGTTCTCGCCATAGTTGTGAGCAGGTATGGAGATGCTTGTGTTTTTCTCCAGCCTCCATAACCAAAACGGTAAGTGATTGATTTACTTTTGCCTCTAAGATCGGCAAACAGAATCGATTTGTGTTTTTGTCAGTTAAAACAAAAACATTGCTGTAATCAGATTTGTTTAAAGAGTCAGCTAGTTCTTCCCAGCCTGTTTCTTCAAAAAAAATCCGACTCATTTCAGTTAATAAAGAAGTTGGATAAAACATAGTGCAAAAGTAATCGAAATGTTTTATTTTTAAATGTTGTAAATAAAACACATAACCCCAAAATGGATCGTATATTTAACAATACCACAGTGGCATTTGCTCACAAAACGACCAAAGAACTACGTAAGGCTCGCATTATTTTTTTGTTGCTTTCGAAAAGGTATATGGTGCGTGTTGGCATGACACTCTTAAAATGGTCGAAGCAAATCCGGTTGCAGGGATTTTGGTACATAGAACGTCTTGTCTATCGTCATTTTTGTGCAGGCGCTGACCTAATGCAGACCAACTCAGTTGTTCAACAGCTTAAAAAATATGGTGTGAGCGCCTATCTTAACTACGCCATTGAAGATGTTAAAAGAGAAATTGAATTTGATAACAACTGTGATAAAGTCATTGAATTATTACTTTTTTCTAAGGATAAAGAAAGTCTTCCATTTGGAGTTTTTAAACCCACTGCTTTTGGCGACTCTGATATATATGAAAAAATCAGCAATGGAGATTCTTTATCAGAAGAGGAAAACCAAGCATGGCAACGCACAGAAGCTCGATTTAGAAAGTGCTGCAAAGTGGCTCATGATGAAGGGTTATCTCTGTTAATTGATGCTGAAGAGAGCTGGCTGCAAATTGCTGTTGATCGACTTGTAATGGATCTGATGAAAGAGTTTAATACAAAAACCCCCGTGGTTTTTAATACGGTTCAACTTTATCTCAAATCTAGTTTTCGTCGACTTCAAGTGATGCATCAGAGTGCTCTTAAAAGCAATCATTATTTGGGTTTAAAACTGGTAAGAGGTGCCTATATGGAAAAAGAACGATCTAGGGCAAAATTTTTAGAAACAGACAGCCCAGTGTTTGCCCATAAAGTCGACACAGACAATAACTTTGATCAAGCCTCACTGTATTGTTTAAAAAACATCGATGCTAAAATGGCTTTGTTTTTTGGCACTCATAACGAAGCAAGTACATATATGACTATTGAAGTAATGAAGTCTCAAAAGATTAAAAACAATGACAAAAGAGTGTGGTTTAGTCAGTTGTATGGAATGAGTGATCACATCAGTTATAATTTGGCGGCAAAGGGATATAATGTAGTTAAGTTTTTGCCTTTTGGCCCTATGGATCAAGTGATGCCATATCTTATTCGAAGGGCTGAAGAAAATAGTTCAGTGCCTGGTCAAACAGGAAGAGAAATCCAACTTGTCGACATGGAGCTCAAACGACGTAGGAGTAAGCTTAACGGGTCTTTTTGAAATACACAATACTATCACAGTTTTTAGCATCGTAAGTGCCTAAGTGGTTCTCAAGATAGTAGGTGTTACAGTCTTTTTCCCCTATTTGACTTTTAGAAAAATCAATCTTTGCTTTTTTAAGAAAAAGGGTTTTGTTTACGTCCATAGAATCAGATTCAGCAAACTTCCATGTTTTCCCTGAAATATCGTGGATTACTCTGGCTTGTGGGCCGTAATTGCACTGGGTTTTTTTACCACTTAAGAAAAAAAACAAGAATACCAGACCCAACGAGAAGCCCCCTAAATAATACCCTAATCTTCGAACAAAACTCATGAAAATTCTAGTTTACGATGATGCTCATCAATTTGAAAAATGCGAATGTGGTGTGAAATTCTTTCAATTTGATCCAGCAGCAGTTCTGGCCATTCAATAAAACAAGGTCTCCCAGAGTACAGATACTCATCGATTCCTAAATTTTGAAGTTCAGCTGCATCTTCTAAACGATATAAATCCATGTGAAATACAGGGCCATTGGGAGTGTTATACTGGTGAACGAGCCCAAATGTTGGACTACTGATCACATCCGTACTACCCAAAGACGCAATCAAAGATTTCACCAAAGTAGTTTTTCCCATTCCCAATCCACCATGTAGCGCCACAATCGGATGACGAAGCTCATTCTTAATGCTCTGAGCTACGGATTCTAAATCTGAAAGACTATAAGATATTTGCACACGACAAAAATAACCTACTTAGGCGAAAGAACCGCAAAAGGGATGAGCATTTCTTCGAGAGAAACCCCTCCATGTTGGTAAGTGTCTTTGTAGTAGTTGACAAAATGATGGTATCTAGTTGGGTATATAAGGTATCGATCTTCAGTAGCAAAAACAAAGGAGCTTGTCAGATTGATTGTGGGGAGCCCGATAGACTCAGGCCGATCAAAAGTAATCACATTTTTATCCTTTATGCTGACTCGTTTCCCTGTTTTGTAACGGATATTGGTACTGGTGTCTCTATCACCAAGAACTTCGACTGGATTTTTTACATTGATTGTGCCATGATCTGTGGTGATAAGAAGTTTAAAACCAAGACTTTGCGCTTTTTTGACAATTTCTAAAAGAGGAGAGTTCTCAAACCAGCTGGCCGTCAATGACCTATAGGCTTTGTCTGTGGCAGCCAACTCTTTAATGACATCCATTTCTGTTTTCGCATGTGATATCATGTCCACAAAATTGTACACTACTACCGTGAGTCGGTTATGAAGTTCATTGTTGAGTTGTTCGGCTAATTTAATTCCTTGTTCAGGTTTATTGATTTTATGGTAGCTATGTTTCCAATCAAGACCCATTTTGTCCAATTGTGCTTGAATCAACTTGTCTTCAAATAGGTTCTTCCCACCTTCGTCTGTGTCCTCTTTCCACCACTGAGGATGTGTTTTTTTGATTTGACTGGGTAGTAATCCAGAGAAAAAAGCGTTCCGAGCATATTGAGTGGCTGTGGGCAGGATGCTACAATAAGTAGTTTCTTCTTTGAGTCCGTAATAGGGAAGTAGAGCAGATTGAATAATCTTCCATTGGTCAAAACGAAGATTATCAATCATCAACAACAAGGTTGGGTTTTCATTTGAAATTTGAGGAACCACCAATTCGGCAAACGCACGATGTGAAAACACCATCTCGGCTTCGTTTTTTATCCAACTTTCATAATGTTGACGTACACTTCTTGTGAATTGTTGATTGGCTTCTGTTTTTTGAAAAAGAAGAATGTCTTGAACACCATCTGAAGTAAGCTTTTCTAATTCGAGTTCCCAAAAAACTAATTTTTTGTAAACCTCTTCCCACTCTTGTAGAGATTGAGCTGAATTGATGTCATTATTTAGCTCCTGAAAGGATTGCTGATAAGTCGATGCTGTTTTTTCAGATACCAGTCGCTGATCGTCCAGGTTCTTTTTCAGAGACAACAAAATCTGATTTGGATTAACAGGTTTTATCAAATAATCCGAAATCTTTGCTCCGATAGCTTCCTCCATGATATTTTCGGCTTCACTTTTTGTAATCATCACAACAGGAAGGTTGGGGCGATCTTTTTTGATGTGGCTTAAAACCTCCAACCCGTCCATTCCTGGCATATTTTCATCAAGAAGTACAATGTCTATGGGTTGGTTTTTTACTGATTCTAATGCATCGGCACCATTCGAACAAGGATGTATTTTATATCCTTTTTCCTCCAAAAAAATGGTGTGAGCTTGAAGTAAATCGATTTCATCATCTACCCAAAGTACTTGAATCGGCTCCATAAAGTGTATCTTTGTTGCTCTAAGTTTGAATTATTGAGGCTTAAATATTATAACGACCCAATTTACGGTTTTATTTCAATTCCAACACCGCTTATTTCTGCTTTGATACAAGAACCAGTGGTTCAACGCCTTCGCAGGATTCATCAGATGGGGTTGTCTTATTATGTTTATACTGGAGCAACTCATAGCAGGTTTGAACACGCACTAGGGGCTATGTATTTGATGTCTAAAACCCTCGATTGTCTCCAGCAAAAAGGAACCCTCATTACAGATCATGAGAGAGAAGCTGCTCAAATTGCCATTCTTCTACACGATTTAGGCCACGGACCCTTTTCTCATGCACTTGAAGGAATTTTTTCGGAAGGTTTTTCTCATGAAGAAATTTCTTTGTCCATGATGGAAAAACTTAATGCCCAATATGAGGGCAAGTTAGAAACGGCCATTGAAATGTTTAAAGCGGTCTATCATCGACCTTTCTTTAATCAATTGATAGCTTCACAGCTAGATATGGATCGGTTGGATTATCTCAAGCGTGATAGTTTCTACAGCGGTGTCACAGAGGGGAATATCAACTCTGAACGTATTATTGCCATGCTATGTGTTCATAATGATGTATTGATGGTGGAGGAGAAGGGTATTTATTCAATCGAAAAGTTTTTGTTGGCAAGAAGGTTAATGTATTGGTCTGTCTATTTACATAAAACGAGTTTTGCTGCCGAAGAAGTGTTAAAACGCATTTTTAAAAGAGCAAAATATTTAATCAGCAATAGCCTTGAGGTTGAGCTGTCCCCGGCTTTACATTATTTTCTAAGCGGTGCATATTCAAAAGACCAAGTTGAACAAGCTTTAAATCATTTTTCTTTTTTAGATGACATAGATGTAATGTCTATGATTAAATCAGGAGTGACACATGCAGACTTTGTTTTTTCGACACTTTGTACCAGTATACTGGACAGGAAACTACCTAAAATTAGAGTTACACAATCACCGCCTAGCACTAAGAAAATTGAAGAAAAAATGGAGTTGTTTAGCCAGTCGAAAATGTTTCAAAGCAGCGATGCTGATTATTTTATTTTTGATGGACAAATAGAAAATAGAGGTTATAACCGTCAACAATCTCCGATCCATGTTTTAGATAATAAGGGGGCTGTTCGTGAGTTGTCAGCCCTGACTGATGATTCAAATTTAGCAGCTTTAACCAAGCCTGTTACTAAGTATTACTTTTGTTATCCTAAATAGTCTTCTATTTTTTTTACTTTTGCACCGATGGAATTTACAGCCCTGCAGATTGCTGATTTGTTAAATGGTACGGTACAAGGAAACAAAGATGTACTAGTATCTCATTTATCAAAGATTGAAGATGCTAAAGCAGGTTCTCTATCTTTTTTAGCAAACCCCAGATATACTCCCTACGTGTACACTACAGGTGCCTCTGTTACACTTGTAAGCAGTGATTTTAAACCAGATAATGACCTTACAACAACCCTAGTCTTGGTAGACGACCCTTATAGTTCTTTCACCAAAATGCTAAACCATTTTGCTGCATTAAAACAGACCAAAACGGGAGTTCACAAACATTCCTCGATTGAATCTGAAGTGAGCTATGGAAAAGATTTTTATTTAGGTGCTTTTTCCGTACTCAGCGAGCGGGTCAATATCGGTGATAACGTCAAAATACATCACAATGTCCATATAGGTGCTGATGTTTCTATTGGGGACAACACCATTATTTATTCGGGTGCCAACATCGCCGATGATACAATTATTGGTGCAAATTGCATCATTCATAGCAATGCTGTTATCGGCGCTGATGGGTTTGGTTTTAGTCCAAATAAAGATGGTTCCTACAACAAGATTCCGCAAACAGGCAATGTAGTTATCGAAGATGATGTTGAAGTAGGCTCTAACACCACGATTGATCGTGCGACTTTGGGATCAACCATCATTAGAAAGGGTGTTAAGCTCGATAATCTTGTTCAAATTGCTCATAATGTTGAGATCGGATCACACACTGTCATTGCTGCTCAATCAGGCGTTGCTGGATCTACTAAAATCGGATCCAATTGTGTTTTAGGTGGCCAGGTTGGTGTCGGAGGCCATCTCAAAGTAGGGGATAGGGTTCAAGTCCAAGCTCAGACAGGTGTGCTTAAGAATATTCCAGATGATTCTAAGATTATGGGAACCCCAGCTTTTGACTATAATCAATTTAGTAGGTCATACGTACATTTTAAAAACTTACCCAAACACATAAACACACTTCACGAACTCCAAAAAAAACTTAACAAATAATGGCCAATCAAACTACCATTTCGTCGCCGATTACTCTGAAAGGAGTAGGCATTCACACAGGTGAAGAGGTCACTATGACCTTTAAACCTGCAGTAGCTAACCACGGCTATGCCTTTTGTCGTATTGATCTTGAGGGTCATCCAATTATCGAAGCTCAGGCTCAGCATGTGCTAGATACACAAAGAGGTACTTTGCTTCAAAAGAATGGAGTGAAAATACAAACATGCGAGCACGTACTTGCAGCGCTGGTTGGATTAGAAATCGACAACGTTTTAATCGAATTAAACGCTTCAGAACCTCCAATAATGGATGGGTCTTCAAAGTTTTTTGTCGAAGCCTTGGAAAAAGCTGGTATTGACATTCTGGATGTTGAAAGAGATGAGTATATCGTAAAAGAAAACATCACTTACTACGATGAAGAGTCTGGAAGTGAAATTACAGTTTTACCATGTGACAACTATCAGGTAACCACTATGGTTGATTTTGGAACCAAAGTCCTTGGTACTCAGAATGCTAGTTTGAAAAAGCTTTCTGACTTTAAAAAAGATTTTGCCGACGCTCGAACTTTCAGTTTTCTTCACGAGTTGGAAATGCTTTTAGAAAAAGGCCTTATCAAAGGGGGAGATCTTAACAACGCGATTGTTTATGTCGATAAAGAAATTTCTGACGAAACGATGGACAAATTGCGTAAAGCCTTTGGTAAAAAATCGATTTCTGTTAAACCCAATGGAATTCTCGACAACCTGACCCTTCATCATCCCAATGAGGCTGCTCGCCATAAACTGTTAGATGTTATCGGAGATCTGGCCTTAGTTGGTACCCGCATTCGTGGAAAAGTAATTGCTACAAAACCTGGACACTATATCAATACACAGTTTGCCAAAAAATTGGCTAAAATCATCAAAACTGAAAAACGAAATCGTGTCCCTGCTTTTGATTTAAATACCAAACCTGCGTTAGATGTCAATGATATCATGAAAATTTTACCCCACAGACCCCCGTTTCTGTTGGTTGATAAAATTTTAGAAATCAGTGAAAAACATGTAGTGGCTGTAAAAAGTGTTACCATGAATGAACCTTTTTTTGAGGGTCATTTTCCAGGTCAACCTGTGATGCCTGGGGTATTACAAATTGAAGCTATGGCGCAAGCAGGCGGTGTTTTGGTTATGAATACCGTACCCGACCCTGAAAATTACTTAACTTTCTTCATGAAAATTGAACATGCCAAATTTAAACACCCTGTTGTTCCGGGTGATACTTTGGTTTTTAAACTTGAATTGCTTTCCCCTATACGTCGAGGTATATGTCATATGCAAGCATATGCTTATAGTGGTTATCGCCTAGTAACCGAAGCAGAAATGATGGCGCAAATCGTCAGAAAAAAAGACACAAAAGAATGAATCAACCTTTAGCTTACGTTCACCCTAGAGCAAAAATTGCCAAAAACGTTGTCATAGAACCCTTTACAACCATAGACAAAAACGTTACGATTGGAGAAGGTACCTGGATTGGGCCCAACGTGACCATCATGGAAGGGGCTCGAATTGGAAAAAATTGTAATATTTTCCCAGGCTCTGTAATCGCCGCTGTCCCACAAGATCTCAAATTCGATGGAGAAGAAAGTACAGCTGAGATAGGTGATAACACAACCATACGTGAATGTGTTACCATCAATAGAGGAACATCCTCTCGAGGTAAAACAGTTATTGGAGAAAACTGCCTAATCATGGCTTACTCTCACGTTGCACACGATTGTATTGTGGGTGATTATTGCGTTTTTTCAAACAATAGTACACTAGCGGGACACATAACTGTTGGAGATTATGTGATTTTGGCTGGTATGACAGCCGTTCACCAGTTTTGTTCAATAGGAAGCCATGCTTTTGTTGCCGGAGGTTCTTTGGTTCGTAAAGACATCCCACCTTTTGTAAAAGCAGCTCGTGAACCAATCTCATATGTAGGAGTCAATTCGGTAGGCCTTAGAAGAAGAGGTTTTGATACTGATAAAATCCGCGAGATTCAAAACATATACCGCATTCTTTACCAAAAAAGTTATAATAATACCCAAGCTGCTCAGATTATAGAAGCGGAGATGGAAATATCAGCCGAACGTGACGAAATACTACAATTTATACGTGACTCACAAAGAGGCATCATGAAAGGGTACTCACAATCATAACATTATGGCATCAACTTCTGACATTCGAAAAGGTTTGTGCATCAGGTACAACAATGATATTTTTAAAATTATAGAATTTCTACATGTCAAACCTGGAAAAGGACCGGCGTTTGTCCGCACCAAACTCAAAAGTGTGACTTCTGGAAAAGTTATTGACAATACTTTTTCTGCAGGACATAAAATTGAGGATGTTCGTGTGGAAACAAGAAAGTTTCAGTTTTTATACAATGATGGGGATACTTTTCATTTTATGAACACAGAAGACTACAACCAGATTGAACTTCAAAAAGACATTCTTGAGTCTTATGATTTGATGAAAGAAGGTGAGATTGTCACCGTAATGACCAATGCAGACGACGGCATCCCTTTGTCTGTGGAAATGCCTGCCAGTGTAGTACTAGAGGTTACTCATAGCGAACCTGGTGTGAAAGGCAATACTGCAACCAATGCAACCAAGCCTGCTACTCTTGAAACAGGGGCTAAAATCAATGTCCCGTTGTTTATCAACGAAGGTGATAAAATTAAAGTAGACACCGAAAAAGGAAGTTATATCGAACGTATTAAAGAATAAAATGAGCGTATTAGTTGACAAACATTCAAAAATAATTGTGCAAGGTTTTACAGGAAGCGAAGGCACATTTCATGCAGAACAAATGATTGAGTATGGTACTCAGGTTGTTGGTGGTGTAACCCCAGGAAAAGGCGGTCAGACCCATCTGGGAAAGCCTGTTTTCAATACTGTTGAAGAAGCAGTCAAAGAGCTGAAAGCAGACACAAGCATCATTTTTGTGCCTCCAGCTTTTGCTGCTGATGCAATTATGGAAGCTGCAGATGCAGGGATCAAAGTTATTGTTACAATCACTGAAGGAATTCCTGTTGCTGATATGGTCAAAGCCTCTGCTTATGTTAAAGATCGCAGTGCACGCCTTGTCGGACCCAACTGTCCGGGTGTAATCACCCCTGGAGAAGCCAAAGTAGGAATCATGCCTGGTTTTGTGTTTAAGAAAGGCAATGTTGGTATCGTTTCCAAATCGGGTACACTAACCTATGAAGCAGCAGATCAGGTTGTTAAAGAAGGATTGGGCATCACCACGGCCATCGGAATTGGGGGAGATCCAATTATAGGAACCACCACAAAAGAAGCTGTTCAATTGCTTATGGATGACGCCGATACAGACTGTATCGTTATGATTGGTGAAATTGGTGGTCAACTAGAAGCCGATGCCGCATTATGGGTCAAAGAGCAAGGTAATCCTAAGCCAGTTGTAGGTTTCATTGCTGGAGAGACCGCTCCCAAAGGACGCACTATGGGGCACGCAGGTGCTATCGTGGGCGGTGCAGATGACACAGCCGAAGCGAAAAAAAGAATTATGTCAGAATGTGGGATTCACGTTGTGGATTCTCCAGCTGAAATTGGAAAAAAAGTTTCAGAAGTTTTAGCTTAATCATATGAAATTATTAGAAGGAAAAGTAGCCTTAATCACAGGGGCTAGTAGGGGAATCGGAAAAGGAATTGCATTAACATTTGCTCAACATGGAGCTTCTGTGGCTTTTACTTACAGCTCCTCTGTGGAAGCTGCCCAAGAACTTGAAAAAGAGCTTGTTGCATCTGGAGTAAAGGCCAAAGGCTATCAATCAAATGCTGCTGATTTTGACCAAGCACAACAACTCGTCTCAGATGTTTTAAAAGACTTTGAAACCATTGATGTATTGATCAATAACGCTGGAATTACAAAAGACAATTTGTTGATGCGTATCACTGAAGAAGATTTTGATAAGGTCATTGAAGTCAATTTGAAATCTGTTTTTAATATGACCAAAGCGGTTCAACGAACCATGCTTAAACAACGTCATGGAAGTATTATAAACATGAGTTCTGTTGTGGGTGTCAAAGGAAATGCAGGCCAATCAAATTATGCAGCTTCTAAAGCAGGTATTATTGGATTTTCGAAATCAATTGCATTGGAACTTGGATCTCGAAATATTCGATCCAATGTGATTGCACCTGGTTTTATCGAAACTGAAATGACCGCTAAACTTCCTGACGATGTTGTTGATAGCTGGCGCGCAGGGATCCCATTGAAGCGTGGCGGTACGCCTGAGGATGTGGCCAATGCTTGTGTGTATTTGGCTTCTGATCTTTCGACTTATATAACTGGACAAGTTCTCAACGTAGATGGAGGAATGCTTACTTAATTTTTAAATTTAATAACAATGAATAATTTACCTAAAATCGGATTACCCATCGTCGTTATCGGCATGGTTTTACTTATTTTCATCGCAAAATCATCTGTAAATATTGGTTACGGAGAAGCAGGAGTGGTTTGGAAACGCTTTGGTGGCGGTACGGTCACAGACAAAGCACCTTTGAGTGAAGGATTTCACATCATTGCTCCTTGGAATAAGGTTTATATTTACGATATCAAACAGCAAGAAGAGTTTGAAAGTGGCATGCGTGTACTTTCATCTAATGGTCTTGAAATTTCATTGGACGTTTCCGTTCTCTATCAACCTAAAATTGATGAATTGGGGATACTTCACAAAACAAAAGGAGAGAACTATCTAAACATTGTGATTGTTCCTGAAATTCGTGCAGTAGCTCGTTCTGTTATTGGGCGTTACACCCCTGAACAGTTGTACTCCACCAAACGTGATGCCATTCAGAACGAAATCTTTGAAGAAATCAAAAAGAAAGTAGATCCACAACACGTACAGATAAACTCTGTACTGGTTCGTGATGTTACGCTACCTCCTTCTATCAAAGAAGCCATTCAACGAAAATTAACTCAAGAGCAAGAAGCTCTAGAGTACGAATTCCGTTTGGAAAAAGCGCGTCAAGAAGCTGAAAAGGTACGAATCGAAGCAGAAGGTAAAGCCCTTGCGAACCGCATCTTAAACGCATCACTAACAAGAAATATCTTGTTGGAAAAGGGAATAGAAGCCACGCTCACGCTCTCTGAATCACCCAATGCCAAGGTCATCGTGATTGGAAGTGGAGAAGAAGGCTTGCCAATTATTTTGGGGAATCAATAAGGAAATTTGAAATTTTTGTTTCATATTTGCATCCATAATGAGAAACAACACACATATCCATCATTCAAAGTGCTTTGCTCAAGCGAGTTGAAGAGGATATTGTATATATTCATAAAACCCGTTTGAGCTTCAAACGGGTTTTTTGTTATAAAAATTTGATGATCATGGAAATAAAGTTACACATTGCGGTTCAAAAATCAGGAAGGCTTCACGATGAATCTCTGAAGTTGCTCAAAGATTGTGGGATTTCTTTTGACAATGGTAAAGACCAACTCAAAGCTGTTGCAAGGAACTTTCCAATGGAGGTGTTTTACCTTCGCAACGGAGACATTCCTCAATATTTGAGAGATGGTGTTATTGACATCGCCATTATTGGAGAGAACCTCTTGGTTGAAAAAGGAGAGGGTATTGATATTACTGAAAAACTTGGTTTCTCCAAATGCAAGGTCTCTTTTGCGGTTCCCAAAGACGATGACTATGATGGAATGCAAAGTTTGAATGGAAAAAAAATTGCCACATCCTACCCGAATACCGTAAAGAAATATTTAAAAAAAGCAGGAGTCTCCGCTGATTTGCACATCATCAATGGTTCGGTTGAGATCGCTCCTAATATTGGGCTTTCAGATGCGATCTGTGATATAGTTTCGAGTGGATCTACATTATTTAAAAATAATTTAAGAGAGGCTGAAATATTGTTTCACTCTGAAGCTGTATTGGCATCAGGGCCTTCTTTGAGTGCCGAAAAGCAAGCTTTGTTAGATAAGCTTCAATTTCGCATCCAATCGGTTTTAAAAGGGCGTAAATCCAAATACATATTGATGAATGTCCCTAATGAGAGTATTGAGTTGATATCATCTATATTACCGGTTCTTAAGTCTCCCACCGTTATGCCATTGGCAGAACCGGGTTGGAGTTCTTTACACTCAGTTATCAATGAAGGTACTTTTTGGGATGTTATTGATCAACTCAAAGCCGCAGGTGCTCAAGATATCTTGGTTTGTCCTGTAGAAAAAATGGTACTCTAATAATGCTTAAAATGAAACAGTTCATAAATCCATCAAAAACACAATGGCAAGCGCTTCAAGCCCGTCCTACCGCTTCTTATGAAGATGTTATGCCAGTTGTTGATGCTGTGTTTTCAGCAGTTCAAACTGAGGGTGACAAAGCGATTCGTCTATACAGCACCCAATTTGATGGATATTGCCCAGAATATATTGAAGTACCTAAGTCTGAATGGGAAACAGCAGCTGACGAGCTCACTCCAGAGCTCAAAGGAGCCATTGATCATGCTTATCAGAACATTTATCGTTTTCACAAAGCACAAATTACACCACATGTAAAAGTTGACATACAAAACGGTGTAAGGTGTTGGCAAGAAAAACGCCCCATCGAAAAGGTAGGTCTGTATATCCCTGGAGGCACAGCGCCTTTGTTTTCATCTGTTCTGATGTTAGCCATTCCTGCACAGATAGCGGGTTGTAAAGAAGTTGTATTGTGTACCCCTCCAGATAAATCTGGGACCATAGCTGCTCCAATTCGTTATGCAGCTGCTTTGTGTGGGGTCACTCGTTTGTTTCAAGTTGGTGGCATCCAAGCCATCGCCGCTCTTACGTATGGCACGGAAACAATCCCGAACGTATACAAGATATTGGGGCCAGGAAATCAGTATGTAACTGCAGCCAAACAAAAAGCAACCCAGTTTGGGGTGGCGATTGATATGCCAGCAGGTCCGAGTGAGTTGTTGGTTGTAGCAGATGATACGGCAAACCCCGCCTATGTTGCTGCCGACCTGCTTTCACAAGCTGAGCATGGAGTGGACAGTCAGGTAATCTTGGTTAGTACCTTTTCGAAGCTGTTGGTTTCTGTTCAACAAGAAATCGACATTCAATTGGATGTGTTGCCTAGAAAAGACATCGCAAAGGCAGCTCTTGTCAATTCAAAAGCTATTCTATTTGATGATGAAGCCGACGCCATGCGTTTTATCAACGGGTACGGGCCTGAGCACTACATCATTTGTATGAAAAATGAGGATACATTTGTTAAAGACATACAAAATGCAGGTTCTGTTTTTATTGGGAATTATACGCCTGAAAGCGCAGGGGACTATGCTTCGGGTACGAATCACACACTGCCTACCAATGGCTATGCCAAGCAATACAGTGGAGTCAACCTAGATAGTTTTTTTAAAGCCATTACTTTTCAAAAAATTTCTTCAAAAGGAATTAAGGATCTTGGTCCCGTCATCGAAGAAATGGCTGCCGCTGAAGGATTACAAGCCCACAAAAATGCAGTGAGTATTCGCTTAAAGGATGTAACATGAGTTTTGATTTAAACAGTTTATTGCGCACTTATGTAGTGGGTTTACAGCCCTACACCTCTGCTCGGGATGAATTTGACACCCAAACCGAATCTTATGTGTATTTGGACGCCAATGAAAACCCTTATCCAAACGGAGTCAACAGGTATCCCGACCCCCAGCAAAAAGAACTTAAGAAAATACTTGCTCAAAAACTTGAAGTAGGTGCAGACCAATTGCTTTTAGGTAACGGAAGCGACGAGGTGTTGGATTTGGTTTTTCGCGCGTTTTGCGAACCTAATCAAGATGAAATCCTAATCATGCCACCTACTTATGGTATGTATAAGGTATTGGCTGAAATCAATCAAATCACTTTAAACAAAGTGCCTTTAGATATTGATTTTCAGATAGATATGAAATCTTTATTTAAAGCCATAAATCCAAAAACCAAAGCAATTTTCTTGTGTTCGCCCAACAACCCAAGCGGAAATAGTTTCCAACCCAACGACATCGAGGATTTGCTAAAAGCATTTAATGGCATCGTGGTGATAGACGAAGCTTATATAGATTTTTCCGAACAAAATAGTTGGGCTACGCGTTTAGATGATTTTCCTAACCTGATTGTTTCAAGAACACTTTCAAAAGCTTACGGGATGGCAGGTTTGCGATTGGGCATCTGTATTGCTTCGAGAGAAATTATCTCGGCACTCAACAAGATCAAACCTCCCTATAACATCAATACACTTACACAAGAAAGAGCTTTAGAGGAGTTGGCTCAATCTGATAACTATATGAAACAGGTAGATATCCTGCTAGAAGAACGTTCTATTTTATCAAAAAAACTACAATCCATAGGCTTCGTTGAATATGTGTATCCTAGTGATGCCAATTTTTTATTGGTACGTGTAGATAATGCGGATGTAAGATACAGCCAACTGATTCAAGCGGGCGTTGTTGTGCGTAACCGAAGCAAAGAATATGGATGTGTCAATTGTTTGCGTTTTACAGTTGGGACTCCAGAAGAAAACAAAAAACTCATTCAGTCTTTATCAAACATAGATTTATGAAAAAGGTTTTATTTATCGACAGAGATGGTACTTTGGCTTTGGAGCCGGAAGATTACCAGCTTGATGCTTTTGAAAAATTGGTATTTTATCCTGAGGTCTTCACCTATATGGGTAAAATTGCTAAAGAATTGGATTATGAACTGGTTATGGTAACCAATCAAGATGGTTTAGGCACTGAGAGTTTTCCTGAGGATACCTTTCTTCCAACACACAACCTATTGATAAAAACCTTTGAAAATGAGGGGGTTGTTTTTAAAAACATACTCATTGACCGCAGTTTTCCAAAGGACAATTCACCCAACCGAAAACCTCGAACAGGAATGCTCACGCCTTATATCGAATCTGATGATTATGACCTCACGCAGTCTTTTGTGATAGGTGACCGTTTGACAGATATGGAGCTGGCCAAAAACTTAGGGGCAAAAGGTATTTTTATTGCCAACCAACCCGATCTAGGTAAAGATGAAGTCGGAGATGTTGGAGATGCCATCGCACTGACTACTAAAGACTGGAAAGATATTTATACCTTTTTAAAAGCCGGAGGAAGAAAAGCCAACATTTCTAGGACTACCAAAGAGACCGACATCCATATTCAATTGGACTTAGACGGCACAGGTAAAGCAGATATCGATACTGGCATTGTTTTCTTTGATCATATGTTGGATCAGTTGGCACGTCACGGAGGAGTAGACCTAAGCCTAACTGTGAAAGGAGATTTGGAAGTCGATGAGCACCACACCATCGAAGACACAGCCATTGCTTTAGGAGAGGCTTTTTCTGAAGCACTCGGCGATAAGTTAGGGATTGCTCGCTATGGATTTTGTTTGCCTATGGATGATTGTTTGGCACAGGTCAGCTTAGACTTCGGAGGCCGTAGTTGGTTGATGTGGGATGCTACCTTTAAGCGTGAGATGATCGGAAAAATGCCCACAGAAATGTTTTTTCACTTCTTTAAATCGTTTGCTGATGGTGCCAAAGCGAACCTCAATATAAAAGCAGAGGGTTTTAACGAACACCACAAAATCGAAGCCATTTTCAAAGCTTTTTCAAAAGCCATCAAAGCGGCGATTCAGAGAGATGCTGATAAGCTCATATTACCATCAACCAAAGGAATGCTATGAGTGTAGCCATCATTGATTATGGTGCTGGAAACATCCAAAGCATCCGTTTTGCTTTGGAACGACTTGGTGTGCCTGCTATTCTTACGGATCAAGCCGCTGTTATAACAAATGCCGATCGTGTTATTTTTCCAGGAGTAGGAGAGGCCAGTAGTGCTATGGAAAAACTCAAAGCATCAGGTCTTGATGCCTTGATTCCAACCCTTACCCAACCTGTCTTGGGGATTTGTTTGGGGATGCAGTTGATGTGTAATCACACTGAAGAAGGCAACACAAAGGGATTAGGCATTTTTGATACCTCTGTAAAGCGTTTTGAAATTAAGCCTTTAAAAGTGCCTCATATGGGTTGGAATACAAGCCAACATACCACTAGTAAATTGTTTGAGGGTATCAATCAGGGCAGTTATTTTTATATGGTACACAGTTATTATGCTCAGCTATGCGAAGAAACGATTGGTCGTATGGATTATGGTTTAAATTTTAGTACAGCCTTACAAAAAGACAATTTTTACGGAGTACAGTTTCATCCCGAAAAAAGCAGTGATGCTGGTGTTCAATTGCTTCAAAACTTTTTAAAATTATGAGAATCATCCCTGCCATAGATATTATCGACGGTAAGTGTGTCCGCCTTACCAAAGGCGATTACGACACCAAAAAAGTATATAACGAATCCCCTGTGGAAGTGGCCAAAGCCTTTGAAGGGGCTGGACTAACACATGTGCATGTTGTTGACTTAGACGGTGCCCGCGCCAAGCATATTGTAAATGCAAAGGTGCTGGAGCAAATTGCCATGCAAACGTCCTTACAGGTCGATTTTGGTGGTGGAATTAAATCTGAAACCGATTTACAAACGGCATTCGATTGCGGCGCTTCACAGGTGACACTGGGCAGCATTGCGGTTAGCGAACCTGAATTGGTAGGGGAATGGTTGGAGAAATTTGGTGCGGAGCAACTTATATTAGGTGCCGATGCCAAAGACCGACGTATTGCAACACATGGTTGGGAAGAGACCTCAGATTTGGATGTCATTGATTTTGTTAAAGACTACCAGAAAATAGGGGTGTCGTATGTGATTTGTACAGACGTGAGCAAAGATGGCATGTTAGCAGGGCCTTCCTTTGCCTTGTATCAAGAACTGTTAAATGAAGTACCCAATATCAAATTGATTGCTTCAGGAGGAATTTCCGCTTTCAGTGAATTGCCTCAATTGGCAGCTATGGGTTGCGAAGGCGTTATTATTGGAAAAGCGATTTATGAAAACCGTATTTCGTTGAAAACCTTAGAAAAATATATTCTAAACCCAAACGCATGTTAACCAAACGCATTATACCCTGTTTAGACATCAAAGACGGCCGAACGGTCAAAGGGGTCAATTTTGTACAATTGAGGGATGCTGGAGATCCTGTTGAGTTGGCACAACGCTATGCAAATGAAGGTGCTGATGAATTGGTGTTTTTGGACATATCTGCTTCGGAAGAGCGTCGAAAGACTTTGGCTAAGTTGGTCAAAGAAGTGGCACGTGCCATAGACATTCCCTTCACAGTAGGAGGGGGTATATCGAGTGTGGAAGACGTAGACATCCTGTTGCAGCATGGAGCCGACAAAGTTTCGGTCAATTCGGCGGCAGTTCGCCAACCCGACCTTATCAATGCCTTGTCTCAAAAATTTGGTTCTCAGTGTGTGGTATGTGCTGTGGATGCCAAACAAATAGCGGGTCAATGGAAAGTACACTTGGTTGGAGGCAAAGTCCCTACAGAAATCGACCTGATGGATTGGGTACAAGAAGTCGCTCAGCGTGGGGCAGGGGAGTTGTTGTTTACCTCGATGGATCATGATGGAACCAAAAACGGATTTGCCAATAGGGCTCTAGCAGAAGTTGCAGACTTGATCAATATTCCAATAATTGCTTCTGGGGGTGCTGGCACCATAAATCATTTTATAGATGCATTTGCTCTTGGCAAAGCCGATGCAGCCTTGGCAGCAAGTGTGTTTCACTACAAAGAGATCGAAATAAAATCATTAAAAGCGGCACTTTTAGACCGCCAAATACCCGTACGATTATGAAAGTAAATTTTGACAAATACGCAGATGGCTTGGTTCCTGCTATTGTGCAGGATGCACAGACAAGAGTAGTGCTTATGCTAGGCTATATGAATGCTGATGCCGTTGCAAAAACCCAAGATACCAAACATGTAACGTTTTACAGCCGAAGCAAACAACGCCTCTGGACCAAAGGAGAGGAGAGTGGTCATTTTTTAGAATTGGTAGACATGGACGTGGATTGTGACAATGACACACTATTGATTCAAGCCAATCCAAATGGACCAACATGCCACACCGGAACCGACACCTGTTGGCACAAGGAAAATAAGCCTGGCTATGGCTTTTTGTCTGCTTTAGAATCCATTATTGCCGATCGTAAAAACAATCCTACTGAAACGAGCTATATAGCGAGTTTAATCACAAAAGGAATCAATAAAGTAGCACAAAAAGTAGGAGAGGAAGCCGTGGAAACCGTGATTGAAGCCAAAGACAATAATTCAGATTTATTTCTTAATGAAAGTGCCGATTTGCTGTTTCACTATTTGATCCTCTTACAGGCAAAGGACGTTACGCTAAACGACGTGGTAAAAGTGTTGGAGTCTAGGGAGAAAAAATAAGGCTTAACTTCCAGAACTAAACTGTTGAAGAAGGGGAGATACAGAACGTTTTAGTCGTTGACTCTAATTTCTTGTTCTACGCCATCACGGAAAA
>JADHML010000014.1 GCA_016780065.1 Flavobacteriaceae bacterium
GGAAAAATTTCCCATGACGCATATAATTGTTGGGGATGTCATCTGCAATAGTGAAATAGGTATTACTCACATTAACATTCGAAAAAACCACCGAGTTGTTTGACGCCACTACGCCTGTTGGGCTAAGAACTCCGTCATTTGTAAAGTCACCATCGCCATCCGTTTCTGTAAGTAGGTAGTACGTGGCACCGTTTACGATGCTTTCATCCGAGAACATAAGATGTACACTTGAATTAAAGTTCGTATCAACTGCATACCAAATGCGTTTTTTGTATGTGATATTGCTATTGCCAAGGTTGATATTTTTATAGTGATTTTCAGAAATGCCATTATGTCCCCACACCAATCCTGTTACGTCTAAGGCAAGGGCCGTAGACCTTGTCGTATGATCAAGGTTTGGCGCTGTAAAATCGTTATCAAGCGCAATGGTAAGTATGGCGTCTGGATTAACAGATTTTGATATTCTTTGGTCTAAGGTATATGCATCGTCTCGGAAGATACCCGCAATATCGTGTTTAAACCGACTTGCATAGGGTTGGTCTTTGTCCCAAGCGATAACATTTCCCGTGAGCTGATAGCTGTTGGGCTGCGCTAGCGTAACTCCATATTTGATGGCTAGGTAGCTGTTAATTTCATTGATTTCAGAACTGCTTAGGTTTGCATTTTTATAATACAAAATCTCAGCAATTTCACCCTCATAGAAATAATCATTCCCGCCACTATTAAAGGCATTCGATTCCGAACCATCCCCAACATAGCCATAGCGTGTTCTCGCTCTACCAACAGGATCAGAGTGGGTATAAGCATTTGCTGTTACATCTAAACCACCGTCTACATACAAGCGCGTGTCATTGACCGTATCTGCATTATCAAAAATACCACCAACAAGATGTGGAATGCCATCATTAACAATCTGATTGCCAAATATATCTCTTGTAGCCTGATACGAATTCAAGGCAAGGTACACACGGTCCTTAACCGAAAATGAAAAAAAGTCAGAGCGATCAAAATCCAAAAGTGCCCAATTGTCAAAATCAGATGTGAAAATAGAAAAATCTGTTTTCATCACAACTACAACATACATGTTATCAATATCCCTACTCGATTCTAGTACTGTTAGCGGAAGGTAATCATCAACACCATCAAATAAAATGGTGGGATTAAAGTTCATGCCATCGTCTATAAGTAAGGGTTGAAAATTGGTGTCGGTTTGGGTTCCTTCGTGATTGCCGGTATTAGGGTTTTGGAATACCCAATTTGATACCCCATTGGTTGGGGTGGTGGTAACCCCCAAATCTGCACGTAACCAAATTTTCTGTCCCAAACCCATTAGGGGTAGGCAAAAGAAAACAACGAATAGAACGATAAAATTCCTATTAAAAATGATTTTTTTCTGTTTTATTTGTTTGATTCTCACTTAAATACTGATAACAAAAATTAAACCAAAATAATACTTCCAAATTTAAACATTAAATTATGTTATCAAAAAACGGGTTATCGATAAAAATAATTAGGACGAAATATGCGGTTTTAATGTAGATAAAGGGCATCATGCTTAGGCTGTTCACATAGATTTTTTGTATTTTTCATCCATGCAACTTTCACCTGATATTTTTTCTTTTTTTTCGGAATTGGAACAACACAATAACAGAGATTGGTTTGAAGCCCATAAACCCGAATTTAATGCCTTAGAAACTTCTGTTAAGCAGTTTGGCGAAGCCCTAAAAGACCAACTTAACCAACACGATAGCATTGACCGTTTTAAGTTGTTTCGCATTTACCGTGATGTGCGTTTTTCTAAAGACAAAACGCCTTATAAAACCCATTTTGGCCTTACATGGCACCGCACCAAACCCGAATTGCGTGGTGATCACTAGTTTCATCATAGTTTTTGACACGAATCCTTACTCACAGAAAGCATGTTGTTCCACATATTCATTTTTGTTAAGGTTTTGAATGGGTATGTCAGTTTCCAATCTTGAGACCCCTTGAGTTAAACCATTATTAAAACAAACCATTAGTTCATATTGATCCGAACGGTGGATGTTTATGTCATCTTTATTGACAATCAATTCAAACATTCCGTTCCTATCTGGTTTTACAGCAAAGGCTTTGGCCCAGTATTCTAGATTTTGATTGCCATCATATAAAAAACGTATCACAACATGATGAAATGGAAGGTTAGAGACGACTTTACCTCTTACCCTTTGTTCTTTTGAAGTATCACAATCTGCCGTAAACAGGCTGGTGTCACCTGGCAGTTTTTCTATTCGTATGGTTTTACCTGTAAGTGTAGTTTCATCAAAGGGTTGATTTTTAAACACCGGATGATTCGCAATCAAAGCAGCGCTAAACCCTGAAATTCGCACATCAGCAGTTTCTATATCAAGGATTTTTTCATAGGAGCTGTTTACAGGCCCCATCAAGGTGTTGTGGGTGGTATCGTTTAGTAATGGACCGTTGTGTGGTAGTGTTAGGGCGTGCCCCAATTCATGCAATATGGCTTTTAGAATGATGTCTTTATGAAATTGCGTTCCTGAAGGATGTTTCGAAAAATCAATAGATCCAGTTGCTGTTTTGTAGCTAAATTTCATTCTACCTTTCTTGACACTACCCTTACCAGAAGAACCGCCATTTTCTTGGAAATGAGGGACTGCCCAAATGCTGTTAAGATCGTTTAGATCACTAAATTTTTCCTTGCAAAGATTGATAGCTGTTGTAGTGATGTCGGGGAGTTGATTTGCTGATAAAGGACTTTCAACAGAGTATATCAAAACATTACCGTCCGTGTTTCTTGCAAACATTTTTGTGTTGGCTAGGGCATAGCCCTTGGTGTTTAGTTGGTTGGTGTAGAATTGTTCGGAGTACGTACCGATGTCTCGTAACCTTTTGATTTTATCATCCGTAATCTCAACATCTGAAGTTTTTAAAAGAATAATGCGTACCCTTGGAAAATGCATCGGGGTATTGTCTTCAGTTTCATTCAAATCTATTGTCTTGGTAGAGGATGGGCTGTCGGTTGGTTGATTTACAGGACTTGAATCATCTGAACCTTTTGAACAGGAAAGAAAAAGAATACTCACCAACAGCAAAACACCTCGTCTGTTTGTCTTTCCTAAAAGAGTATTGAATTGGGACCTTGGTCTAAAAAACCTTTTCATTTTAACCATTCTTATTTTGCAGTGGTAAATGTAAATCCACATCCAAAGATGGGCTTTTGACAGTGCTAGATATGTGGTTTTATGCAATTTTTTTGTTGCGCTTGTAGGGATGCGATTTGGGTTCATGAGGCTAATCTTTGGGTCAAATATCACAACAGGCGGCTGCGTTTCATCGCTAAGTGTTGAAAATGATTTGAGGGATTTATGCCCTCTAATTTAAAAAAAAAATAACGAATATTATACTGCCTCAGTAAAAGCTTTAGGCACCAACAGTTGCAGTTGGTCTTGCAGTCTTGTGATCACTAGGTTCATCATGCGTTTGTTGATCTTAGAAGAGTTTTCAATATAGATTTGATATTCCTCCACGGTAAATTGGCCTATAAGCATGCCTTTGAGGGCATTGCGAAACTTTTGGTCTTTGCAGATGGCGTTATCGATATAAGCCAGTCTTTTTTCTGTAGAGAGTTCAAAAAACACGCCTTTATGTTTGGTTGCATAATTGACAAAAACAGCAGTCAACAAAGGGTTTTGCAGTTTGAGAATAGGGCGGAGGGTGTTGTTTTGAAAACGCTCCTCGTCAGACATGTTGTCAAAGGTGAGGTGCTTTTTGATCTCGGGGCGGATGCGTAGTAGGTCGTTGTGTCGATCGTTCATCCTAATGGTTTTTATAAAATTACCAAAATCGTATTGAGTTTTAAATAAGTGTCGTGTACACTTCATTCACAAAGTTGTTAACAGTGGGGAAAATTTAAATATCTTTATGATGATTAAACCCAAAACCTACTTAATGTCTTTCTTTGATTGGTTTATTGGCATCTTTACGATCTGGTATTTGTATAAATCTTTTACCGAATACTGATTTGTTTGAGGATGCATCCAAATTATGGCTTGTTTTTTGTACTTTAGATACAAACCCATAAATCATGCAACACCTACAAATTCAGAGTTTAAACGCGTCGGTTAAAGACCTCAACCGAAACGTTCGTCTATTACAACAGGCCATTGTTCAGTTAAATCAAACGATGAGCAAACTTTATGAATCCTCAAACAAAGAGTCCATCCATCGCTTACGCAACCTTGACGAAAAGATGAGTGAAGTAGAAAATTATCTATGGCAGATCAAAGAGCGATTTGTATAGTTTATCATTCTACACTTAAGATACACTATAATTTATATTATGTAAAATTTAATGTTTTCTAATAACTCTTATTTTGTTACATAAATAGTTATTAATATTGTATTACGTTATAAATACAATACTATGAACATTGGTATACCTACTGAAATTAAAAACAACGAATACCGTGTCGGCATGACCCCTGCCGGCGTATTCAGTCTTGTACAACACGGACATACCGTCTATGTCCAAGATGGTGCAGGCTTAGGAAGCGGTTATGACAACAAGACCTATCAAAAAGCAGGTGCAACAATTTTAACCACTGCCAAAGAGGTGTTTAACACTTCTGAAATGATCATCAAAGTCAAAGAACCTCTCAAGGAGGAATATGGGCTTATCCGCGAAAACCAACTGATTTACACTTTTTTTCATTTTGCAGCTTCTGAGGAACTAACTCAGGCAATGATTGATGCAAAGGCCATTTGTTTAACCTATGAAACCATAACCGACAACAGCGGTTCCCTACCTCTGCTTACTCCTATGTCTGAAGTAGCAGGGCGACTGGCTTCACAGCAAGGTGCTAAATATTTGGAGAGTCCACAAGGTGGATTGGGAATCTTGCTAGGTGGGGTTCCAGGAGTGGCCCCTGCTGAAGTCATGGTGCTTGGTGGTGGTGTTGTCGGCACTCAGGCGGCACTCGTGGCTGCTGGTATGGGTGCGTCCGTGCGTATTTTTGATATCAACCTAAATAGATTGCGCTATTTAGACAATATCATGCCTAAAAATGTAACTACGGTATATTCAACTCCTTATGCCATCGAAAAACATCTTCCAAGTACCCATTTGGTTGTTGGAGCAGTCTTGGTTCCTGGTGCCAAAGCACCTAAACTGATCAAACGTGAACACCTCTACATGTTGCCTTTCAATGCGGTTTTGGTAGATGTGGCAGTAGATCAAGGAGGTTGCTTTGAAACAACCCACCCCACGACTCATGAAAATCCCACTTATATGGTCGAAAACAGACTTCATTATGCAGTAGCGAACATGCCTGGAGCGGTACCACATACTTCAACCCCTGCTTTGACAAACGCAACACTCCCCTACGCCTTAAAATTGGCTAATGACGGTTGGACGAGTGCCTGTCTTAACAATCCACATCTAGCAAATGGTCTAAACATCGTACAAGGTACGGTTGTGAATCAGGCCGTTGCAGATGCTTTTGATTTACCATTTACAACAATTGAGTCTGTATTGAACTAAATGGCTATTTTTGTGTAAAGACCACAAAAAATGAAACAGATACCTTCTGTAGATCTTAGAGATTTTTTAAGTGATAATTCTGACAAGAGAAATGCTTTTATTCAAAACTTAGGTAAGGCATATGAGGACATAGGTTTTGTTGCCCTTAGAGGACATTTTTTAAGCGTTGAGCTTGTGGACAATTTGTATGATCAGATTCGTGCCTTCTTTTCTCTTTCAGATCAAGAGAAATCAAAATATGAAATTCAAGGTTTGGCAGGTCAACGTGGGTATACCTCTTTTGGAAAAGAGCATGCCAAAGGTCGCAGTACGGGCGATCTAAAAGAATTCTGGCATTTCGGTCAATATGAGATGCCTGACAATGGGGAGGTCTATCCTGAAAATGTATTGGTAAATGAACTCCCTGAATTCAACAAGGTTGGTAAAGAAACCTATAAAGCACTCGAAAAAACAGGGGTTTACGTACTCAGAGCTTTGGCTCTTCATCTAGGTCTAGAAGAACTTTATTTTGATCCTTTTGTGAAAGGAGGAAATAGCATCTTACGTCCAATACATTACCCCCCTATTAAGGAAGAACCCAAAGACGCAGTTCGTGCGGCTGCCCATGGTGACATCAATTTGATCACCTTACTAATGGGGGCTCAGGGGCGCGGTTTACAGGTTAAAAACCATAAAGGCGAATGGTTAGATGCTATTGCTGAGGACGATGAATTGGTGATTAATGTGGGAGACATGCTATCTCGGCACACCAACAACAAACTAAAATCGACCATTCACAGAGTGGTCAATCCACCTAAAGAACTATGGGGCACCTCGCGCTACTCTATCCCTTTTTTCATGCACCCTGTTTCGTCTATGAAACTAGATGTTTTACCTGATTGTGTTGATGCGGACCATCCAAAGTTATATGATGACATCAGTGCAGGAGCTTTTTTAGAAGAACGTTTGCGTGATTTGGGTTTAAGAAAATAACATGGCCAAACTTAACAATCTTTCCGATCTCAAAAATTTGTTTCCCGAAGCTGAAGGCACTTATCAACCTGAAAAAAAGTTTAAAAAACAACTTTTAGAAGCCCATTTTAGTAACAAAGGGAGAGGTGGAAAAACGGTCACAATCATAAAAGGATTTGAGGGATCTGATGAAAATCTAAAAAAATTAGCCAAATTATTAAAGTCATTTTGTGGAGTTGGGGGTACGATCAAAAATGGAGATATTATTATTCAGGGGAATTTTCGAGACAAAATCATGGACTACCTTAAACAACAAGGTCACCAGGTCAAACGTGTAGGCGGATGAAAGCGTCAGAATTGATATTAAACTCCGATGGTTCACTCTATCATCTAGGCCTAAAACCAGGACACTGCGCACCTCTTATACTTACCGTTGGAGACCCAGAACGTGTGTCCATGGTGTCACAATATTTTGACAAGATTTCTTTTACCCATCAGACTAGAGAAATTTGTACCCATACAGGTACCATTTCAGGAAGGCAATTAACCGTTATGTCGACTGGAATGGGTACAGATAACATTGATATTGTTTTTAATGAGCTAGATGCTCTTTTTAATATTGATTTATCCACAGGTAACCCCTTACCTACTCATACCCCGCTTACTTTTATAAGATTAGGTACTTCTGGAGCTATTCAAGAAAACATTGATTTAAACACCATTATTTCAGCTGAAACGGCCATCGGTTTTGATAACCTACTACTCCACTATCAAAACACAAACCATCCTATGGCTATTGATCTGACTGAATACCTCTCATTGCCTGAGTCATTTAATCATCCATATGCCTATGATGCCGACAAGTCTTTGCTTTCTGTTTCTAACGATTTGGGATTTGTAAAGGGAGTGATCGCTACACATGCGGGTTTCTATGGGCCTCAAATGAGAAGTTTAAGATTGCAACCTCAACAGTTTTATTCTTTTAAGCACCTCAACAAATTTAGACACGAAGGGCGAGCCATTACCCATTTTGATATGGAATCAGCTGGAATTTACGGTTTGAGTTCTCTTTTAGGTCACCGTGCATTGTCTGTAAGTGCTATTTTAGCCAACAGATCATTGGGGACTTTTTCTTCAAACCCAAATATTGCCGTAGAAAAAATGATTGCAAGGGTTCTGGAAGCTGTTTCTTTAGGGAAGTTCGACTAATTGAGCAGTTACCAATCGATAGGCTTTCGCCCCTTTTGAATCAAATAATCATTGCATTTACTAAAGTGTTTGTTACCAAACCAATACCCCCTATTAGCACTTAACGGAGATGGATGTCCTGTAGTCAAGATCAAATGTTTATTTGAATGGATAATACGCCCCTTTTTTTTAGCATATCCTCCCCACAACATAAAAACCACATCTTTTTTAAGCGTTGAAACCTTTGAAATAACGGCGTCTGTGAATTGCTCCCATCCTTGATTCTGATGACTTCCTGCTTTTCCAGATGCCACAGTAAGAGTAGCGTTTAACAACAAAACCCCTTGACGGGCCCAATGGCTTAAATCACCAGATTTTGGATAATTTTTACCAACATCTTGTCCCAATTCTTTAAAAATATTGATAAGCGATGGAGGGTGTGCAACCCCCTCAGGCACAGAAAAACACAGCCCATGTGCCTGTCCATGTCCATGATATGGATCTTGCCCGATCACCACTGCGTTTACTCGATCAAGTGGACAATTATCCAATGCATTAAATATCTGATTTGCAGGTGGGTAGATGGTGTCTTGCTGATAAGCTTTACGCACAAACTGGGTTAGATTATGGAAGTATGGTTTAACAAATTCCTCTTCCAAAGCCAATTTCCATGAAGGTTCCATTCGTACGTTCATCAAAAAAAGTTAGTTTTGTTATCTTCGAAGGTAGCGAAAAGCTATGAAAAAGATCAGTTCAAAGAGTATTACAGATTTAGAATTTCCAGCGGTTCTAGAACAGGCTTCTTTACGTTGTGCTACGGAACTGGGAAAAAAAGCCATGTTGGAGACCAAGCCTGCTACCAAAATTAAGGAGGTCCGTAAGTCTATTTTACTGGTTAATGAATATAAATACTCACACACTACAGAGCATCGCATTCCTAACCACGGATTCGAAAGCATTGAAAAAGAACTGGGATTGTTGGGTATTGAAAATAGTAAAATAGAAGTAGAAGGTTTCCAAAGAATTGCTCACTTATCCAAAACGGCTATCTCCTTACTCTTGTTCTTTAAAAAAACCAAAATTCACTTCCCGACTCTTTTTGACTTAGGATCGAATATGGTTGTAGAGAAATCCATTCCAAAGTCTATAGATGCCATCATAGATCGCTTTGGCCAGGTTCGTGATCAAGCCTCCCCCACCCTTGCGACCATTCGCAGACAGATGCAGCAAGTCCGTGGCAAAATCGGTCAGAGTTTTGGCGCGGCAATGGGTCAATACCAATCTTCTGGTTTTTTAGATGACATTCGTGAAACGGTCATCGGTCAGCGGCGTGTTTTGGCAGTCAAGGCCATGTACCGGAGAAAAGTCAAAGGTTCATTGCTTGGAAGCAGTAAAACAGGGAGCATTGTTTATATAGAACCAGCCGCAGTTCAGCAGCTCAGTCAGGAGTTGCAAAACTTGGAATATGACGAAAAAGATGAAATAGACAAAATTCTACGAGACCTCACAAACTTGTTAAGACCCTTTAAAGAGGTATTGTCTGATTATCAATCTTATGCTACTAACATAGATGTAGTTTGTGCCAAGTCATTGTATGCTCAGGACATGGATGGAATCATGCCAAAAATCAACTCAAACGGAGAATTAGACATTCGTAAAGCATTCCACCCTTTACTTTATTTATCAAACAAACTAAAGAAACAACCTACATTCCCTCAAAACATACACCTACATAAAGAGAATCGCATTATTGTTATTTCTGGACCCAACGCTGGAGGAAAAAGCATTACGCTTAAAACAGTTGGTTTGTTGCAATTGATGTTTCAAAGTGGATTTTTATTGCCCATCCACCCTACTTCTCACATGTGTGTTTTTGAAAACATATTGACTGACATTGGCGACAATCAATCTATTGAAAACGAACTGAGTACCTACAGCTATCGTTTAAAAAACATGAATCGTTTTTTGAAAAAATGTGATAAAAACACTTTGTTTTTAATTGATGAGTTTGGAACGGGTTCAGACCCTGAACTGGGAGGAGCATTGGCTGAAATATTTTTGGAGGTATTCTATGAACGTGAAGCCATAGGCGCTATAACAACCCACTACACCAACCTAAAGTTATTGGCCGATGAATTGCCATATGCGGCCAATGCCAATATGCAGTTTGACCGGAGCAGTCTTTTGCCCACTTTTCAATTGGTTTTAGGTGAAGCAGGTAGTTCATTCACATTTGAGGTAGCACAAAAAAATGGAATCCCTTACAGCCTAATTAACAGAGCAAAGAAAAAAATTGAGAAAGGAAAAGTTCGGTTCGATGCCACCTTAGCGAAAATGCAGAAGGAACGCAGTGAAATGACCAAAAATGCAAAACAATTGCAGGATGAATCTTTGCGCAAAAAGAAAGAAAACGAACAACTTGAAAAGCTTAATGCCAAAGTAAAGACCAAATTGGAGCGTTACCAAGAATTGTTCGATCAAGATCAACGCATGATTGTATTAGGGAACAAAGTAGAAGATTTAGCTTCTCAGTACTTTTTAAATGGTAAAAAACGCCCTTTGATTTCGGGTTTGCTTCAATTGGTTGAAACAGAAAATGCCAAACGTAAAAAACAAACCGCAGCAGCAGCTAAAAAAGAGAAAGCAGAAAAGATCAAAGTAAAAACAGAAGTTGCTAAAAAAGTAGAAGAAGTCAGGGCTGAAAAAAAGAAACAACCCGCTCCAAAACCCAAAAAACGACCAAAAATTGATTTTAAGATAGGCGATCAAGTTCGTTTATTCGATGGAAAAGCGGTTGGGTCTATTGATAGCCTTGAAAAAGACAAGGCCATTGTGAATTATGGTATGTTTACAACGCAAGTAAAAACAGAATCTCTAGAATTGGTACAACGGGCATGAAAGTAGAAGGAAAAACCCTAGTTTTTTTTGATGATGTATGTGTGCTTTGCAATCAATTTGTAAAGCATTTACTTTATTTAGACAAAGATGATCAGTTGCGCTTTGTGTCTCTCAGTAGTGAATATGCCAAATCGAATGGGTGGAAGTTTGACACGGATGCTGTTGTTGTTGTAGATCACAATGGACAAACCTATTTCGCCGAGTCAGCAATTTTAAGATTGTGTCAAAAAATCACTGCTCTAAAATGGTTGTCGCTTGTAATAAGAATGACACCGAAAGCCTTACAGAAGTTTTTATATGGCCTGGTCGCAAGGAATCGATACAAGTTCTTCGGTAAACATGACACTTGTCCTCTTAATAATGAAATAAATGAAAAAATAATTATATAAAATGTTTAGATTTATACTCAATTTACCTAAATCACCTATCATGAAAGAATTCAAAAAATTTATCAATCGAGGCAGTGTATTAGACATGGCCGTTGGTCTTATTTTAGCGACCTACTTTGGCGCCATTGTTAAATCTTTGGTCAATGACGTAATTATGCCCCCAGTAGGCTTACTTGTTGGCGGTATTGATTTTGCGTCTCTAAAAATCATTATACAACCCGCCACCGAAGAAGTGGCAGAGGTTGCTATTACGTATGGGGCATTTGTGAATCATATCATCACCTTTTTACTTGTTGCCTTCTCTATTTTTTTGGTTTTAAAAGTATACAATAAAGCCAAGGAACGTTGGGAAGAGGAAGATAATGTGCCCGCACCTCCCCCACCTCCTTCCAAACAAGAAGAGTTACTTACAGAAATCAGGGATTTGTTGAAGAAGTAAAAAAGAAAATTACTTTTCACCAAACCATTCATAAAATTAAAAGAGGGATTCATTCCTCTTTTTTTATTACCGAAACTCTAATGTTTTTTTAGTAGTTCTTATATAGTAATTATTATTTCAAAAAAAAGCAGTAATTATTACTTTTTTTAACATTTAACCTCACATTTTTTAACCAAAGCTCTCTTTTATTTTCTACCTTGGCAGTAAGCCTAAATCACAAATTAATGAAGAACTTGACCTATTATATTTATCGTAGCATTTTCGCACTCGCATGCACGCTGCCGCTAGCTAGCTTTGCACAACAAACCATATCAGGTATCGTCAGTGACGAAAATGGGCTCCCCCTTCCTGGAGCAACAGTTGTTGTTGAAAACACCAATAGGGGTACAACAACCGATTTTGACGGAAAGTATTTAATCAACGCTCAAATTGGCGAAAATCTCATTTTTAGTTACGTAGGCTATACAGATCAAAAAATTAAAGTTGGCAATACGATAATTATAGACGTTAAGCTTCGACCAGAAGGACAATTAGGAGAAGTTGTTGTTACAGGATTTCAGAAAATAGACAGAAAATTGTTTACCGGTTCGGCTGATAAAGTAGATATGGCTGATGCTAAACTTGAAGGAGTTGCTGACCTAAGTAGGGCTTTGCAAGGGCAAGTAGCGGGTGTAGACATTGAAAATGTTTCTGGGACTTTTGGAACAGCACCTCAGGTAAGAATTAGAGGAAATGCATCTATCAATGGAACCAACAGGCCTCTTTGGGTTGTGGATGGTGTAGTTTTGGAAGATGCTGTAGAGATTTCAAATGAAGAAGCACCAAATTTGCACATATATACAAGTGCAGGAAGAGTACGGGCATATGTTACGTATGAAGTTAAAGATGATGAAAAAGTATATTTTTCATTAACCGGGGAATCAAATGTAGATCTTTCAGAAGGTGAAATTTGGCATACAATATTAAATCCTCTTTTAGAAATAATTATTGGAAGCGAAACGGGATACTTTATTGAAAATACGGGAGGATTATTAAGTTATTCAAACAACGATACAGTAACGTTAATAAATGCTGACCACCCTAAATACGCAATAAATTATTACGATTTCAATTAAATCAATTTTTCGGATAATGGTCATCCCAATGTTTTTCTTTGGGTTTTTTGAGTTTGCCAACACTTTTGGCGACCATCATCGACACAGAGGCATCCCCTGTAACGTTGACCATGGTACGACACATATCCAAAGGTCTGTCGACAGCAAAAATCAAAGCCAATCCCGCTTCGGGTATGCCCGCTTGTCCTAATACAATTAGAAGCATCACCATTCCACCACTAGGAACAGCCGCTGCACCAATGGAAGCTAACGAAGCCGTAGCAATGATTCCTAATTGTGCACCTAAATCCAGATTCATACCAAAGGTTTGGGCGATAAATACCGCTGCAATCCCTTGATACAAGCTCGTACCATCCATGTTGATAGTAGTGCCTATAGGCAACACAAAACTGCTTACCTCTTCATCCACTCCTAAGTGTTCTTGAACACGTTCCATGGTTACAGGAAGGGTTGCAGCAGAGGAGCTTGTAGAAAATGCCAATAACTGTGCAGGGGTAATTCCGTTGAGGAAAAATCTTGGTGATTTTTTGGTGACCAATCGCACCAATAAAATGTAAAACACAATCATCAAAGCCAATCCCAACAAAACACACAATGTATATAGTCCTAGGGCGTTAAACAGATCTGGGCTCGGCGCCTCAACAATCAAAGCAGCTAACAAGGCAAATACACCATAGGGAGCCGCTAACATGATAAGATCAATGAGTTTAAGGATCACTTCATTAAAGGCATCGAAAAAAGCTTTTACAGGTTGAGCTTTCTTTTCAGGGATTAAAATCAAACCGATTCCGAAAAAAATCGCGAAAAAAATCACCTGTAACATGTTACCGTTATCGGTGGTGGCTTTAAAGATATTGTCAGGAACAATATCCACAAGTGCCTGAAGCGGCCCTGCTTCCTTTTGCTGATCAGCAAGGGCTTGTTTGGATGCAGCGTCTTCCGCATATGCTGCTACCAGCTCCTCTCGTGTTTGGTCGCTTACTGTATTACCGGGTTTTATAAGGTTTACAATCCCAAGGCCAATGGTTACCGCTGTAACGGTTGTAAACATGTATAACAACACTGTACGACCTCCCATTCTAGAGAGTTTGGTGATGTCTTTAAGATCTGAAACCCCTTTTATAAGTGAGGCCAGAATAAGAGGGATGGCAATCAGTTTAAGGGAGTTGATAAAAATGGTGCCAAAGGGCTTGATCCAATCTAGAACAAGATCTGCTCCAAAGGAAAATTGGAGCATAACAATACCAAAGACAACGCCAAGGCCCATGCCAAGTAGGATTTTCCAGTGTAGGGGTAGGTTTTTCATAATATTTATGATTTAGGTGGAGCTATAAATCATTAAAATCTCCAATAATTGTATTTGTACGTGCTATTAAAAAATAATCTGCTAGAACAAGGGATGCCATTGCCTCGACAATGGGTACCGCACGTGGCACTACACAAGGATCGTGCCTTCCTTTGCCTTGCATTGTTATTTCTTTGCCGGTTTTGTCAATTGTATTTTGATCTTGCATGATGGTTGCAACAGGTTTAAAAGCGACGTTGAAGTAAATATCCATTCCATTGCTAATACCCCCTTGGATGCCTCCAGAAAAATTGGTTTTGGTAGTGCCGTCTTCATTAAAAAGATCGTTATGTTGACTGCCTTTCCAAGAGGCTCCTTCAAAACCGCTCCCATATTCAAAACCTTTGACGGCATTGATAGAAAGCATGGCCTTGCCAAGTTCCGCATGAAGTTTGTCAAATACAGGCTCACCGAGCCCAACAGGAACATTTTTAATCACACAGCTAACCACTCCGCCAACTGTATCTCCTTCTTTGCGAATTTGCTTGATATAGTCTTCCATTTTCTTGGCCATTTTGGGGTCAGGACAACGAACAGGATTGGACTCGATTGAAGAAAAATCTGAAATTGAGTGAGGGTTTTCAAGTTTTAATTTACCAACAGCAGAAACAAAAGCGTGAAATTGAACACCAGCCATGAATTGTTTGGCAATAGCTCCTGCAACCACTCTTGCTACGGTTTCACGTGCAGAGCTGCGACCTCCTCCTCTGTAATCTCGAAAGCCATATTTTTTATCATACACATAATCTGCATGAGAAGGACGATAAGCATTTTTAATATGATCGTAATCTTTTGATTTTTGATTGCTGTTGTAAATTAAAAAACCAATGGGTGTGCCTGTGCTCATTCCTTCGAAAACACCGGAAAAAATTTCAACACGATCTGGTTCTTTTCGCTGAGTTACAATTTTGGATTGACCTGGCTTTCTTCGATCGAGATCTGCCTGAATGGCATCTTCATCAATAGATACACCAGCGGGACAACCATCAATGACTCCACCTAAGGCAGGTCCATGAGACTCCCCGAATGTGGTTAATGTAAAAAGATGACCAAATTTGTTGCCTGCCATAAATGTATTTTTTTCAAAAATACGATGATTTAAATTATTTTCTTAAGACAAAAACTATTAATACTTTAATTAAAATCATAGATATTCAAAAAATCTAACTCTAAAATTATCAAATTAAGCCTAACAACATATGAATTTGAAGATTCAATTCTTAAATTTGAAAAAAAAATATCATGCGATACATAATTGCCCTTTTTATCATCTTTCTTTATTCTTGCTCTAATTCTTCTTATACACTCAATGGCAGCGTCGATTTAGAGGATGGCACAGAAGTATATTTGGTTGGATTAGACAACAACAATCAGCCAAAACCCGTTGACACACTCATTGTAAATGCAGGTGTTTTTACCTATGAATCTGAGAGAGACATTCCAGAGATGCATTATATCTTTTTTGAAGGCTTAAGAGATGTATTACCGGTCGTTCTTGAGCCAGGGAATATTTCTGTTGAAGCCTATAAAGACAGCATTAGAACCTCTCGAGTCAGAGGAACGACTTCAAACGAAGATTTTTCAAAATACAGAAAAGAATCTATATATTATATAGATGAGTTAATGGGAATTCAAAATGAAATGCGCAATGCGATGATTGCTAAAGACAGTTTGCAATTGACCGACCTGCAAGAGCAATTTTCTGATATGCGAAAGGATTTGCAAAGGTTTGAAGTTTCGTTTATTGCTGAAAATCCAAAATCCTACATCTCTGTTTTGATACTGGAGCAATTGTTGTCATCGGAAGCGATTTCTGAAGACGAAGGTAAAGAGTTGTTTGAAGATTTGTCTTCATCTGTTAAGGCTACAAAATCCGCTAAAAACATTTCTGATCTTCTATATCCAGAAGCTGAAAACAACAATGCTGCTGACCAACCCGCTCCAGCAGTGGGTACTTTGGCCTCCGATTTTGAAGCACCTAATCCTACTGGGGGTTTGGTTTCTTTAAAAGATGTAAAAAGCAAACTTACTGTGATCGATTTTTGGGCTTCTTGGTGCAAGCCTTGTCGAATGCAAAGTGACCGTTTGGTTGATATGCACAATCAATTTAAAGACAATGGCCTTAGCATGGTCAGTGTATCCCTTGACAGAGATGCAGACTCATGGAAAGCGGCCATCGAAGCGGATAATTTAAATTGGACTCATGTATCTAATCTTAAGTATTGGAATGAGCCCATTGCCAGAGATTACAGCGTAAACGCCATTCCGGAATTGTTTCTGTTAGACGAAAATGGAGTTGTTATTTATCGGGGTCGTGATGTAAATGAATTATCTGACGAGATTATTAAATCACTCAATCAATCATAGGGCACCTCTTTTTCTGAGAACTGCGTAAGCGATTACTGGTACTAGCAATAAGCCTACCAAAAGAGATTCTTCGATTATAAGCTCTGGATTTATTATTAAAACACCTAATAGCCCTGCTACAGCACCTCCAAAGTGAGCTGCATGTCCAATGTTCCCGATTTGTTTTTTCATTCCAAATAAGCTGTAGGCCAAATAACCAATTCCAAATACATAACCAGGAAGAGGAACTGGGAAAACAAGCAAAGCCAATTTCATTTCGGGGAACAATAGAATCGAAGCATAGACAATTCCAGAAACAGCGCCACTTGCGCCCACAGCCGTATAGTGCGATTCTGATTTATGATTGCGAAAGGTAAAATAGTTACCTACAAACAAAGAAAACGCATATAAAACCATAAACAAAGCTCCACCTAAATCCAATAAAACAACTCTTCCAAAGATATAAAGGGTAAACATGTTAAATACCAGATGGGTTGAATCAACATGTAAGAAACCAGATGACCAAAACCTGATTTGCTCACCTTTTAAAATGCTCCCGACATGAAATTTATAGCGGTTAAAAAAGGATGTATTTTTGAATCCTATATAGGAAATCAAAACATTTGCTAAAATAAGTCCCCAAAGTATTTGCATGTACCATCAGCTTTGGCACCAAATATATATCTTTGACAACTAATAAAATAACCATACACTACATCAATTAACCCCTATGAAAAAAATAGGTTTTATTCTAAGTCTGCCACTGATTTATGGGATTGCTTTGATGCCGTTCCGTATGCTTTACATGGTTTCTGACGGGTTGTCTTTTTTTCTTTATCATATCCTTAGGTACCGAAGGCAGTTGGTAGAAAAAAACCTTACTATAGCAGGTTATTCAAAGGATATTAAACATCGTAAAGTCATCGAAAAAGCTTTTTACAAACATTTTTGTGATCTGTATTTAGAGACATTCAAGTCACTTACTATGTCTAAAAAACAAATCCAAAAGCGATTTGTAGTTCACGAAACTGAGTTGTTGACATCGTTGGCCGCAAAAAATAAATCTATTTTTATAATGTGTGGGCATTATGCGAGTTACGAATGGTTGTTGTCTTTGGGCTACTATTCAGATCATACAGCTTATGGGATATATACCCCTTTATCTAATCCGCATTTTGACAAACTGATCCGCCGCGCTCGTAGACGCTATGGTGCTTATTTAATTCCCAGAAGAGATACCATTCTTACCATCAAGAAACACCTCTCACAGAACCATTTGGCATTTTATGGGTTTGCCAGTGATCAGTCTCCAAGATTGAAATCAAAAACCTATTTCAGGAAATTTTTAGGGGCTGAAGTACCTGTTTTCACTGGAGCCGAACGCTTGGCAAAAGAAAATGATGTTCCTGTACTCATGGCCAAGGTTCGTAAAGTTAAGAGAGGTTATTACGAAACAGATTTGATTGTATTATCTACCGATCCGACTAAGGAAAAAGAAAATGCCATTACGGACGCTTTTACTATTGAGCTTGAAAAACAAATTAGAGAAAACCCAAGTCACTATCTATGGTCACACAATCGCTTCAAGTTTATGAAGTCTTAATAAGTGCTTAAGACCTTTTTAACTTCCCCTACCAAAGCATCTAACTCAGCTCCAGATTTAGCTTCTGCATAAATACGTATGATGGGCTCTGTGTTGGACTTCCTTAAGTGTACCCAACCATGGTCAAAATCCACTTTTACGCCATCTATGGTGGTTACCCTATCATTGTTGAAGTGTTGAGCCATAGCTTCTAATAAATGATCTACGTTTTTTGAAGAGTCTAATGGCAATTTATCTTTTCGCATTACCCAATTAGGATAAGTCTCTCTCAAGGAAGAAACCTTGATGTTTTTTTCGGATAAAAGCGACATAAAAAATGCAACACCAACCAAAGCATCTCTACCGTAGTGTAGTTCAGGATAAATCACTCCCCCATTCCCTTCACCTCCAATGATGGCATTTGTTTCCTTCATAGCAGCTACCACATGAGCTTCACCAACAGCACTCGCATGATAACTACCCCCATGGTTTTCTGTGATCTCAGCTAAGGCTCTTGTTGATGATAAATTTGAAACCGTATTTCCTGGGGTTTTAGATAATACATAATCAGCACATGCGACAAGTGTATATTCTTCCCCAAACAACACGCCCTTTTCATCTACAAATACCAATCGATCTACATCGGGGTCTACAGCAATTCCGAAATCTGCTTTATGATCAACAACTGCTTTTGAGAGGTCTGTCAAATGTTGAGCCAATGGCTCTGGATTGTGCTGAAAATCACCCGTGGGCTCACAATGAATCGGAACGGTTTCTGCTCCAAGGGCATCCAATAATTTTGGTATGGCAATACCCCCACTCGAATTGACGGCATCTACAACTACTTTAAAAGATTTGGAATGAATGTTTTCGGTTTGTACTAAAGGCAACGACAAAACTGCTTCGATGTGTGATTGTAGAGCATTGTGCTCTTTTCGAATTTTCCCTAAGGAGTCAACATCTGCAAAACTGATTTGATCGAGCTGTTGACTGATATCAGTAATGGTTTTACCAGCTTCTGCATCTAAAAATTCTCCTGAAGCGTTTAACAGTTTTAAAGCATTCCAAGCTTTGGGGTTATGGCTGGCTGTCAGGATAATCCCGCCATGTGCTTTCTGGCGCACAACTTCCATTTCAACAGTGGGTGTCGTTGAAAGTCCGACATCGATGATATCAATTCCTAACCCCACCAAGGTTTGTTGAACCAAATTTTGCAACATAGGGCCAGAAATTCGTGCATCACGACCAACAACGACACTAGGGTCGTTGTGCTGAGACATAAGCCATGCGCCATATGCGCTCGCAAAGCGAACCGCATCTAGTGGAGTAAGATTTGTTCCAGCGACCCCACCAATGGTGCCCCGGATACCTGAAATGGAATTGATTAATGTCATAGAAGTGGCAAAGATATAAAACATAGTAAGTCTATCGCTTATATTTGGGCGATGAACTATTTAGCACACTTATATTTATCTCATCATGATGTTGGTTTACTGGTAGGTAATTTCATCGGAGATCATGTTGCTAATAAAGACTTAGCTGTTCTTCCTCAATCCATTTGTTCTGGTGTTGAAATGCATAGAGCCATTGATCAATTTACAGATACTCATCCTATAACGCGCCAATTACGGTCTTCACTTTTTGATGATTATCGCCATCGGTCAAGAGTGATTGTAGATTTGTTTTACGATCATTTTCTAGCCTGTGATTTTGAATCGATTTCTGGAAAACCACTCACTGACTTTAGTCAAAAGGTTCAAAAAGATTTATCCAAACACCTATCTCATATGCCACCATCTGCTCAGCAGTATCTAAAAGCCATGGAACATCATAACTGGCTCAATCAATATGCTTCATTGGAAGGGATAGAAGCTATTTTACAGATGATGTCAAGAAGAAAAAATATGCCCAATATGGGAAACTCTGTTGAAATCCTTTCTAAAAATTACACTTTTTATAGATCCTCTTTTTATGATTTTTTTGAGGATATACAAGCCCATTTCTAGTAAAAACAATTGATGTGTTTACAGCACTAAATTCCTGTTAAAACCTTATATTGCGAGTTTGGTTCTATGAAAGAAAAAATTGTTGTTAAAGGTGCCCGAGCACACAACTTAAAAAACATAGATGTATCGATTCCCAGAGATGCGTTGACAGTAATCACAGGTCTTTCTGGCAGTGGTAAATCTTCTTTGGCATTTGATACAATCTATGCTGAGGGTCAAAGAAGGTATATAGAGACTTTTTCTGCGTATGCTCGTCAATTTATTGGCGGTTTAGAACGACCAGATGTTGATAAAATAGATGGTTTGTCTCCAGTAGTAGCTATTGAACAAAAAACGACCAACAAAAGTCCTCGTTCAACAGTGGGAACGATTACAGAAATCTATGATTTTTTGAGGTTGTTGTTTGCCCGTGCTTCTGAAGCATACAGCAGTGCTACGGGTGAAAAAATGGTTCAGTATAGCGATGAAGAGATTCAACAATTGATTCTTGAACAATATGATCAAGAAAAAATCATTCTGTTGGCTCCTGTTGTTCGGGCCCGAAAAGGTCACTACAGAGAATTGTTTTCTAATATCATCAAACAAGGTTTTAGTAGAGTTCGGGTAAATGGTGATTTTTTAGATTTAAAACCAGGTTTTAAACTCGATCGATACAAAACACATGATATAGAAATTGTTATCGATAGATTGATACCAAAAAACGACAAGCCTTCAACCATAAAACGAATGAAAGAAAGCTTGGAAACTGCCATGTATCACGGAAATGACACCATGATGGTTTGGAGTGTGGAAAAAGAAGAAGTACGATACTTCAGCCGCAAATTGATGTGTCCATCAACAGGTATGGCTTATCCTGAACCGGAACCTAATAGTTTTTCATTTAATTCTCCTAAGGGGATGTGTGGCCATTGTAGTGGTCTTGGCAACTTATTCGAAGTCGATTTGGAAAAAATCATTCCAGACCCAAAACAATCCATAGAGGCTGGTGGGATTAAACCTATAGGTGCTTATAAAAACAACTGGACTTTTAAACAACTCGAAAGCATTGCGCTCTACTACAAATTTTCTTTGAATGATCCGATTTCAAAAATACCGAAGGAAGCTCTAGATGTGATTCTATATGGTGGTAAAAAACAGTTTTCAGTTGCGTCTAAATCACTCGGAGTTACACGTAATTATCAAATCGATTATGATGGGATTATCCCTTTTTTACAATTGCAATTCAAAGACGGTCAATCTGCTTCTCTCAAGAGATGGGCAAAATCCTACATGAATGAAATTCAATGTCCAGAATGTAAGGGTGCACGACTCAATAATACAGCCTTACATTTTAAAATTGCAGACAAAAATATTGCCGATTTAGTTTCTATGGATTTGTTGCAACTTTATCACTGGATTGAGACTATTGATAAGAAACTTTCTCACAAACAAAAGGCCATAGCTTCAGGTGTAATTCTTGAAATTAAAAAAAGAACTCAATTTTTAATAAATGTTGGGTTGGAGTATTTATCCCTGAACAGAAACTCAAAATCCCTTTCAGGAGGGGAGTCACAGCGCATTCGTTTGGCTACTCAAATAGGCGCTCAGTTGGTAGGTGTGTTGTATATATTAGATGAGCCCAGCATCGGACTTCATCAAAGAGATAACGATCGACTTATTCAGTCCTTATTGTCATTGCGTGATTTGGGAAATACGGTCATCGTAGTAGAGCACGACAAAGAGGTGATGGAGAAAGCAGATTTCTTAATAGACTTAGGTCCAAAAGCAGGAAAACATGGAGGGCAAGTCATTGCTCAGGGTGATCCAGCATCATTTAAACAATTGTCCAACACGACTGCCTTGTTTCTAAATGGTATAGAGGAAATACAAGTGCCTAAACAAAGAAGAAAAGGAAATGGAAAAACCCTTCATTTAAAAAATTGCTCAGGTAACAATCTTAAAAATATTGATGTGAGTTTCCCGTTGGGATTGATGATTGGGGTGACTGGAGTTTCCGGAAGTGGCAAATCGAGTTTGATCAACGAAACCCTCTACCCTATTTTAAACAATCATTTTTTTAACGGAGTACAAACCCCACTTCCTTATAAATCAATCAAGGGCTTAGAGCACATAGATAAAGTTATCGACATAAACCAAGCGCCCATAGGTCGTACACCTCGAAGCAACCCTGCCACTTATACAGGGGTGTTTAGTGAAATCCGAAGTCTTTTTGCCAAAACACCTGAATCGTTAATACGTGGCTATAAGCCAGGACGTTTTAGTTTTAATGTAGTTGGAGGTCGTTGTGAAACTTGCCAAGGCGCTGGTTTGAAAACTATTGAAATGAATTTTCTCCCTGATGTCTATGTTCACTGCGAAGATTGTCAAGGAAAAAGATTTAATCGTGAAACGCTTGAAATTCGTTATAGAAACAAAAACATCAATGATGTGCTAAACATGACAATCAACGAAGCTTGTGCGTTTTTCGAGCCTTATCCAAAAATCTATAGAAAATTAAAAACAGTACAAGATGTGGGGCTTGGCTATATTACTTTAGGTCAACAATCCACTACACTCTCTGGAGGAGAAGCACAAAGAATTAAATTGGCAACAGAGCTTTCAAAAAAAGACACCGGCAATACTTTTTATATTTTAGACGAGCCAACCACAGGATTGCATTTCCAAGACATCAGGGTTTTGTTAGATGTACTTCAAAAATTAGTAGACAAAGGAAACACAGTGCTGGTAATTGAACACAACATGGATGTCATTAAAACGGTTGATCATATCATTGACATTGGCCCAGAAGGTGGTTTTCTTGGCGGAAATGTATGCTCAACGGGAACACCAGAGCAAATTGCTTCTAAAAAAAACAGTCATACAGGAAGGTATTTAAAAAAAGAATTAAATTAGAGTCATAATATTATGATAGAAAACAACGGAAAAGGACTCAACGAGCTGAAGACAAAAAACTCATGGATGCTTTTTAAAATCATGGGCGAATTTGTCAATGGTTTTGAACAAATGGGCTTGCTCAATCCATGTGTATCTATTTTCGGTTCTGCACGAACCAAGCCAGAGGAGAAAGATTATGTACAAGCCACTGAAATTGCTGCACAAGTTGTCAAACTTGGCTTTGGCGTAATTACTGGGGGAGGTCCAGGGATCATGGAAGCTGCCAATAAGGGAGCCCAGCAAGCTGGAGGTGTTTCTGTAGGTTTGAACATTGATCTGCCTTTTGAGCAAAACAACAACCCTTATATAGATCATGACAAAGTTTTAAACTTTGATTATTTCTTTGTCAGAAAGGTGATGTTTGTTAAATACTCACAAGCATTTATAGTGATGCCAGGAGGGTTTGGAACATTAGATGAACTATTCGAAGCACTGACCCTTATACAAACTCTAAAAATCAAAAAATTTCCAATAATTATGGTTGGAAAATCATTTTGGTCAGGAATGATGGATTGGATTAAAAAAACACTTCTTGAAAAGAAAAAAATCAGTGAAGAAGATATAGATTTATTCTCATGTGTAGACACAACAGATGAAGTCATTTCTATACTTGAAAAATTCTATTCTGCTCAAGAAACAGGCCCCAACTTTTAATGAAATCAAACTTTCTAGCTGTTGGTCTTCTGATGGCTTTTTCTCAAATCTTTGCCCAGCACACCTACCAAACAGATGCTGTTTTTGATCCCGTTCTAAAAAAGATAACGGTGAATCAAAAAATGTTTTTTTACAACCACAGTTCTAAATGGTTGCATAAATTATACATCAATGATTGGAACCATGCTTATTCAGATTCTGGATCTCCCCTATCAAAACAATTATCTGACGAATATAATTTCAGGTTTGAAAAATCACTACCCTCAGAAAAGGGAAATACGACCATTATAAATTTTTCGAGTAATCAAAAAATTCTTCCTTGGAAACGTCTTGAAAAACAGCCCGACATCATTGAGATTTCACTATCAGATGTCATCTTGCCAAACTCTTCGATTTCTATTTCAACTACATACACATTAAACCTTCCGAGTGATCAGTTTACAGGGTATGGAATCACAAACAAAAAAGAGCTCATTGTCGATAATTGGCAATTATTGTTTGCCTTTCTTCATCAAGATGGCTCATGGACTCTTGACTCAAACCTTGGGTTTGATGACATCAGTTTAAATCCTGCAAACCATCATCTTAATATTCGTTTTCCTAAAGAGATGCAATTAGCAATATCTGTTTCAGGAGAATTGTCAAGTAATCAAAGTGTTACAAATTGGTCGGGAAAAAGTAAGAATACAAAGAAAATTCCATTCGTTTTAAATCATCATTCTAAGTTTGACTCTCTTAATGTAAGAAAGCTAGAATTTATCACAGACCTAGCTGACAAAAAAACACACTTGCTTGATGCGGAAAAAAACATTGATGAATTGATCGATTTTGTAAGTAATTATTTTCCTCTAAATGAATCAAAAACATGGCTGCTTCAGTCCGATCAATATGAAAATCACCCTATTGTCGGAATCGACTTGCTTTACGACACTTTAAAACCCTTACCCCCTCATCAAATATTAACTCTTAAAATGGCTAAAACCCTTATTTTTTCAATGGTAAGGGAGAACAGCCTTGGTGCCTATCGGAACGAACCTTGGCGTGTGGATGGACTGGCTCAGTATTTGTTTATGAGATACATAGAAAATTACCATAAGGATTTGAAACTGATTGGAAACTTTGACAAAATCCCTGGGTTTCGCAATTACGGATTATCAAAAGCAACATTTAACGATCGTTATTTTTTACTTGCAAGCTTTGCAGCTCGCCAGAATGTCAGTCAACCCTTAAATACGCCTAACAACAAACTTTCAAAATATAATCGAAAAATTACCAATCCTACCAAAGTTGGATTAGGGCTCAAAATCTTACAAAGTTCCGAAGGCTCAAATGTGGTTGATGATTGTATTCAGTCATATTTTTTTCAAAATTCAAACAAAATTCTTGAAGATATATCCTTTGAAAATATCGTTTTAAACAAAACAATGGGCCGTGCTTCATGGTACTTTGATAAATATCTTTTCGAATACAAATTAAATGACTACTCAGTTAAAGCAGATCAGGTAGATTCTAGAGAAACCATTTACAAAATCATCAATAGTTCAACATCTAGCACACCAATACCTGTAGCCCTGCTTAAAGGAGATTCATTGGTTCATTCAATGTGGTTGCCTGGCGGGTTGTCATCACAAAACCTTCGTGTAGAAAACCAATTTGCTGACAAAATTGTTATCAATGCTGATCGAGATATTGTAGAAGTGAATCTCAACAATAACAATCTTAAGACGAATGGCTCCAGATCTCTGAGAAATTTGAAAGTTCGTTTATTCGAGGACCTCCCTACCAGTCATCACAATCAATGGTTTGTGGTTCCTGATTTGAGTTTTAATGCTTATGATGGACTTCAACCCGGATTGATGCTAAATAATGGACTTGCGATGAAACACCCATTCTTTTTTAGTATTTCGCCTCAATTCTCCACTAAAACAAATACATTAAACGGGAAGATTCAACTATATCAAAAAAGGTTTTATCAACAGCAATCACTAAGTCAAACAACCTATGGGGTTTCCTTTGAATCATATCATTATGCTCCCAACGTAAGGTATTACAGGTTTTCTCCTGTGGTTAATTGGTATTTTCGCCCATATGGAATTAGTGACAACAGAAGATCTTCTGTTGGGCTTCGCTATGTTTTCTTGAATCGAGAGCGCACCAAAGATCAGTCAGATTTAACCGATTTTAATTTGTTTGAAGTGAATTATGTGAAAAGCAATTACAGCAGCGCTTTGACACAATCTTTCTTTTCTCAAATCCAAGTCAGTGGAGAATTTTCAAAATTAAATCTCTCATACACATATCGTAAATTTTATAGACAAGCCAAACAGGTCTATATTCGATTCTTCGGAGGGGTTTTTCTAAATAATAAACAGAGAGATTTTTACAATTTTGGGGTGTCGAGAGTCAATGACTACGCTTTTAGCTATAATTTGTTTGGAAGATCTGAACAAACGGGATTTTATAGCCAACAATTTGTCATGGCAGAAGGCGGGTTTAAATCTTTTTTAAAAACAGATAAGGCAGATCATTGGATGCTTATAACCAATTTAAACAGTACCATATGGCGTGCTTTAGAGGTATATGCCGATGTTGGATTGATCAAAAACAAAAAATCCCAAGAGGAGTTTATTTATGATTCTGGTTTAGGGGTCAATTTGATTCAGAATTATTTTCAGCTCTATTTTCCTGTGTACTCGAACCTTGGATGGGAAGTGAGTGCAAATAATTACTCTTCTAAGATTCGTTTTACACTTACAGCCGATCCAGAGGAGTTATTTGGGTTGTTTTCACGCACATGGTTTTAGTCAGATCTATCCAGATTGGGATTGCAGTTTGAATTTTTGTAAATTTGCACTGCTTTTGAGTCCCTATGATTAAAGAACTTACATCCAAAATATCTTTTGATTCTTTTAAAAAAGAGGTATTAGACGATTTTAAGATTGCCTCGTTGAGCCGCGCCCTAAGCCTATTGGGAAGAAAAGAGGTGTTAACTGGGAAAGCAAAATTTGGAATTTTTGGTGACGGCAAGGAGCTCCCCCAACTTGCTATGGCCAAAGCATTTGAAAAAGGAGATTTTAGGTCGGGTTACTATAGAGATCAAACTTTCATGATGGCCTTAGGGCTTCTAACTCCACAACAATTATTTGCGGGGCTTTATGCTCATACAGACCCGGATGCAGAACCCATGTCTGCAGGACGTCAGATGGGCGGACATTTTAACACAGATTTATTAGATACAGACGGGAATTGGTTGTCCCAAACAGATCGTTATAACTCTAGTTCTGACGTATCGTGTACTGCTGCTCAAATGCCAAGGCTGGTAGGTTTAGCAATGGCTTCGAAATTATATCGTGAGGAATCACAATTTGCCAACCCTAAGTTTTCAACCAATGGAAATGAGGTCGCATGGGGAACCATTGGGAATGCCAGCACGAGCGAAGGTTTGTTTTTTGAGTCTATCAATGCCGCTGGGGTCCATCAAACCCCAATGGTTATAAGTGTATGGGATGACGGTTATGGCATTTCGGTTGACAACAGTTTCCAAACAACCAAAGAAAGTATTTCAGAAGCCTTGTCTGGGTTTAAAAGAACTGCTTCAAAAAAAGGCTTCGAAATATTTGAAGTAAAAGGTTGGGACTATGCTGCGCTGATTGATGTTTACCAAAAAGCCTCTCAACTTGCCCGTATCCATCATATTCCGGTTTTGGTTCATGTTACAGAGCTTACTCAGCCTCTCGGACATTCGACTTCAGGGTCACATGAAAGGTACAAAACCAAAGAACGTTTAGAATGGGAGCAAGAATATGATTGCAACCTTCAGTTCAAAAACTGGATATTACACGCTAAATTAGCAACTTCTGATGAGCTAGATGAAATAGAGGCAGACGCCAAGGAAACAGCAAAAGAGGCCAAAAACAATGCTTGGCTATCGAGTCTTGTACCCATTCAAGATGAAGCAAAAGAACTCACATCCTTGTTGCAGTCCTTTGACAACTCAATGATTGTCAAACTCTCTCAACAATTGACAAAGGATAAAGCTCCTAGCAGAAAGAAAATCACCAATGCAGCACGAAAGGCACTTCGTTTGTCGATTCGAAATCAATCTCAACAGTTTCATTCGCTTAACGAGTGGCTTGAAAAATACATTGATAAAACCCAACCCAAATTTAGCGCCAAACTCTATAACGAATTTTCCACCTCTTCTCTAGGTGTGGATCAAATAGACCCAACATACTCTGACACACCCAAAAGGAGTGACGGTAGAATCTTGCTGCGTGAAAATTTTGAGGCTTTATTAAATAAGCATAAAAACTTACTGATATTTGGGGAAGACTCAGGTAAAATCGGAGATGTGAATCAAGGATTAGAGGGTCTTCAGGAAAAATTTGGTGTTCATCGTGTAGCTGATCGTGGAATTCGTGAAGCAACTATTATTGGAGAAGGTATTGGGATGGCTTTGAGAGGTTTACGACCTATTGCAGAAATTCAATACTTAGATTATGTGTTGTA
>JADHML010000015.1 GCA_016780065.1 Flavobacteriaceae bacterium
CAGTCGCGGCAAAGTACGCCGCTCAAGAATTTTTTACTTCCGTGAGTTGCGCGGTAAAAAAGCGCGCATCAAGGAACGTAAAAATTAACATCCAATACGTGTTAAAGACCCTCTATTGTTTAATAGGGGGTTTTTTTTTTGATTCTAGATAACACACAATATAGGTTGATTCTTAGTAAATTTGATGTCCCTGAGTTTTAACCATGAAAAAATCGTGGAGTTACATACTAGAATGTTCAGACGGAAGCTACTATACAGGAGCAACCACTAATATTGGGAGAAGGATTTGGCAACACCATTCGGGAAAGCACCAAAAATCTTATACATACAAGCGGCGTCCCTTACGATTGGTTTATTGGTGTGAGCATAAATGTTTTCCTGCAGCGCTTCTCAATGAAAAAAAAATCAAAAGACTCTCAAAAGCTGCAAAAAAAGCACTTGTTGATTTACATGAAAAACAATTAAAATAACTAAAAAATAACAATTCATCAACAATATAAAATTATTAGTGACAAACTGTGTCAATCTCTTTGTCGGTTGTATATTTGCCGACCAATAAAAATCATAATTATGGCCAAAATTCAAGTAGCTAATCCGGTAGTTGAAATGGATGGGGACGAAATGACCCGAATTATCTGGAAGTTTATTAAAGACCAACTCATATTACCATACTTAGATTTGGACATTGAATATTATGATTTAGGACTTGAACATCGAGACGAAACAGATGATCAAGTAACAATTGATGCTGCTGAAGCGGTCAAAAAACACAAGGTAGGCATTAAGTGCGCTACCATTACACCTGACGAAAATCGAGTGACCGAATTTGACCTCAAAAAAATGTGGCGTTCCCCCAACGGAACCATCCGAAACATTGTGGGTGGAACTGTGTTTCGTGAGCCTATTATTATGAGTAATGTACCTAGGTATGTTCAGGGCTGGACCAAACCAATATGTATTGGTCGTCATGCTTTTGGAGATCAATACAAAGCTACAGACACCGTCATTACAGGTAAAGGGAAACTTACAATGACTTTCACACCTGAAGACGGAAGCCCAGCTCAATCTTGGGAGGTTTATCAATTTCAAGAAGGTGGTGTGGCGATGAGCATGTACAACATTGACTCATCTATATATGGTTTTGCACGATCTTGTATGAACCGTGCTCTTAGCAAAGGATGGCCATTATATCTAAGTACTAAAAACACCATTATGAAGGCTTATGATGGTCGTTTTAAAGACATCTTTGAGGAGGTTTTCCAAAACGAATTCAAAGACCAATTTGAGGCTGCTGGCATTACATACGAACACAGATTGATCGATGATATGGTCGCTGCTGCGATGAAATGGAATGGTGGCTTCGTGTGGGCTTGTAAAAACTACGACGGTGACGTTCAGTCTGACACTGTAGCTCAAGGGTTTGGATCTTTAGGACTTATGACCTCTACTCTAGTCACACCAGATGGTGAGGTAATGGAAGCAGAAGCTGCGCATGGAACGGTAACACGTCATTATCGACAGCATCAACAAGGAAAAGAAACTTCTACGAATTCTATTGCGTCCATATTCGCATGGACTCGTGGCCTGGCGCACCGTGCTAAGCTTGATGAGAACAAGGCATTGGCTCTTTTTTGTGAAACGCTAGAAGCAGTTTGCATACAAACCGTTGAAAGTGGCCAGATGACTAAAGACTTAGCTCTGTTGATTCATGGAGATAAAATGACTCGTGAGCACTACCTCTCTACTCAGGAGTTTTTGAATGCCGTCAAAACCAACCTAGATAAAGCCTTGTCTTAAAGTAAGTTAGACAGATTGTTAAGGCATTCTGTTTTACGTTGACAATCATATTCGTATATTTGGTAAAAATTGTTATGCCAATGCGCCATTGGGGTGTATTCTTATTACTTTCTATTGCCTTTTGGGGACATTCTCAAAACCGCCATACAATTAGTGGTGACGTGTTAGATGCCGACACAGGTGAAACCCTTATTGGAGTCACCTTACTAATATCCGAACTCAATACAGGGGCTGTTACCAATGCATATGGTTTTTATTCTTTAACTGTTCCTGAAGGTGATTACAGCCTAGTAGTCCAATACTTAGGCTACCAAACCCAGACCTTAACTGTTTCAGCAAAACAAAACAGCAAACGAAACATCCTATTATCAGCTGCTTCCGAAGAACTAGACGAAATAATCGTTACAAAAGATATTGAACGCATCAATATCAAAAAACCTGAGATGAGCATCAACAGACTATCGGCGAGCACCATACAACAAACACCCGTTGTGTTTGGCGAACCCGATGTGTTAAAAACCATCCAACTATTACCTGGAGTGACAAGTGCTGGCGAAGGTTCTTCGGGTTTTAATGTAAGAGGTGGAGCTGCAGACCAAAATCTAATCCTTCTCGATGAAGCAACCATTTACAATTCTTCACATTTGTTTGGTTTCTTTTCTGTTTTTAACTCAGATGCCATTAAAGACCTTAGACTGTTTAAAGGGGGTATACCCGCAAAGTATGGGGGTCGGATTTCCTCAGTCTTGGACATCTACCAAAAAGAAGGTAACAAAGAAGACTTTAAACTCAGCGGCGGAATTGGATTGGTGTCAAGTCGGTTGCTTGCTGAAGGACCTATCGGAAAAGGGAGCTTTTTGGTCGGAGGAAGAGGAACCTATGCTCATTTGTTCCTGAAAGCGACAGACAACCCAAACAGCGCTTATTTCTATGACTTAAACACCAAAATCAGCTTCCCAATAAACAGGAACAACAAGTTGTTTTTATCGGGATATTTTGGGAGGGATGTATTTGATGTTGACGGAAGTTTTGTGAACACTTATGGCAATGCCGTATTTAATCTCAGATGGAATCATCTTTTTTCTGATCGTCTTTTTAGCAATTTATCCATCATCTACAGTGATTATTATTATGGTCTTTTACTTGATTTTGCTGGTTTTGATTGGAACTCGGGCATAAAAAACACCAACCTTAAGTATGACTTGAGTTACTTTGCTAACGAGCAAATCAAATTTGATTTTGGACTACAATCCACCTATTACAGTTTCAACCCTGGCTACATAGAACCCGCTCGACCAGATTCTGGAATCCTCCAAGAGCAACTTCAAGAAAAATATGCTTTAGAAAACGCGTTGTATGTAGACGTTTCTCACAATCTGTCTGAAAATCTGGCGCTACAATACGGCTTAAGACTAAACCACTACACACGTCCTGGCCAAAAAGGGCTCAATAAATACGTAGACAACTTACCAACCATTTACGACAGCTTATTGGGCGTATACCAAAAAGGAATCGTTTCAGGAACTTTCAACAGCAAAGCTAGCTCGGCTACCTATACACATCTCGAACCTCGAGTTACAATTTCTTATGCTTTTCAAAACAGCGCCTTAAAACTTAGTTACAATCGACTCAATCAATACCTACACCTTATCTCGAACACCAGCTCCCCTACCCCGCTTGATGTATGGGCACCTAGTGGACCTCACCTAAAACCCCAACAGCTCGACCAATGGGCAATAGGATATTTTTCGACATCCAAAAACGATATCGATTTTCAAATTGAATCATTTTACAAAAACATAAACAATAGGCTAGACTATGTTGATGGTGCTGATTTAGTAGCAAATGATGCCGTTGAGCAAGTCACATTGGCAGGAGAAGGTCGAGCTTACGGATTAGAATTCCTTATTAAAAAATCGAGTGGTAGGTTTAAAAGTTGGTTAGCTTATACTTGGAGTAAATCAGAACAGCAAACCAAAGGAATCAACTTGGGAGATCCTGGCATCAACAAAGGCGAATGGTATGCCAATCCATATGACAAAAGACATGATCTAAGCATCAATGCAAGTTTTATACTCAACACTAAGTGGTCGTTTAATACCAATTTGATTTATCAAAGTGGTCAACCCACCACCTATCCTGATGGGCAATATTCTTTTTCTGGACTTAGAGTACCCAATTATGGTTTACGAAATGGTAGTAGGCTACCTGACTATCACAGACTCGACATATCCGCTACTTTAAAACCTGCTAATAAAGTAGGTGCGAAAAAACAAAGTCATTGGATTTTTGGAATTTACAATGTATACAACCGAAGAAATGCTGCGAGCATAAGTTTCCGCCAAAACAAAGAAAACATGCGAAACGAAGCGGTACGATTTTCTATTTTTGGAATCGTTCCTGCCGTTACATACAGAATTGATTGGTGATGAAAAAGTGGTTTATTTTCTTAGTGTTAATATCCGTCGGATGTGAAGATGTCGTAGACATCGAGCTACAACAAGGTCCTGTTCAACTTGTGGTTGATGCGGAGCTCAGTCGACCTGTTGGAGGAACGGAAGGTAAACTTGTCGCTTACTTAAGTCTTACATCGGATTTTTATGCCGAAGACATTACCAAAGCCACTGATGCAATTGTTACACTAAATACCCAAAATGGTCCGGTATTAGCTGAGGAGTCTGAGCCCGGAAAATACACGGTAGACATTTCCAACCTAAGTGAAAACACTTCTTATAAACTAGAAATAGAATATGACAACCAAATTTACAGCTCCACCGAAGAGCTGGTATTGTCAGGATTTTTTGAGTCTGCCGTCCAAGGAGACGGACAGCTTTTTAGTGGTGACGAAACTGAAGTAATAGTAACTTTCACGGATCTAGAGGGCTTAGGAAACTATTATCTTTTTGATTTTGGTTACAACAATTTATTTGTGACTCGCGATCGATTTTACGATGGTCAAAGTTTCTCTTTCTCATATTTTTATGATAAGTTTTTTCCAAAAAACACGGAAGTAGACATCCGTATGATTGGTATTGATGAAGCTTTTTTCAATTACATGCAGATTTTGTTAAGCCATAGTGGCCAAAGCGGTGGTGGACCTTTTGCAACAGCAACTTCTTCACTTAAGGGAAACGTCACCAATCAAACAAACTCTGACAACCCTGCACTTGGTTATTTTCGAGTGGTTGAGCATAGCTCAGTTCCATTTACAGCCGAATAGCTATTTTTGTGTATGGGGTTTAAAAAAATCACAGAATCCTCGTCGCACTACGACAACCTAGAAAATCTTAACATTCGGGATTTGGTCGAAATCATCAATACGGAAGACCAAAAAGTAGCTCATGCTGTTCAAGCAATACTTCCTGAAATTTCTGCTTTTATCGAAGCAGTTCTACCTAGAATGCAGGCGGGTGGTCGGTTATTTTATGTAGGGGCAGGCACAAGTGGTCGGTTGGGTATCTTAGATGCTTCTGAATGTCCTCCCACATTTGGTATTGACCCAGGACTTGTGGTAGGCCTTATTGCAGGAGGTGATCATGCCATTAGACAAGCTGTTGAGGGTGCCGAAGACAACCGCACCCAAGGATGGAAAGACCTGGAGACATATAACATTAACTCAAATGACAATGTGGTTGGCATTGCCGCATCGGGCACTACGCCATATGTCGTAGGAACACTAGAAGCTTGCAATGAACACAACATACTGACAGCATGTGTAAGCTGTAATCCAGGTAGTCCTCTTACAAAAACCGCACGCTACCCAATTGTTCCAGAGGTCGGACCTGAAGTTATCACTGGAAGCTCACGCATGAAGGCAGGAACAGCTCAAAAAATGATACTTAACACCCTCTCTTCAACACTCATGATAAAACTGGGTCATGTGCAAGGCAACAGGATGATTGACATGCAATTAAGCAATCAAAAGCTCATCGAAAGAGGTGTCCAAATGATTGTTGGATCGTTGGGAGTAAACAAAGAACAAGCAAAAGCACTACTTGAAGAGCACGGCAGTGTGCGCGCAGTCTTAAAAATAAAAAATCATGAATAAAGAATTGCTTTTTAAAGGCTTGCAACGTCTTTTTGTGGCTCTAGTCATGGCCTTTACTGGACCTGTCATTTATTCTTCATCGCTTAAAAACGAAGAACACCCACTTTTTATACCCGTATTAGTGTTGGGGATTGGTTTGTGTTTTGGAGCCATTTATTTTGGCTTTAAAGGAATTGCTTTACTCGTTAAAGGTTTCTTTAATGAAAACTAAAGTTTGTACTTGTAGCTGCCTACAATCCTATTATCTTTGTCAAGATTATTTTCAAATATGATCGAAGTGAAATTGCCCGATGGGGCTGTAATGAAAGTGTCAAGCGGCACAACTCCGATGGAAATCGCGGAATCTATAAGTAGCGGACTCGCACGCAATGTACTGTCTGCCGCCTATAACGATAAAACTGTTGAAGCAAACACTCCGTTGGTAGAGAATGGTGATTTGGTTTTATACACTTGGGACCAAAAAGAAGGAAAACAAGCTTTTTGGCATTCTTCTGCACACATATTAGCTCAAGCCCTAGAGGAGCAATATCCTGGAATTCAACTTACCATAGGTCCCGCTATCGAAAATGGCTTCTATTATGACATAGACCCAGGTGATCATACAGTCACTGAAAAAGATTTTGGCTTGCTTGAAAAACGCATGTTGGAAATTGCTCGTGAGAAACATCCATTTGTATTACGATCTATCTCTAAATCCGATGCGTTGGCGCATTATACCGATCAAAAAAACAGCTACAAAGTCGAATTGATAGAAAACCTTGAGGATGGAAGCATCACTTTTTGTGATCATTCTGATTTCACGGATTTGTGTCGTGGAGGTCATTTGCCTCATACAGGTTTCGTCAAGGCGGTTAAGTTGACAAATATTGCAGGTGCTTATTGGCGAGGAGATGAAAGTAATACCCAGCTAACTCGAATTTATGGCATTTCATTTCCTAAGCAAAAATTGCTGACCGAATACCTGAACATGCTAGAGGAAGCTAAAAAAAGGGATCATAGAAAATTGGGTGCCGAATTAGGGCTCTTTACCTTTTCTAAAAAAGTTGGTCAAGGTTTACCTCTATGGTTGCCAAAAGGAGCAGCACTTAGAGAGCGATTAGAACAATTTTTAAAAGAAGCACAGCGTAAAGCCGGTTATGAGCAAGTAGTTTCTCCTCATATCGGACATAAAGACTTGTATGTCACTTCTGGACACTATGAAAAATATGGTGCCGACAGTTTTCAACCCATCAAAACACCTGCAGATGATGAGGAGTTTTTGCTAAAACCTATGAATTGCCCTCATCATTGCGAAATATACGCATCAAGTAACATGAGCTACCGTGACCTTCCAATACGGTACGCAGAATTTGGGACCGTCTATAGATACGAGCAGAGTGGAGAGCTGCATGGTCTTACCCGTGTGAGAGGATTTACCCAAGATGACGCACATATCTTTTGTACTCCCGAACAATTAAACGAAGAGTTCAAAGCAGTGATCGATTTGGTATTGTATGTGTTTGGGTCACTTGGTTTTGAAGACTTTACAGCACAAGTTTCTTTAAGAGATCCAGAAAAACCAGAGAAATACATTGGAAATACTGAAAATTGGGACAAAGCAGAAAAAGCCATCATCAATGCTGCTCAAGAGAAGGGGTTGAATTATGTTATTGAAACTGGCGAAGCTGCATTTTACGGACCAAAACTCGATTTTATGGTCAAAGATGCATTAGGCAGAAGTTGGCAGCTCGGAACCATTCAGGTTGACTATAACCTTCCTGAGCGATTCGATTTAAGCTACAAGGGGAGCGATAACGAGTTTCACCGACCGATAATGATACACCGTGCTCCATTTGGCAGTATGGAACGATTTGTTGCGATTCTTTTAGAGCATACTGGAGGAAATTTTCCTTTATGGCTTACACCAAAACAAGTTAACATCTTGTGTGTGAGTGAGAAACATGAAAAATACGCTAAAAAAGTTTCAGAATTATTGGAAAATGCCGAAATTCGCGCCCTCGTGGATAACCGAAATGAAACCATCGGTAAAAAAATACGTGAGTCAGAAGTAAGTAAAGTACCCTACATGATTGTCGTAGGAGAACAAGAGGCTCATCAAAATATGGTTTCGGTTCGGGAACACGGAGGCAAAGATCACGGCAGTATGCCAGTGTCTGAGTTTGTATCACTTCTCCAAGGAGTCGTTGATCAAGAATTAAAAACATTTGAACCTTAAAAATTCGCGTTATCGCAATACGGAGAAGAAGGAGCAGAGGACCTGCCCGCATCATTAAAGAAGACCCACACAAAATCAACGAAAAGATTTTGGCACGTGAGGTTCGATTGGTTGGTGATAATGTTGAGATGGGTGTTTATCCTTTGGCGAAGGCCAAAGAGTTTGCAGCCGAATTAGAACTGGATCTGGTAGAAATTTCACCAAATGCCAATCCACCTGTTTGTAAGATCATTGACTATAAAAAGTTTCTCTACGAACAAAAGAAAAGAGACAAAGTACTCAAAGCAAAAGCTTCAAAGATTGTTCTAAAAGAAATTAGGTTTGGACCACAAACAGATGAGCATGACTACGAATTCAAGAAAAAGCATGCCATTAAGTTCTTAGAAGAAGGAGCTAAATTAAAAGCTTTTGTCTTTTTTAAAGGTAGATCTATTATTTTCAAAGAACAAGGGCAGATTTTGTTGCTGAGATTAGCACAAGAGCTTGAACCCTATGGAAAGGTAGAACAATTGCCAAAATTGGAAGGAAAACGGATGATTATGTTAATCAATCCGAAAAAATAAATTAATTAAAAGCGAGTCGAATGCCTAAACAAAAAACGAAATCGAGCGCAAAAAAGCGATTTAAACTCACAGGTTCAGGAAAAATCAAGCGTAAGCATGCATTTAAGAGTCACATTTTGACAAAAAAGTCAAAAAAACGTAAGCTCAAGTTAACACATGCTACATTGGTTCACGAGTCTGATGCCGACAACGTAAAACAACAACTTCGATTGAAGTAAAAATTGGTGTATAACCCTGGGGCGGGTAAAGAAAGTGCTTTGAAAGCCACCTTCCTCAAAAAATTAATTAAAAATGCCTAGATCAGTAAATGCTGTGGCCTCTAGGGCCCGAAGAAAGAAAATTCTTAAACAAGCCAAAGGATACTTTGGTCGTAGAAAGAATGTATGGACGGTAGCTAAAAATGCCGTTGAAAAAGGATTACAATATGCTTATCGTGACCGACGTGCCAAAAAACGCACTTTCCGCGCCCTTTGGATCACACGTATCAATGCAGGTGCGCGTTTGCATGGCATGTCTTACTCAGAGTTTATGGGAAAGGTTAAAGCCAACAAAATTGAACTCAACAGAAAGGTGTTAGCCGATTTGGCCATGAATCACCCAGAGGCTTTCACTGCCGTAGTTGAGAAAGTAAAATAGAGAAACTATTTAACTCATAAAACTAAACCCGCTTTTCAGCGGGTTTTTTTTGTTTTAGAAAGGAACGCCATCATCATTTCCAAAAGCATCTTTTGGATCTATCCGAGGTCCATCAAAGGGGTTGTCGTTTTCTTGATTGATTTTGGATTGAAATTCGATAGGTGCATCAAATGCATCAAGGTTTTCAAATTTACCAAGTGACCCTACAAACTTTAATCGAATATTGCTAAGCCCTCCATTTCGATGTTTAGCAACGATAAATTCAGCTTGACCTGCAGAGGGGGTTCGTTCCTCATCGTCCCATTCGTCAATTTTGTAATACTCAGGGCGATAAATAAAGGAAACAATGTCCGCATCTTGTTCAATGGCTCCTGACTCACGCAAGTCAGACAACAATGGGCGCTTGCTTCCACCGCGTGTTTCAACAGCTCTTGATAACTGAGATAACGCAATGACAGGAATGTCAAGTTCTTTAGCTAAGGCTTTCAGGTTACGTGAGATCATAGATATTTCTTGTTCCCTATTACCTGACTTGTTAGATGAATAACCTGTGGTCATAAGTTGAAGATAATCAACTACGATCAATTTGATTCCATATTGAGAAGAAAGGCGTCGTGCTTTGGCGCGCAAATCGAATATGGAAAGAGAAGGTGTGTCATCGATAAACAATGGTGCATTTTCTAACGCAGTCACCTTCACATTGAGTTGTTTCCATTCATGGTCCTCTAGATTTCCGGTTCGTAACTTTTCTGACGACAAACCTGTTTCTGATGAAATGAGCCTAGTGATCAGTTGGACTGAGGACATTTCGAGGGAGAAAAAAGCAACCGGAGCACCATGGTCTATGCAGATGTTACGGGCCATCGAAAGTGTAAAAGCAGTTTTTCCCATACCAGGTCGCGCCGCTACAATAATCAAGTCACTAGGTTGCCAACCTGATGTGAGTTTGTCTAAGTCTGAGAAACCAGAAGCGACTCCAGAAAGACCTTCTTTATTTGATATTTCTTCAATTTTTTTCTTTGCTTGAATGACCAGGTTCTGAGCAGATTCAGTTGACTTTTTTATGTTGCCTTGAGTAACGTCATAGAGTTTGGATTCTGCTTCATCGAGCATGTCAAAAACATCTTTGGTGTCATCGTAAGCGTTCTCAATAATCTCATTTGAAATTTTGATCAAACTACGTTGGATGTATTTTTGAAGAATCACACGAGCATGGTACTCAATGTGCGCAGAAGAAGAAACTTTTTGAGTAAGTTGAATGAGATAAAAATCTCCTCCTGCTTGATCAAGCTTGGCGTTTTTACGCAATTGTGTAGAAACTGTCAATAGGTCAATCGGGCTTGAGTCATTGAACAATTGCACCATGGACTCAAATATAAATTGATGAGATTGCTTATAAAATGATTCAGGTCTAAGAATATCTATGACCGTATCAACTCCTTTTTTGTCAATCATCATCGCACCAAGTACCACACCTTCTAAATCGAGTGCTTGAGGTGGTATTTTCCCTAGCTCCATATTGACGAGCTGTCCAGTATTTGGGGAAGTTTGTTTTACAGATTTCGGCTTTTCCATGACCCCTAAATTAGGATATATTTAATCAAAACAAGCTGTGTGTATGTCTTAAAAGACCAACACCAAATTGTTGATAAGTTACTGATTATTGTTTATAACCCCAACCCTATTCTTGGTAAACGCCCATTTGGAAAAACTTGTCTTGACGTGATCCAATCATCTCTTCAGTAGAAAGGTTTTTGAGTTCATCATAAGCCTTCAAAATACATTTCTGTACCGTATTAAAAGTCTGTTGACGGTCACGATGTGCGCCTCCAAGTGGCTCTTTAACGATGTTATCGACAAGTTTTAGGCGTTTCATGTCTTTGGCAGTAAGTTTTAAGGCACTCGCAGCCTCTTCTTTGTGTTCCCAACTGCGCCAAAGGATCGACGAGCAAGATTCTGGAGATATTACAGAATACCAAGTATTTTCTAACATCATTACACGATCACCAACTCCAATACCTAAAGCGCCTCCAGAGGCTCCTTCACCAATAATAACAACGATCACGGGGGTCTTCAGACGAGACATCTCTAATATGTTGCGCGCGATGGCTTCTCCTTGACCGCGTTCTTCGGCTTCGAGACCTGGATAAGCTCCAGGAGTATCTACAAAGCAAACTACAGGAATGCCAAATTTTTCAGCAGATTTCATCAGTCGGAGGGCTTTTCTGTACCCCTCTGGGTTGGCCATTCCAAAGTTTCTGTATTGACGTGTTTTGGTGTTAAAACCTTTCTGCTGACCTATGAATAAAAAGCTCTGGTTTCCAATTTTACCAAACCCTCCAACCATAGCTTTGTCGTCTTTTACCGTACGATCGCCATGCAATTCTAAAAAACTTTGACCTGCAATAGCTTTGATGTAATCCATAGTGTATGGACGCATCGGGTGACGAGACATTTGAACCCTTTGCCAAGGAGTCAAATTGTTATAAATCTCTTTTTTGGTGGCAAGTAATTTTTCTTCAATTTGGGCACACGTAGTCGTTACATCGATTTCGTTTTCATTGCCTAAAAGGGCACATTTTTCGAGTTGTGCTTCTAGTTCTTGTATGGGTTGTTCAAAATCCAAATACTCCATGTAGTCCTCATTTGGTTGGACAAATATAGGCATTTTAGTGTGCTCATTTTTTATCTTTAGAAGGGTTTTTTAACTTTAAAACACCATTGATCATAACAGAGATTAAAATCAATATTGTTCCTAGGTAAAATGAGATATCCATTCGCTCAGAATCTCCGAATATCAACATAGCCAAAAGAATACCATACACTGGTTCCATGTTTATACCCAACATAACTGAGAATGGAGACAAATGACGCATCACGGAAATGGAAACTACAAAAGCATAGGCTGTGCAGATGGTAGCCAATAAAACCAACCATAAAATATCTGAGGTTTTGATGCTGAAAAAATCAACATCAAAACCATGTGAGACACTCAAAAAAAGAGTTGTGAAAATGGCTCCTGTACCCAGTTGGTAAAAAGACATGACCCGCGCATCAGATCGGTGAACAACAACCCCGTTAATCAAGGTAAAGGCCACTGAGAAAATCATGGCTAAACCCGCATAAATCATTCCATTAACATAGGTGTATTCGGCGTCCAAAATAATAGCCAAACCAATAACAACCATAAAGCCTAATACAATTTCATAGAGTATAAATTTCCTTTTGTAAAAAAAGGGCTCAACCAGGGCAGTAACAAAAGCACCTGAGGCTAAAATTGCGAGTGTAATAGAGATGTTGGATGTTTTGATTGCATGAAAAAAACATATCCAGTGCAATGCAATTAACAATCCACACAAACCCATTACTGCTAATTGTTTGTTGGTCATTCGAAAAGAGGCTTTTTTAATCCAAAGTACGATACCTAGAACAATTGAGGCCATACTCATTCGATACCAAACCAATGACAAAGCATCTATTGAAATTAGCTTTCCTAAAATAGCTGTAAAGCCGAAAATAAAAACAATAAAGTGGAAATGGAGGGTACTCTTAAGTTTATCTTTTTGCATAGCGCAACAATAATAATGACAGGATACCAAAAACAATATTTGGCAACCAAGCCGCTAGTGCAGCTGTGAAATTGGCCTTTTCGACCATCACTTCAAATATCTTATCAAAGAAAACATAAATAAATGCCAACACAATACCAAAAGCCAGATTTATACCAATACCTCCTCTTCGTTTAAAAGAAGCCACTGAAACCCCAATAATGGTTAATATAAAGGCTGACACAGGTAGAGTCCATCGTTTGTGTCGAACCAACAAATGACTATTTATGAGTGGGCTCCCACTTTCGCGCTCTTGATCAATAAATCGGTTAAGAGCACCCATGGTCAAGGTCTGTGCTTTGTACTCAAGAGGAGATAAGTCTTCGAAAGTAAAAGCAAAAAGCGTATCTAAACGTGGTTTGCTCTCAATAAGCTCGTTGTTTCCATCAAAACTTCTTTTGAAATAGTTTGTCAACCGATACATACTGTCTTTTTCGACCCAACGTATGTTTTGAGCTGTAATTTTGTACATCAATTGATTGTCTTGAAAATGCTCATAACTGAAGTTGTATCCCAGCTGACGCTTGGGGTTGTATTGGCTTAGATAAACAAAATCATTTTCTCCAAATTGCTTGTACAACAAGTGGGTTTGCCTGTCTTTTCGATTTGATTTGTAATATTTAAACTCAAATTCATTAAAATTTTTACTTGTTACGGGTACAATAAACTGCCCTATCAAAAAAGCACCCACTGCAATAACGGATGCTGCAATCATAAAAGGGCGTAAATAACGGTAAAAAGATATACCAGAACTAAGGATTGCTATCACCTCTGTATTGGAGGCCAGTTTAGAAGTAAACCATATGACCGATAGAAATAAAAAAATCGGAAACAATAAATTTCCAAAAAACCATACAAAATTGAAGTAGTGCCATAGAATCTCCTCTGATGGGACTTCATATTGTTTGAATTTATCAATTTTCTGAGACAAATCTACCAAGATGCTTATGGGTACAAACAAAAGCAACATGGTCAGAAAAGTACCCACATATTTGAAGACGATATATCGATCTAAGATTTTCATCATTCGTCTACAATCTTTTATCCATTTGAGCAACCATTTGGTTTTTCCAGGTTAAAAAGTCACCGGCTAATATATGTTTTCTCGCTTCGCGCACCAACCATAAATAAAAACTTAGATTGTGTAGGGTGGCGATTTGTTTGCCTAAGAATTCATTGGCCGCAAAGAGATGGCGCAAATACGCTTTGGAATAATAAACATCTACATGAGAGGTTCCTTCAGGATCGATAGGAGAATAATCGTCTGCCCATTTTTTGTTTTTGATGTTGATCGTACCATGTGCAGTAAACAACATCCCGTTGCGCGCATTTCTTGTAGGCATTACACAATCGAACATGTCGATACCAAGTGCAATGTTTTCTAACAAGTTAATTGGGGTTCCAACTCCCATCAAATAGCGGGGTTTATCTTTTGGTAATTCTTCGCAAACAGCCTCCACCATTTCATACATTTCTGGAGCTGGCTCTCCTACAGAAAGACCTCCAATTGCATTTCCTACCGCATGGGTGTCAGCTATGTATTTGGCAGATTCCTTGCGTAAATCCGTGTAGGTACTACCCTGAACGATAGGAAAGAGGTATTGGGTATGTCCGTATTTTGGGGAAGTGTTTTCCATATGTTTCATGCAACGATCGAGCCAACGATGGGTCAAGTGCATAGAATTTTTGGCATAATTGTAATCACAAGGATACGGAGTGCATTCATCAAAAGCCATAATAATATCAGCCCCTATAGATCGCTGTATATCAATGGCCTTCTCAGGAGTAAAAAAATGTTTGGACCCATCAATATGAGATCGAAAAGTCACCCCATTCTCTTCAATTTTTCGATTTTCGGATAGTGAATAAACCTGATATCCTCCACTATCTGTGAGGATGTTACCATCCCAGTTCATAAACTTATGAATACCTCCTGCTCGCTCTAAAATATCTACTCCAGGACGTAAGAACAAATGATAGGTGTTCGATAATATAATGTCGGGCTTCACATCATTTTTAAGATCTCTCTGAAGCACACCCTTGACAGTAGCCTGGGTTCCCACAGGCATAAAAATGGGTGTTTGTATCACCCCATGATCTGTAGTTATGGTAGCAGCACGTGCTTGTGTAGAGGGATCCGTATGCTCGCGGGTAAATTTCATTTTGATGGCAAAGATAACCATACCAACTTAGCTCAAAATTTTTCTTAACAAAATGTTGATTTCTAAATTGGAATTATAAGCAAAAAAGTTTTTTTGGGGTAGCATGATGTATTATTTTTATGCGCATTAACAAAAACTACAAATGAATACATTCGAATCACTCGAACAAATGGTTCAACAAGTACGCAGAGACATCTTGCGTATGGTACACAAAGTGAACTCTGGTCACCCTGGAGGCTCTTTGGGTTGTGCCGAATTTTTTGTTGTTCTATACAAAGAATTGATGCATTACAACACAGATTTCGATATGGACGGTCATGGTGAGGATGTATTCTTCTTGTCAAACGGACATATATCTCCTGTATACTACAGTGTTTTGGCAAGAAGCGGTTTTTTTCCAGTTGAGGAACTGAACACTTTCCGCTTATTGGATTCACGCCTCCAGGGTCACCCTACCACACACGAAGGACTTCCTGGAGTACGCATTGCCTCTGGGTCACTAGGTCAAGGGATGTCTGTAGCCTTGGGCACTGCTGCTGCTAAAAAACTCAATAATGACAATCATTTAGTCTACAGCCTTCATGGAGATGGAGAACTTCAGGAAGGGCAAAACTGGGAAGCCATCATGTATGCAGGTGCTAAAAAAGTTGATAATTTGATTTCAACGATTGATGTAAATGGAAAACAGATTGATGGCAGTACAGATGATGTATTGGCTATGGGGGATTTAAAGGAGAAGTTTATTGCTTTTGGATGGGAAGTAATCACAATAGAAAACGGAAATGACATTCCTTCAATCATAGAAGGCATGAATCAAGCAAAAAAAGCCAGTGGTATGGGCAAACCTGTGTGTGTATTGCTTCATACTGAAATGGGTAATGGTGTCGACTTTATGATGCATACCCATGCATGGCACGGAAAAGCTCCAAACGATGAACAACTCCAAAATGCACTCAACCAAAATCCTGTCACACTAGGTGACTATTGATACAAAACCAATGAAAAAATACACTTACACAGACAAAATTGACACTCGTTCAGGATTTGGGGCTGGCCTTGAAGAACTCGGGAAGACAAACCCCAACGTTGTAGCTCTTTGTGCTGACTTGACTGGTTCATTAAAGATGGATGCCTTTAAAAACAACCACCCTGAAAGATTTTTTCAAGTAGGAATTGCTGAAGCCAATATGATGGGAATGGCTGCTGGTATGACCATAGGCGGTAAAATTCCGTTTACTGGTACTTTTGCCAATTTTTCAACGGGTAGGGTTTATGATCAAATACGTCAATCCATTGCTTATTCTCATAAAAATGTCAAAATATGCGCATCTCACGCAGGTGTGACTTTGGGAGAAGATGGAGCTACCCACCAGATACTAGAAGACATCGGATTGATGAAAATGTTACCAGGGATGACCGTCATCAATACTTGTGACTTTAACCAAACCAAAGCAGCAACCATTGCGATTGCTAAACACAATGGTCCAGTATACTTACGATTTGGACGTCCCAAAGTACCCAATTTTACGCCAGAGAATCAGTCTTTCGAAATTGGAAAAGGTATCTTACTGCAAGAAGGAACCGATGTAAGCCTCTTTGCTACTGGTCACTTGGTTTGGGAAGCTTTAGAGGCCGCACAAACTTTGGCAGAATCTGGAATCTCTGCAGAAGTGATCAACATACACACCATCAAACCGTTAGACGAAGAATTGGTTGTGTCGTCTGCTCAAAAGACAGGCGCAGTTGTTAGTTGTGAAGAACACAATTTTCTAGGAGGATTAGGCGAGAGCATTGCACGTACTTTGTCCCAGCATGCACCTACTCTACAAGAGTTTGTAGCGACTCAAGACACCTTTGGTGAGTCTGGAACTCCCGCTCAGCTGATGGACAAATATGGCCTCAATGCCGAAGCCATTGTACAAGCTGCTATGCGCGCTGTTGCGAGAAAGTAATTCTAAATAAATCAGTCGGCATCTAGGTAATCTGGAATGCCGTCTCCGTCCGTGTCATCTGGAGTGCCATCTCCGTTTACATCATATTCGTTGATTGTAAGCTCACCATCCCCGTCATCATCAGTGTCTAGGTAGTTAGGAACACCGTCTCCGTCGGTATCGTCCTCCTCTTCGGCAAAATAGTGATTGTTATTAAGGTCTTCGTCTATGGTTGGCACTGAATCGCCGTCATGATCACTGACAGCAAATGTATATAAATCAACCGCAAATACTAAAGGCGAATAAGGTGCGATAACTCCTGAGGGGGTATTGTAGTATCCCAAAGCTGAGGGCATAAAAAAAGCGATGGAGCCAAATCCATCAAAATCAACCACTCCGGTATTAGGGTTTTTTAAATAAGTACCACGTTCTAAAAAAGGCATAGCTGCACCAAAGCCACGGACAATGCCCAATCCATCAAACCAAATTTGGGTTTTGCTTTGGTCAAACACAGTACCATCAAGTAACATACCTTTATAAGTTACATAAACAGAATCTGCTATGGTTGGAGAGGCTCCTACTCCGTCACGAATGTTAAGTACATACATAGTGTGATCGACAAATTCACCATTAGGATCTTTCACTTGAACAACATGCTCGGTCACATCATCGATAAGCGGGGTCTTTCCTGTGTCCTCGACAGCATTAAAGACAAACTCAACACGCTCATCCGAAGTTGCGGACTCAAATTCCTCGTAATTGTAATAGTGGTTGTTGAGAAACCAAAGTAATGAGTCATTATCAACCGTGCGTTGCTCTACCAAGTCTCTGGGGGGTTCGGCTGTGGTTCTGTTGGTGTCTTCGCAGTAAATCAGAGTAACACTGAGAAGGACAAGAAAAAAAATACTTGATTTTTTCATCTCAAAAATTAGGTTGGCAAGATACAATTTTCTTGTATTTTTATGGTTTGTAAATCTATTTTAACATTTCCTTTGCGTATTGATAAATATTTATGGTGCATCCGGTTTTACAAGAGTCGCAGTCTGGCTGCGCAGGCTTGTAAAAAAGGGCAGATCAGAATTGACAATCAAATTCTCAAATCATCGAGAGAGGTATTTGGAGGGGACTTACTTCATATCAGAAAGAATCAGATGGAGTACGTGATAGAGATCTTAGCACTTCCTTCATCTAGAGTAGGTGCTAAACTTGTAGAGCAATATGCAAAAGACATCACTCCTCAAGAAGTCCGTGATGCACGTTTGCAAATCGCTGAACAACAATCTATGTCTCGAGTTGAAGGAGGTGGTAGACCTCGTAAAAAAAATCGAAGAGACCTGTTGGATTTCTTAGAAGACAACGAAGCATAATTCTTATATTTGAACATGGCTAAAAATTGTATTTTGACTGCCGATCAATCGGCTCTCCGTATCAGAAGAATTGCCTTTCAAATTCATGAGTCAAACACTGACGTTGATGAAATTGTTGTTGCGGGAATTATGTCTAGTGGATTTAAGCTTGCAGAAGAAATTGCACGAGTTCTCACTGAAATTACTCCTATCAAAGTGGTGTGTTGTCAAGTGAATATCAACAAAAAAACACCTCTTGAGTCCATAAGCACTTCACTAAAAGCTTCTGATTATCGTGACAAATCTATAGTACTGATTGACGACGTACTCAATTCAGGAAAAACACTTGCATATGGCATACGTCATTTTTTAGAAGTACCCTTAAAGCGTTTTAAGACAGCAGTTCTCATCGATAGAAATCATAAAAATTACCCAGTAAAAGCAGATTTTAAAGGATTATCGCTTTCTACAAGTCTTCATGAACATGTAGAGGTAATACATTCTGACAAGGGATTTGAGGCTTACCTAACTTAATTTAGCTAAAATTTCATCGACCATTATCTCGGGATGATCAGCATCTTTACGTATCGTATGTTGAGCTTGCTCATAGAAAGGAATTCGCTCAAAAATATGTTTACCAATAAACTCTGACATCTCCTCTACCGACTGAATATGTGAAATCAAAGGGCGGTTTTTTCTTTTTTCAAATAGGCGAACAGAAAGTTCACTGACAGAAGGTGCTAGGAAGAAGGTATGGGGTGTTGCTAAATGTATTGCTTCCATATTATTGTGATAGCAAGGTGCGCCACCCCCTAAAGACAACACAAGATTCTCATCAGAATTTAATAGTTGATGAAGACACTCATGTTCTTTTTTTCTAAAATAAACAGCACCTTTCGATGAAAATATTTCAGGAACAGAAGCACCTAACTTGTTTTCGATATACTCATCTAAGTCAATAAACGGTAAATCTAATCGCTTTGACAAAAGACGTCCGACAGTTGATTTTCCGCTACCCATATAGCCGAGCAACACAATTGTACCCATTGAATTTGCCTCAATTTTTGATTGATTGTTCATAGAATCGTTACAAATTTAAGGTAATTTAAACTTTGAATAATCCTACAAATGAACCTATATTTGCAGCCATCAAACCAAAAACGATTTGGTAGCTCAGTTGGTAGAGCATCTCCCTTTTAAGGAGAGGGTCCTGGGTTCGAGCCCCAGCCAAATCACATCGACTTGGTAGCTCAGTTGGTAGAGCATCTCCCTTTTAAGGAGAGGGTCCTGGGTTCGAGCCCCAGCCAAGTCACCAATCCCCTCAAGCGCACGTGGCGGAACTGGTAGACGCGCTAGGTTGAGGGCCTAGTGGGAGTTAAATCCCGTGGAGGTTCGATTCCTCTCGTGCGCACTTCCCTTTTTTGTTTTATTCCTTTTTTTTTGTAATATTGTTTAATCTTTTATATACAAAAGTTAAACAGTTGGATCGCGTCAAAAGCAGTTTTAGCATAAAAAATCTCGAACACCTTTCGGGAATCAAAGCGCATACGATCCGTATTTGGGAAAAGAGATACAGCCTTTTTCAGCCTGAGCGTACCGACACCAATATTCGAATGTACAATTTGGAGAACCTTCAAAAGCTTTTAAACGTATCCTTGCTGTATAACAACGGTTTCAAAATTTCTAAAATTGCCAAATTGGAGATGGACGAAATTAATCATTTGGTTCATAACATCACCCTTCGCAAAAGCCCTTACGATTGGTCACTCGGTTTGTTTAAGCTGGCCATGATAAATTTTGACCAGCAATTGTTCACAAAAACTTTTGACGAATTGATGGAAAAGCTCACTTTTTCTGAAATTTTCCAATCGATCTTCAATCCGCTTATGGTAGAACTAGGCGTACTGTGGCAGACCAACTCCATCAGCCCTTCTCACGAGCACTTTATCACAAGTCTTATTAAGCAGAAAATTCATTTTTTAAGCGATAAAATTCAAAACAGACCTGCACTCAAAAAAGACAAGGTTTTTATATTATTCCTTCCGAACAATGAAATACATGAATTAGGCCTACTCTTTCTCAATTATGAGATCCTTAACCATGGTTACAAAACTATTTTCCTCGGACAATCTGTGCCTACTGAAAGTCTTTCCAACTTATTAGATCAGGACGGTAATTTGTTTTTTGTGTCCTGTTTTACAATTGAGCCTAACAGAGATCTAATCCATGATTATTTAGATCACTTTACCGAAAACATTCTAAAAAAAGATGGTTCAGAGCTTTGGATAACAGGTATCCAGACCCAATTTGTTGAAACAAAAAAATATCCAAGAATTAAAACTTTTTCAACGATTTACGATTTATCCAATCATCTCGCGTAGATGTTTATTGATGATTAAACAAAAAATTACGATATTTAAACACTAGTAGCAGGGTTGAAACCGTTATGAAAAATCTATTTGATCAAATTTCAGCACATTGTAGCAAACAGGTTACAGAAACCTACAGTACTTCCTTTTCACTTGCTACACGTATGTTATCTTCTGAAATACGCCAAGACATTTATAACATATATGGTTTTGTAAGACTTGCAGATGAGATAGTAGATAGCTTTCATGATTATGACAAACCCGAATTATTTGAACGGTTTTCATTGTCTTTAGAGCAAGCCCTAAATGAAAAAATAAGCTTAAACCCCATACTCAATTCGTTTCAACATACAGTTCACAAATACAACATAGAACAGGCACACATAGATGCTTTTATGAAAAGTATGCGCTGGGATTTGGAAAAAAGCATTTATAAAACTCAAAAAGAATATCAAGAATACATCTACGGATCTGCTGATGTAGTGGGCTTAATGTGTTTACAGGTTTTTGTCAAAGGGGATAAAAAAGCATATTCAGAACTTAAAGAATCTGCAATGGCTTTGGGTTCCGCTTTTCAAAAAGTGAATTTTCTACGCGATTTAAAAGCAGATTATGATGTTTTAGAACGCTCCTACTTTCCCAATGTTAACCTCGAAGCGTTGGACGAAGATTCTAAATCCAAGATCATTCAGGAAATTGAATCTGATTTTGAATTGGGATTAGAAGGTATTTTTAAATTACCAGATGCCGCTAAATTTGGTGTTTACACTGCTTACAAATACTACATGAGGTTGTTGAAAAAACTTAAAAAAACCCCATCTACCAAAATAAAAACAACAAGAATTCGAGTTGCCAACCTACAAAAAGTAGATGTTTTGGCACGATCTTATGTGCGTTATCGTTTCAATATATTATAAGTGGAAATCAGCTTCGTTTGGCACACATTGATTTTTATAATGACTTTTGTAGTCATGGAAGGGGTTGCTTGGTTCTCACACAAGTATATCATGCATGGTTTTTTATGGAGTCTTCATAAAGATCATCACAAAAAAGACCACAAATCATGGTTTGAAAGAAACGATACCTTCTTTATAATATATGCCAGTATCAGTGCTGTTTTTGTAATTATGTGGGGTGAATTTTCATTCTGGCCAGGTCTCGCCATAGCTTTGGGAATTTTCGGTTATGGTCTCACCTATTTTTTTGTTCATGACATCTTTATCCACCAACGTATTAAATGGTTTCGAAAAGCCAATTCTAAGTATGCTAAAGCTATAAGAAGAGCGCATAAAATTCATCACAAAAGCTTGAAAAAGGAAGAAGGCGAATGTTTTGGGATGCTTTGGGTTCCTCTCAAGTATTTTAGAGAAAGCTAATCACTATAGTGCTGCCATTCGAATGGCAGCTACAGCAGCTTCAGCTCCTTTATTACCCAAAGCACCACCGCTTCTATCAATAGCTTGTTGAACATTGTCGTCCGTGAGTACACAGAAGATAACGGGTGTCTTTCCAAGAAGATTTAAATCTTTGACCCCATGAGAAACTGATTGACATACATAGTCAAAATGTTTGGTTTCACCACGAATAACGCTCCCAATGGCAATAATAGCATCATAGTCCTTGTCAAACTGACATCTTGCGCCATATATCAACTCAAAACTTCCAGGAACATCAACACGATCAATCTTTTCAGCTCCCTTATCTAGAAGCACCTTTTTTGCACCTAGAAAAAGATTTTCAGTTATCTGTGTATTCCACTCAGAAACCACCAAAACAAAACGCATGTTCTTAGCACTTGGAACATTGGAAAGATCAAGTTGAGTGCTATTTTGGTGTTGGGTTGCCATGATTAGTTTTGAGCCATACCCAAAAGGGCATCTATATTTTTTGCTTCAGGCGAATCTTCAAATCCATCCTTTAGTTCACTAAAATATTCAGAGGCAAGATCAACGGAACCTAAATCAAGAGCTACGAGACCCGCTTTACGCAAAAAACGAGGCTTTGTAAGTGAATTATCACTGAAATTCAGTGCTTTTTTGTAATAATCTAAAGCGTCATTTTTTTGATTAAGTTCTGAAAAAGCGTCTCCAATGCCACCAAGAGCTAAAGCTTTTAGAACAGGATCATTTGAACTGAAGTCTTCTAGATAGTCAATAGCCAACTCGAATTCATCTAGTTGAAGGTAAATCATACCAACATTATACTCAGCCAAATCCGCAGCGTCCGTACCTGAATAGTTTTCGATGATGTCCAAAAAACCATATTTACCTTCACCCCCATTGAGTGCCAAGTTAAACAAAGAGTCTTTTAGAGATTCGTCAGCCAAACCTTGTTCAAGATATTTTTGAGCCTGAAACATCTCGTTGTTAGCTTCTTCAGATTTTGGCAACACCATAAAGTTTCTATAGGCTAAATAGCCTAGTACGATAACAACAATCCCCAATATACTACTAAGAATGATTTGTTGGTTTTTTGACACCCACCCCTCGGCAAGGCCTGCGCTTGAATCTAGAGAAGTGAAAACTTCTTCTGTTGTGCTTTCTGATTGTTTGGCTGTTTCAGCCTTTTTAGTTGCTCTTTTTTTGTATGTAGCCATAGCCCAATTGTAATGTTCGCAAAAATATAATATTTATTCTAATGGTCGTTCGAATATTCTGTTGAAAATTCAATATTTTGGTCTCTTAAATCAACTTTTAATTGTGCAGGATCTTTTTTTAGAACATCTTTCTTTAGTTAATTATAAAAATCTAGAGGCCGCCGACTATTCACTCAACCCAAAAATCAATTGTTTTGTTGGGTACAATGGTGTAGGCAAGACCAATGTTCTCGATGCTGTTTATCACTTGGCTTTTGGAAGAAGCTATTTTAGCAGCCTGAACAATCAAAACATTTCCCACCATGCAGATTTCTGTATGATTGAAGGTTTGTTTCAAAAAGAAAACAAAAAGATCCGTATTCAGAGTAGTTTTCAAAGAGATGGAAAAAAAACACTCAAGAAAAACAACAAATCATACAAGAAGATTGCAGACCACCTAGGCTTTATACCTGTCGTTATTATATCTCCAACAGATAGGGATCTGATTGCTGAAGGCAGTAGCACCAGACGCAAGTTTTTAGACAGCATCATTGGTCAAACTTATAGCCCGTATGTGCAATATCTGATTCAATACCAACGTACCTTAAGTCAACGAAATGCCTTATTAAAGCAATTTAAGCTGCAGGGCAATTTCGATTTGGAGACACTGTCTGTCTTTAATGATCAGTTGATCAATTATGGAGCACCTATTTATGAGAAGCGTAAAGCTTTTGTTGATGAGTTTTTGCCTTACTTTATCAAAAGATACAAGGGAATTAGCGGAAGTCAAGAGGAGGTTGATGTGGTCTATGAAAGTCAGCTTCACAACAATTCATTAGCTGAACTTCTACAAGATTCAATAGATCGAGATCGTATTCTACAACACACATCAATGGGGCCACATAAAGATGATTTAGAATTCAAAATTGATGGATATCCTATTAAAAAATATGGCAGTCAAGGCCAACAAAAAACTTTTTTAGTTGCACTTAAACTCGCTCAATATGATATGATGCAACATCAAACCAAACTTCCGCCAATCTTACTTCTAGATGATATTTTTGACAAACTTGATGATCAACGTGTATCTCATATTGTAGATTTAGTTCATGACGAGGCTTTTGGACAGCTTTTTATCTCTGACACTCACAAAGAAAGAACGGAGCAAATTATCCAAAAAACTGGGCAATCATACAGTATTTTCACACTAAATAAAAACTCATGAGCAAGCGCAACTTCGAACCTAAAGACTTAAAAACTGTGCTTGGTGATATCATCAAAAAAAACGCACTTGAAAATGGTTTAGATGGTGCCAGAATACATGAAGTTTGGTCAAAATCTTTAGGTCCTAACATTCAAGCCTACACTAAAGAAGTGGCTTTAGAGAAGGATACATTGATCGTACGATTGAACTCATCCGTTTTAAGACAAGAAATGAGTTATGGTAAAGAAAAAATCATCAAACTGATCAATGATTCCTTAGAAAAAGATGTGATCAAAGATATTCGATTTCTCTAGAGAAGCTCTTTATTCGCAAATTGGAAAGCAATTTCTACAGCAGCATTTTCATCGCTGTCCGAGCCATGAACTGCATTCTGCCCCATAGATCGTGCAAACAACTTTCGCAACGTTCCATCGGCAGCATTTTCAGGATTGGTGGCGCCAATCAGCGTTCTAAAATCAGCCACTGCATTTTCTTTCTCAAGAACCGCAGCAACGATAGGTCCACTTGTCATAAAATCAACCAATTCTCCAAAGAAAGGGCGCTCGGCATGAACCGCATAGAAAGCTTCTGCTTCTGTTTTGGTTAAATGGGTCATTTTTAACGCTTTGATAACAAAACCAGCTGCTGTGATTTTATCTAATATTGCCCCTATATGACCGTCAGAAACAGCATCAGGCTTAATCATTGTAAAAGTTTGATTTGTTGCCATATATTATTTTTTGCAAACCTAACAAATTTAGCTAGTTTGTTAATTAAGAATGCGTAAATCATCTATAGTTTGTAGTTTTGACACATGATAAGGTTGGTATTGGTAGGCACAGGAAATGTTTCAAAAGCCATTGCAAAAGCGGTTTTAGAAACTAAAAACATTCGGCTTGTGCATGTGATTGGCAGAGGAAAGGAGTTATTCGCCGATTTTCCTATGAAAGTATCGTATGACACCAAACTAGATGACCTACCCGATTGTGATCTTGTTCTGCTAACTGTTCAAGACCATATGATTGAAAGTGTAAGCAGTCAACTGGTTCCAAACAAAGCCGTTGTGGCGCACACTTCTGGAGCTAGCGATATCAATATGCTTTCAAATCACAAAAACATAGGTGTGATGTATCCACTTCAAACGTTCTCCAAAAAAAATTGTTTGGGATGGGAAAAGATTCCCATTTGTTGGGAAGCAAACACCTCTAAAGCTGAAAAATTAATTCTTGACTTTGCACAATCACTTGGAGCGACAAACATTGTATCACTTGATCTAAGTCAAAGAACCCTCTTACATCTTGGCGCTGTACTGGTTAATAATTTTTCAAACAGTTTATACGAGCAGACTTATCAATTGTTAAAAAAACATCAATTGGATTTTGACCTTCTCAAACCTTTAATTCAAGAGACTTCATTAAAAATTATCGAGCAAACACCTGAAGAAAATCAAACAGGACCTGCACGAAGAGGAGACAGAGTTACCATAGAAAAGCATTTGTCAATGATTGAAGACATTGAATTGCATCAACTCTATAAAACCTTTACCAATATTATTTTAACAAAATATAAATATGAAAAACTTTAAAGCATCCCTTGACAAAATTCAAAACTTTGTATTTGATGTCGATGGCGTGTTCACCGACGGAAGCATCTTAATTCATGAAGATGGTTCAATGTTACGCACCATGAACACAAAAGATGGATATGCAGTGAAGGCAGCACTCCATGCGGGTTTCCGAGTGTGTATCATTTCTGGAGGAACCAATCCAGCAGTGCAAAAAAGATTGAATGACCTAGGAGTTCAAGATGTGTTTTTGGGGATCCATGACAAAGAAACCACCTTAAATAATTACCTAAAAGAAAACCAATTGCTTTCAGAAGAGACTTTGTTTATGGGTGATGATATTCCCGATATTCCTGCTATGAAAATGGTGTATTTGGCTACTTGCCCCAACGATGCAGTTCCAGAGGTCAGGGCTGTTTCAGATTATATATCTCATAAAGATGGAGGTGCAGGCTGTGTAAGAGATGTCATCGAACAAGTACTTAAAATTCATGGAAAGTGGGGTGGTTTTTTTGAGGCAAGGAACGATAAAAAATGATTGATTTCTCTAAAGTTAACATCATTTTAGGTTCAGGGTCGCCAAGAAGAAAACATTTATTCGAAGTGATGGAAATACCCCATCAAGTAATCGTAAAATCTATTGATGAGCAGTATGACCCAAGTCTCAAACAATCCGAAATCACAGATTTTCTAGCTCAATCCAAAGGAATGGTGTTTCAAAAGTCTCTTGGGCAAAAAGATTTGGTGGTAACTGCAGACACAATTGTATGGTTTGATCAAAGTGCTTTGGGCAAACCTTCTAACGAAACCCATGCAATAGAAATGCTTAAAGCTTTATCGGGACAAACACATCAGGTATTTACCTCAGTTTGTTTTACAACTGATAAACACCAACATTCTTTTCACGAAAAAACGGATGTTACCTTTGGCGGGTTGTCGGAGGAATTTATCAAAACATATGTTCGACAAGAAAAACCCCTTGACAAAGCAGGTGCCTATGGAATTCAGGATGGTTTTGGCGCATTGGGTGTTTCAGAGATTTGTGGTTCTTATACAAATGTGATCGGTCTTCCGTGTGCGCAAACCTATCTTGAGTTGGAAAAGTGTATTAAAATGTATTTTTAATAAAATTTGTCCCCATGAAAAATTTAATTTTTGTTAGCTTATCTCTTTTTGTGTTGTCATGTACACAATCTGAAAATACAGAACGTGACAAAAGAACTTTAGAAAAACGATTTGGTTCATACTGGTACTCAGGTCAGGCAGAAATTACAGCTTATACCTTAGAGCAAAGCCAATACGGCGCACCAAGAAAAGGAGATGCAGTGCTGATATATGTAACCGAAGATTTTAACCCAAATACCCAAGTCAAAGCAGAGCGCAGAAGTAAAGAAACGGTCTCTGTGCTCAAGTTAAATGCTACAAAGAGATTTTATACCGGCATTTACCCTTACAACATCATGCAATCAACATTTTCTCCTATTAACACTCAAGAACATGCGCTGAAAACGAGCGTTTCTATTCAAGAGTGGTGCGGTCATGTCTACGCTCAGATAAACAATAGAGAAGAGTTAGAATACAGTTCTCATTCTTATTTTGAGAACGAAGCCGATCAGCAGATTCGTTTGCCAAAGGTTTTTATGGAAAATGATCTCTGGAATCTTATAAGAATCAATCCTCTAGAACTTCCCACTGGAAATTTTAAAGCAATACCATCATTGGAGTCTATCAAATTGATGCATCTGGACAAACAGGTGTTCGAGGCTTCAGCTTCTTTGCATCAAGAAAAAGGGTCATATCATTACACGCTACATTATCCTGAAAT
>JADHML010000016.1 GCA_016780065.1 Flavobacteriaceae bacterium
ATTGCATTGGCCAAAGGAAAAAAAATACACGATAAAAGAGAAACGCTAAAGGATCGAGATCATAAAAGACAATTGGATCGTGTGAAGAAACATTTTTCAAACAAATAATACACGATTTTCTTTCTCTACTCTTACATTATTTATTTCTTGTTTTATTGAAATAATTTTATATTTGATTTCACCCAATCTTAAACACCATGAACCACCTTGTTGTCTATTCACATTTTGATTCTAACAGTTATTCAAACCATCTTAAGAAAAAGTTGATTGAAGAAGGAAATACCCTCCAAGAGGATGTCCAAATTATTGATTTATATAGAGACGGATTCAATCCCATATTAGCAGGCGATACAGTCGTTACGCACATCATCAAAAAATATCAAAACCAACTATCTTGGGCAGATCATTACAGCTTTATTTTTCCTCTATGGTGGGGCCAAATGCCTGCGATTTTAAAGGGATTTTTTGATCGGGTTTTCACACCTGGTTTTGCTTTTACCGATTGGACAGATTATGCAGAGGGCTTGTTATGTCAAAAAACAGCGTCTTTATATATTTCTACAGGTTATTCTAATTCATATTACGAATCTAATGGCTTTCACGATGCGCTGCGTTGTATATTCAAAAAAGGAGTTTTTGGCCAATGCGGTATTGATGCTAAAGTGATGTTTTTTGGGAATGTGGGTCAGAACACAGAAACCATAAAATAAAGAAAATTAAACTTTAATTTTTGTCCTCTAACATAGGTACAAACTTAAAGGAACCGTGTTTTTGTTTTTCGAATTTTTGAGTAGATGTTCTTACAAATAGCAACATTTCTTGAGTTTCAACTCCGACAGGAATCACAAGTCTACCACCAATAGCGAGTTGACTTAGTAAAGCTTTTGGAACTTCACTGGCGCCTGCTGTGACTAAAATTCTGTCATAAGGAGCATTATCTGGCAAGCCTTTGTAGCCATCGCCGAAAACAATTTTTTTTGGACTGTAATTGAGTTTGCTCAATTGTTTGAGACTGTAACGATAGAGGGAGTGCTGTCGCTCTATGGTATATACTTCAGCACCCAAAAGGGTCAAAACAGCTGTTTGATAACCAGAACCCGTGCCAATTTCTAATATTCGTTGGCCAGGACTCACTTCTAATAGTTGGGTTTGAAAAGCAACTGTATAAGGTTGAGAAATGGTCTGACCAGCCGCGATTGGGAAGGCCTTGTCTTCATAGGCATGAGAGACAAAACTACTATCCATAAAGAGATGTCTTGGGATTTGACCAATGGCTTTCAACACACGTTCATCTGTAATTCCCTTGTTGCGTAAGCTGTCAACGAGGCGTTTGCGCATACCCTGATGTTTGGTGCTGTCTAACATATGGTTAAAAATACTGGAGTTTGTCTATATTTCACAATAAAATAACAAGAAAGCTATTACATTTGTTCATATGTCGAAAAAAATCAAAATTGGTGTTCTAGGAGCTGGACATTTAGGTAAAATACATTTAAGAATACTAAAGTCATCCGAACGCTTTGAACTTGTGGGTTTTTATGACCAAAGCCAAGAGATAGCCAAAGCCGTTGAAAAAGAATTTGGCTATAAAGCATTTTCTGATTTAGAATCGCTTATAAAAAAAGTTGATGTTGTCGACGTTGTTACCCCTACCCTAACTCATTCTGAGATGGCTACCAAATCTCTAAATAATGGAAAACATGTTTTTATTGAAAAACCCATTACAAATACTATAGACGAAGCAAATGCACTTGTGAGTTTGGCTAATAAAAATCAACTTTTGGGAATGGTTGGACATGTCGAAAGGTTTAATCCTGCTTTTTTAGCAGCACAAGACGCTATCACGAACCCAAAATTTATAGAAACCCATCGACTGGCAGAGTTTAATCCTAGGGGTACTGATGTTTCTGTAGTATTAGATTTGATGATACACGATATTGATGTAGTGTTGAGCGTCGTTGATTCAGCTGTCAAGGAAGTTCATGCGAGTGGTGTCTCTGTTATTAGTCAAACTCCTGACATAGCCAACGCCCGTATTGTTTTCGAAAATGGTTGTGTAGCCAATCTAACAGCAAGCCGAATTTCAATGAAGAACATGCGTAAGTCTCGATTTTTTCAAAAAGATGCTTATGTTTCTGTAGACTTTTTAGATAAAAAAGTCGAAGTCGTTCAAATGCATGATGTCCCTGACAAACCAGATGATTTTGCCATGATTCTACAAAATGCCGAAGGAAAAAAGAAACAAATAATTTTTAATAACCCAACTGTAGATCAAGGCAATGCAATTCAAATGGAATTAGAACATTTTGCTGATGCTATTGAGCAACAGTTTACTCCAAATATTTCTCTACTAAATGGCACCGAAGCCTTAAAGGTTGCTCATGCCATTCTAAATTGTTTTTGACCCCTATGCTTAACCTACACCCCTTTCACGCCCTTAGACCCCAGCCTCAACACTTTAAAAAATGGATTCATGGAAATATAAAAAATGAATTCAATAGGGACGAAAAACCTTTCAATTTTTATAACCTCATCAATCCCAGCGATAAAAAACATCAACAAATTCGCGAGAGAATTAGCTCGTATGTGAAACAGAAAATGTTGGTAAATGATTTGACTCCTAGTTTGTATTGTTATAGAAGCAAACACAACAACGATGTCTTTGAAGGCATTATTGGACTATTGGACACCAAGCTTATTACCAATGGTCAAATTGTACCTCACGAGGGCGTAGTAAACACCCGAGTTTCTATGTTCAAGAACTATCTAAATGAAGTTTTGATCAATACCGAACCCATATTATTAAGTCATGAGAACAATGATGGTGTTAATGAGCTAAAAAATAGGTTTTTTCGAAGTGAGCCTTTCGCTGAATTCGAAATGAATGACACCACACATTCCATTTGGAGAATAGAACACCCTACTTTGATAAATCAGTTCAGTAGAGCTTTTAACAATATAAAATCATTACTCTTGATCGATGGCCATCATCGTTGCTACTCTTCATTAAAACTTTCTAGTAAAATACCTAAATACAGTAAAATGCTGGTTTGTTTGGTTAGTGAGGATCAACTTAAAATAGATTCTTTTTGCAGGTTATTTACAGATTTAAACAAGCATCGTCCAGATCATTTTTTGGCTCAATTATCTTCCAGTTTCAATGTAACTAGATTAACTACTTATCAAAAGCCTCATGACTTAAAATCTTTTAGCATGTATTTAGAAAATTGGTGGTATAAGCTCTATTATAAATCAAGTGTAGATAACAGTAAGAAGACTTTGGAACATCTTCCTACACAGATTATTTATAAACATCTTGCAAAACCATTGTTGGGAATCCATGACTTACAGAAAGATGCTCGTATCAGTTACCAATACCACAAAGACAATAAAAAAGGAATTGAGCAAGCTGTAGATTCTAAAAAATTCAAATTCGGAATTGAACATTTTCCAATATCTTTAGACCTAGTTAAGCGATGCCTTTCAGAGGGAGCTTTACTTCCCCCAAAAAGTACTTATGTGTTTCCTAAACTGTTGAATGGTTTGTTAATCTATGATTTTAAAAACGAATGATTGCTGAGAACCTCAACGCATTTCGATCTGCACTGCCCGATCAAGTTACACTGGTCGCTGTTTCAAAAACCAAACCCATAGAAGCTTTAAAAGAAGCTTATGATGCTGGACAATTAGATTTTGGCGAAAACAAAGTTCAAGAATTGTGTATGAAGGCTGAAGCGTTGCCCAAAGACATTCGTTGGCACATGATTGGGCACCTTCAGCGAAATAAGGTTAAATACATTGCACCGTTTGTGGGGCTAATTCACAGTGTTGATAGCTTGCGCCTCCTTCAAGAAATCAATAAACAAGCCGCTAAAAACAATCGCATCATAGATTGCTTACTGCAAATTCGTATTGCAGATGAGAGTACGAAATTTGGAATGAATTATGATGAGGCAATCTTGATAATTGAAAACGAAAAATTACCAAATGTCTCTATCAAAGGATTGATGGGGATGGCTAGCTTTACGGAAAACAGAAGTCAAATTCAAGATGAATTTGTTAAACTTCATACATTTTATCAAGAATATAGATCAACGGAACAATGGGACACGCTTTCTATGGGAATGAGTGGAGATTTTCAGCTGGCAATTGATTCAGGAAGCAATATGATTCGAGTAGGCAGTCGTATCTTTGGGGCTAGAAATTAAGTTCGAATGTACGCGATTGTAGACGTAGAAACTACTGGTGGTAAATATGAGGAAGAAGGGATCACCGAGGTCGCTATTTACCAATACGACGGAAATCGTATTACAGATCAGTTTATAAGTTTAATCAATCCAGAGCGTCCCATTCAGCCCTTTGTGGCCAACCTAACAGGCATCAATGAAAAGATGTTGCGCAATGCCCCTAAATTTTTTGAAGTGGCAAAGAGAATTGTGGAAATAACCACCAATTGCGTATTGGTTGCTCACAATGCTTCTTTTGATTATCGTATGTTGAGAACAGAGTTTGATCGTCTGGGTTTTGATTTCGATAGAGAGACTTTGTGTACCGTAGAACTGTCCAAGAAACTTCTTCCCGACATTGAGTCCTATAAATTGGGGCGATTGGTTCGCAGTCTTGGCATCCCATTAAGTGATCGACATCGAGCAGCTGGTGATGCACGAGCCACGGTCGAACTGCTTAAGCTTTTGTTAAACAAAGATGGGGAGAAAGAAATCGTAATCAAGCAAATCAAATCAATCGCATCTCAAAAAAAACCAAAACACCTTGTAAGACTTATTGAAAAAACACCCTCTAAACTAGGTGTTTATTACCTACACAATCAAAAGGGTGACATCATCTATATTGGCAAAAGTAAAAACATGCGAAAAAGGGTGAGTCAGCACTTTGGCGGAAAAGGTAGAAAAGCACTCAAAATTCAAATAGAAACCACCTCTATTAGTACCGAAGAAACAGGCAGTGAATTGTTAGCATTGTTAAAAGAATTGGACGAGATCAGACTACACAAACCCAAACATAACAGAATGTTCAAAAATCAAATGGTTCGCTTTGGTTTGGCTTCAGGGATAAGCAATGAAGGATATCGTTTTTTTCGACTAGAACATCTTCACGACGAAGGCGTTTATGTGACAACTTTTAAAAACCTTAACAGTGCACGTAAATTGTTGTTTCACTATGCTAAAAAATTTGATTTATGTCTTAAACACCTTAGCATGGATAAAAAAGAAGGTCCTTGCAGCCATTATTCTGAACAGAAATGTAAAGGAGCTTGTATAGGAGAAGAAACACCTGAAGAATACAACGTCAAAGCTGAAAAACTTATAGATCATCTAGGATTCCCGTACAACAATATGGTAATTGTCGACAAAGGTCGAACCCCTGAGGAGCAAAGTGTTGTTTTAGTTGAAGACAACAAAGTATGTGGTTTTGGTCATATCAGTCTCAATTATCAAATCACTCATATAGACGTATTAAGAAACCTAATTTACCCACTTACCGATAATAGAGAGGTGCGCTATTTGATTCAAAGTTATTTGCGAAAAAACAAAGGGGCTCGAACCATCAATCTTGACTAAAGGATATTATTTATTTTTACAAGTATGAAAAAAATCCCCAAATGGAAACATCGACTTCATGAAGTGATTTATGAAGCAGATACACCAGCAGGAAAATGGTTTGACCTACTACTGCTTTTTTTTATTTTACTAAGTGTGATTTTTGTCATGCTGGAAAGTGTAGGCAGCATAGATGCAAAATATCATGATTTATTGGATGTAGCTGAATGGACAATAACAATACTTTTTACTGTAGAATATATTTTAAGAATTATATCGGTTCAAAAGCCGTGGCGCTATGTTACCAGTTTTTTTGGAATCGTCGACCTTTTAGCAATGCTTCCAAAATACATTTCACTGGTTATTACAGGTACGCAAGGTTTGGTAGCAATCCGAGCTTTGCGACTGTTGCGTGTTTTTAGAATCCTTAAGCTCACTAGATATGTTGGAGAAGGTCATGTGCTGATGATTGCTCTTCGTAAGAGCAGACCTAAAATTTTTGTTTTCCTCTCAGCAGTTTTCATACTATGTATCATATTTGGATCGATCATGTATTTAATTGAAGGTTCCAAATCAGGTTTTACCAGTATTCCACGAAGTGTTTATTGGTGTGTTGTAACCATGACAACTGTCGGATATGGCGATATTGCACCCACAACCCCACTTGGGCAATCCATTGCTGCTTTTATCATGATTTTAGGCTATGGGATCATCGCCGTACCTACAGGAATTGTGACTGCTCAACTTTCAAAAAACAAAGAAAAAAACCATAACACCCAAGCCTGTCCCCATTGTATGTATGATAAACATGGTGACAAGGCAATATATTGTCAAAAATGTGGTGGAAGACTAAATCCCGATGAATAAAAAAACACTCATTACAGTTTCTGGCCCCACAGCAAGTGGGAAAACAGCTTTGGCCATCAGACTGGCTAATCTAGTTGATGGAGAAATTTTCTCATGTGATTCAAGACAGTTTTATAAAGAAATGACCATAGGAACCGCGGTTCCTGAAAAAGAGGAATTGGAGCAAGCTACCCACCACTTCGTTCAACACCTAAGCATCCATGAACCATATTCTGTGGGTAAATATGAGCATGACGCTATGGAAGCGTTGACTCATTATTTCGAAAACAAAGATATCGCCATTTTAGTTGGTGGATCTGGACTGTATATGCAAGCAGTGACTGAAGGGTTAGACATATTCCCTGATGTTTCAGAAACCATTCGATCTGAATTAGGAGAAAGATATAGAACCTATGGGTTGGCAAACCTACAAGAAGAATTAAAAGTTCTAGATCCAGAATACCATAACAAAGTTGATATAAACAATCCTAGCAGGGTGATGCGTGCTTTGGGTGTATGTTTGTCTTCGGGAAAAACCTACTCGTCATTTTTGGGTAAACCCAAACCTAAAAGACCATTTCAAACGATTGCACTAACAATAGACATTCAAAGAGACTTGTTATATGACCAAATCAACCAAAGAGTTGATGACATGATTACCAAAGGGCTATTGCAAGAGGCTCATCAGCTTTATGCTTTTAGAAATTTGAATGCTTTACAAACAGTAGGCTACAAAGAACTGTTTGATTTTTTTGACGAAAAGATTTCGTTAGAAAAAGCCGTTAATGACATCAAGCAACATACCCGAAACTTTGCCAAAAGACAACTAACTTGGGTAAGAAGAAAAGAAAAAAATGCCATTAGGATCAAACCAAGCATTACAAAGAATGAATTGAGTAAGCTTTTCAAAAAAATGGCATAAATTCTGTTAACACATACAAAACTTCCCAATGTGACCTACTTTACATTTTTTATTATTCGTTCGTTCTATTTCTGCTTTTATGCGGAACTAAACAAAACACTGTCGATCTTCAAAACCAAAGCCGATTGTTACGTGCTATAGGAGCTACAACGGCCGCCAAACAGCCCTACTCTAGCTTTTTGGGAAAACAAATCAAAAGCGACCTTTTAGAACCCTAATCTTTCTGGAAGTTGATCGCGAAATCGTGTACAATAACATCAATAAACGGGTCGACATTATGGTAGATGCAGGGGTTTTACAAGTAGCATAAGACCTTTATAAACACAGAAATCTTCAAGAGCTTCAAACAGTTGGATATCAAGAATTGTTTTCCTTTTTCGATGGAGAAATAGACCTCGAAGAAGCGGCAGAACGCATCAACCAGAACACCAGAAGGTTTGCCAAACGACAATTAACTTGGACAAGACGCAAAGTAATTACAACAATTAAAATCACCAATAACCAAAATATTGAGCAAGCACATTTAAAGTTTTTAGGTTAATATCGTGATTATTGCTTATATTAGGTGCATAATTTAACCCCCCAAATCATGAAATTATATAAATACTTCCTATTCTTTTGTTTTTTATTTATCGCTTGTGACGACAACGACGATGACAAGGACATTGTTCCCCCTGTAATCCCCGGTGGAACACTTATTGAAGCCGAAAAAATTGATGATATAGACATTGGAACCCTACAAGAATCACTCGGCCATGTATTTGCTGGTGTTTCTTCTGATATTGTAAACGATGATGTGTTGATTCCTATCTCAGCATATAGAATAAGTTATCAAACCAACCATCCCAATAATACAGAAAAGATCATTGCGTCTGGATTATTACTAATTCCTGAATCAGAGGAAGCACCTCCAATTATTTCATACCAACATGGAACAATAACTGAGGATGAGAGCGCCCCTTCATATTTTGAAATACATTAAGACATACGTGACTATTTAACCGTCTTGTCAGGCTTAAAGTACATTGTATCAGCTCCCGATTATTTAGGCTACCAAAAGAGCTCCAATATCCCACACCCCTATGAGCATGGCGAAAGTCTAGCAACAGCATCTTATGATATGCTGGTAGCGGTTAAGGAGTTTCTAGAGCAAGAAGCGGTTTTATATAGCGATGAATTATTTTTAACAGGCTTCTCTGAAGGGGGTTATGCAAGTATGGCCCTGCACGAATACATCGAAAATAATACAGAAACGATTGTAACTGGAAGTATTGTTGCAGGTGGTGCTTACAACAAAACCCAATTCTCCAAAGAAATTATGGAAAAAAATGAAACACTAGATCATATAGCCTATTACCTTTGGGTTTTACACTCATATAATCTGGTTTATAATCTAAATCTGCCTTTTTCATTTTTTATTACTGAGGATAATATTGCAGAAATCATTGCAAACATTAATAATCTGTCAGGTGCTGACATAGATAAAAATCCACAAAACCTGTTTACCGAAGAGTTTCGAAATCTTATCTTAACAGATGCCGACCATCCGTTTGTAGATGCCATTCGAGACAACAACCGCTTCGACTGGGAGCCAAAAGGATTTGTGCGTATTTATCACGGAAGTGAAGATGCGTTTGTGTTTCCAAGCAATGCAATTACATCATACGAGGCGATCAGAAGTGAGAACAACGAAGGATTGGTCACATTAGAATTGCTAAATACACCTAACCAAAAAACGCATGAAGGTTCAGGAGTGCTTTTTCACACCTTACTCCCAATAATATTACACCAAGAAAGAGACCTATAAAATATAGTCCGCCAAATTGGACCTAAGGCGTCTTTGGATGTCTGAAACATCGGCTTTTACAAAAGCCTTTCCAGTAATATTTTCATAGAGCTCTATGTAGCGTTCAGAAACGCTGTTGATATAGGCGTCATCCATATGGGGTAGGATTTGGCCTTCAAGCCCTTGAAATCCGTTTTGTATTAGCCATTGACGGACAAACTCTTTTGAAAGTTGTTTTTGAGGCTCCCCTTTTCGCTGAAGTTCTTCATAGCCTGAAGCGTAAAAATAGCGAGATGAATCTGGAGTGTGTATCTCATCAATAAGAACAATGTTGCCAGACTTGTCTTTTCCAAACTCATATTTAGTATCCACCAATATCAACCCCTGCTTTTGAGCCAATTCAGATCCTCTTGCAAAGAGTTTTTGGGTATAGGATTTAAGCTGTGCATAATCAGATTCTGAGACAATCCCCTGTTCTAGTATTTGTTCTTCGCTGATGTCTTCGTCATGATCCCCCTGCTCAGCCTTGGTAGCTGGAGTGATGATGGGGTGTGGAAATGGGTCATTTTCAATCATTCCCTCTGGCATAGATACCCCACAAAGACTCCGTTTACCAGCCTTATATTCTCTGGCTGCATGACCTGAAAGGTATCCTCGAATAACCATTTCGACCTTAAAAGGAGTACACATTTTTCCAACAGCAACATTTGGATCGGGCACAGATTCTATCCAATTAGGAACGATGTCTTTTGTTGCTTCCATCATATGACTTGCAATCTGATTCAGAATTTGCCCTTTAAAAGGAATTCCTTTGGGCATGACCACATCAAAAGCGGATAGCCTATCTGTGGCAACCATGAGCAATGTGTCATCAGAAAGTGTGTAAACTTCCCTGACTTTCCCATTGTATTTAGATTTCTGTCCAATAAATTGGAAATCGGTATGCATCAATGTGTTCATAGAAAATCAGTTATGATGTTCGGTTTTTTTATAGGCCTCAATCACTTTTTTAACCAACTGGTGCCTGATGACATCGCGATCATCAAGGTACACGACTCCTATTCCTTTTACGTCGCTCAAAACCAGTAAGGCTTCTTTTAAGCCCGAGATCACACGTCTGGGCAAATCGATTTGACCCGGATCCCCTGTAACTACAAACTTGGCGTGTTTACCCATACGAGTCAAAAACATCTTCATTTGGTTATGCGTTGTGTTTTGAGCTTCATCCAAAATAACAAAAGCATTGTCGAGCGTACGTCCACGCATAAAAGCCATCGGTGCAATCTGGATGATACCATTTTCGATATAGTTGGCCAGTTTTTCTGGTGGTATCATATCTCTCAACGCATCATACAGAGGTTGCATATAAGGGTCTAATTTTTCTTTTAAATCGCCAGGTAAAAAACCAAGATTTTCACCAGCCTCAACCGCAGGTCGAGTTAACACAATACGTTTTACTTGTTTTTCTTTAAGCGCTTTGACTGCCAAAGCCACCCCAGTATAGGTCTTTCCAGTACCCGCAGGACCTACAGCAAACACAAGATCGTTTGTTTTAATAAGCTCCACCATTTTGGCCTGGTTTGGGGTTTGAGCTCGAACCATTTTCCCTCCTGCTCCATGAACAATAATTTGTTTGTCACTCGGATCCAGACCAAAGTCATCTTCCTGATTAGATGTTAAAATTTGCTCTACTGTTGTTTCATCTAAGGTGTTGTATTTACCGTAGTGCAACACCAAACGATCTAGTTGACGTTCGAACTCTTCTAATAAAGCCTCTTCACCATAGGCAGTGATGGTGTTTCCTCTTGCTACAATTTTGAGTTTTGGGAAATATTTTTTTAGAGTTGCAATGTTTTTGTTTCTACTACCCCCATAGAAAATGGTAGGGTTTACCTCAGTTAGTTGTATGGTAAGTTCGTTCAAGCGCGGATGTTTTAATGTTTTTCTATTGAAGAGCTAATTTTTGGTAACTTTGAATTCAAATTTAGGGATTTTTGCGTTCCGAAGAATAACTAATTGCAATCAAATTGAAGCCCATTATCACTATTACATCCGATTTTGGATACAAAGACCCTTATTTGGCTGCAGTTAAGGGTGTTCTATATTCAGAACTCACGGAGCCCATACTAGTAGATATCTCACATAACATAGCCCCTTTTGATATTGCCCAGGCAGCCTATATCATTCACAACAGTTATCAACATTATCCCGAAAACAGCATTCATCTAATTTGTATAGATACTGAGATTAGACCTGACAACCCCCCGTTAATAGTTCGGATGAACAATCATTTTTTTGTATGTCCTGATAATGGTGTTTTATCTTTAGTCTCCCCGCATGTAAAAGCAGATCAAATCACTCAAATCGATCATCAAACCCTGGGAAATAATAGCTTTAGTTCATTAACTGTATTTGCCCGTGCAGCCGCTCATTTGGCACGTGGCGGAGCTCCAAATGTTATTGGGAAAAACAAAGAAACCATCAAAAAATTATCTCCTTTCACACCTACAATTAGTGCGGATAAAAGAGTTATTCAAGGAAAGGTGATTTATGTAGATAATTACGAGAATGTAATCACCAACATACCCAAAAAACTTTTTGATGAAATTGGACAAGAAAGACCCTACGAGGTAGAAGCAAGAAGCAATCGTTTCACAAAAATTTTAGACTCGTATGGAAAAATCATACGTCATGACATCGATAAGAAACACAGATCTGAGGATGGTAAACCACTGGCATTATTCAACGCAGCTGGACTTTTAGAATTGGCTATTTACAGAAGCAATCCTTTGGTAACAGGGGGTGCGAGCAGTCTTTTTGGTTTAGGTTATTTGGATGTAGTAACAATTCGCTTTGAATAGTTAGCACATTAGTTGTCTTGTAAAATGAGCGTAAAAGTTTGTATGCTTTTCAGCGGTGTTAATAAGTTAGTTTCGTTTTTAAAAAATGAAAAAGTATTTTTGTTAGTAACAAGTCAAGATATATGAAATTTATTGTTTCCAGTTCGGCTTTGCTCAAGCCACTTCAAACGCTCAGCGGTGTTTTGAACACTTCCAACACGCTTCCTATTTTAGATCATTTTTTGTTCGAAGTAAAAGGCAAAAGTCTACGCGTGACGGCTACCGATCTTGAAACAACCATGTCTGCCAATATCGACATTGAATCCGATAATGATGGCAGCATTGCAGTACCAGCTCGATTGTTGCTAGACACCCTTAAAACCTTTCCAGAACAACCACTTACGTTCTCCCTAACAGAACAAAACACCATTGAAATCAGTTCTAATTACGGAAAATATGCATTGGCTTATGCATCGGCAGAAGAATTTCCAAAGCCGGTAATTGTTCAAGATGCCGATAATGTAAACATCCCAGCTCACGTATTGGCTGACGCGATTAACAACACATTGTTCGCTTCCGGAAATGATGAATTACGCCCTGTGATGAGTGGAGTGTTTTTTCAATTAGCTTCTGATGGACTTACGTTTGTGGCTACGGATGCTCATAAACTTGTCAAATATCATAGAAGTGACTTATCGGCTTCCAATACCGCTGAATTCATTATGCCAAAAAAACCTCTCGGCTTGTTAAAATCAATCCTTGCAGGTAGTGACGCAGAGGTAAAGGTTCAATACAACGACAGCAATGCACTTTTTCATTTTGAAGACGCTGAACTGACTTGTCGTTTAATAGATGGTAAGTATCCTAATTACGAAGCTGTAATTCCCAAAGACAACCCAAATGTTCTTACCATTGACAGAAATTTATTTTTAACTACCATAAAAAGGGTGAGTATTTTTTCTAATAAAACAACCCACCAAGTGCGCCTTAAGTTGGCAGGCGCCGAATTACATGTTTCAGCAGAGGACATCGACTATAGCAACAAAGCAGAGGAACGATTGAGTTGTTCTTATCAAGGCACTGATTTGCAAATAGGTTTTAATGCACGTTTCTTAGTAGAAATGCTCAACAACCTAGAAGCCAAAGAAGTTCAGTTTGAAATGTCTATGCCAAACAGAGCAGGTATTCTGACACCCTTAGATGGTGTTGATGAAAATGAGCAAGTCACCATGTTGGTGATGCCCGTAATGCTCAACCAATAATATACCTACAACAAATAATCGGTACTAATAAATTTTGACTTCTTAGAAGCCATCAGGTTTTCTAAAATTTCATTATTCGTAGGGTTGTCTTTAGACGCTACGAAGGTTCTGATAGAAAACGATCTCAATGCATCGTGAACACTCAAGGTGCTTACCGCAGAGTTCTTTCGACCTGTAAACGGATATACATCTGGTCCACGTTGACATGAACTGTTTAAATTGACACGACATACTAGGTTGACAAGTGAATCAATTAAAGGGGCAAGTTTTGAAACGTCCTTTCCAAACAAACTCACTTGCTGACCATAAGAAGATTCAGACATATCGTTAAGCGGCTCTTGAATATCTGTAAAAGAAATCACTGGAATGACTGGACCAAACTGCTCTTCCTCATAAACACGCATGTCGGAATTGACGGGATATAAAACAGCAGGAAAACAATAATTATCCGACATTTCACCACCTCTTTTGTTTATGACAGAAGCACCTTTGGAAGTCGCGTCATCTATCAGTTCTTTTATATATGAAGGTTTTCCTGGTTCAGGTAAAGGAGTCAGCAGGGTATTATCCCAAGGCATACCTACTTGTAATGCATCAACTGCCTCAGAAAACTTATTTAAAAATTCATCTTTGACATCCTCGTGTACATAAACAATCTTCAAAGCCGTACAACGCTGTCCGTTGAAGGAAAGAGTTCCTGAGATACACTCAGCCACCGTTTGATCCATGTTAGCATCAGGAAGAATAATCGCTGGGTTTTTGGCTTCAAGACCTAACACCAAACGCAATCTGTTTTTGTATGGGTGCAAATCTTGCAATGAAATTGCTGAAGAACTGTGCCCAATCAGAGCCAATACGTCAACAAGTCCTGTTTTCATAATCGGCGAAGCAATGGTGCGTCCACGACCAAAAACCACGTTAACCACTCCTGATGGAAAACTTTGCTGAAATGCTTCCAATAAAGGGGCAATCAACAACACACCGTGTTTTGCAGGTTTAAAAACTGCTGTGTTGCCCATCATAATTGCAGGTATCAACAAAGCGAAAGTTTCATTTAAAGGGTAGTTGTAAGGCCCCAAACAAAGTACAATACCTAGAGGACCTCTGCGTACATGCGCATGAACGCCCCCATCTTTTAAAAATTTAGCACTGCCACGGTCTAAGTCTTTGTAAGCGTCTATTGTGTCGACAATGTAGTCAACCGTACGATCAAACTCTTTTTCAGAGTCCGCAAGGTTTTTACCAATTTCCCACATGAGGAGCTTCACTACTTTCTCACGTTCTATTTTCATTAAATCGACAAAACGCTCCATACAGGCAATTCGATCCGCTACTTTCATAGTTGGCCATTTGCCCTGTCCTTTGTTATAGGCTTTGTCGGCTGCTGCAAGAGCAGCTAAGGCAGACGCTTCATCCATGTCAGGAACAGTACCCAAGAGTGTAGGCGCTAGACTTCCATCAGATTGGGGAGAACGAATGGATGAATACACGGAAGCCACATCACCCTCCCAGCTTTTTAGTTTGCCACCTATTAGATATGTGCGGTGATCAATGGGAGTTACAGCGTGAGCTTCTGGAATTGATACATTAGTATTATTCATGCAATTTTTTTACAATTATATTAAAAATTGAAATAAATCAGGTTTGTTGTTTATATAATCTCCATAAAAACCCTTTTCTTTCATTCTCTTCACTAAGGGTTTGAAGTGTTTTTTGTCTTTAATTTCAATGCCAACAACCGCAGGCCCGTTTGCTCGGTTGCTTTTTTTAGAATATTCAAAAAATGTTATGTCATCATCTGGACCTAACACTTCAGCTACAAATTCTTTCAACGCACCTGCACGCTGAGGAAAACGTACGATGAAATAATGCTTTAACTGAGCTTCTAGCAATGCACGTTCCTTGATTTCAGCCATTCGAGTGATGTCGTTGTTTCCTCCACAAATCAAACAGACTACATTTTTTCCTTCAATTTGTGGGGCATATTGTTTAAGAGCGGCGACAGACATCGCACCTGCTGGTTCAACAATAATGGCGTCTTTGTTGTACATTTTAAGGATGGTTTGGCAAATAGCACCCTCAGAGACCAAAATCATATCATCTAGGTATGATTTACACAATGTAAATGCCTTATCTCCAACCTTACGAACAGCTGCACCATCAACAAAAGGATCTATTTTGGAAAGACTGGTGTTTACTCCGGACTCCAAAGAATTATACATCGCAGGAGCACCTTGAGGTTCAATACCTATTATTTTTGTTTCGGGTGAAAGTTTTTTGAAAACATTTAAAACACCTGAAATTAAACCACCTCCCCCAATTGGAACAAAAATATAATCTATAGGCACATCCGACTGTTCAATAATTTCTAGAGCCAAGGTTGCCTGCCCTGCAACCACCTGATCATCATCAAAGGGATGAACAAAAATGCTTTTATGATCCTTGCAAAAGCTTTGGGCAGCATGGTATGCATCGTCGTATGTGTCTCCTACAAGTTGAATGTTGATTTCAGAACCACCAAACATACGCACTTGATTGACTTTTTGCTTGGGCGTAGGAACCGGCATAAAAATAGTGCCTTTGATCCCTAATTTTTGACAAGCCAAAGCAACCCCTTGTGCATGATTTCCAGCACTTGCACATACAACACCAGAAACTCTTTGTTCTTTGCTAAGGTTGGCTATCTTGTTGTAAGCACCTCGCAATTTAAAAGAACGAACAGGTTGCAAATCTTCTCGTTTAAGATAAATATGAGCCCCATAATCATCACTCAATCTTTTATTAGACTGAAGAATGGTTTTTACGGCTACATCAGAAACAACAGACTTGGCCTGTTCAATGGACTCTATGTGCATTAAATCAATCAAAATACTAGACGATTTTCTTCATTGCCGTCATTGAAGCTCGTAACTCCTTTCCAATAACCTCAACAGGGTGATTACGAATCGTTTCATTGACATGTATCAACTTTTGATTGTCTACGCCACTTTCATGAGATTTGTATGAAGTTCCAATAACATCTGTATCAATTTGCTTCATAAAATCTATCAATAGGGGTTTGCAAGCGTGATCAAACAGATAACAACCATATTCTGCTGTGTCTGAGATCACTCGGTTCATTTCATAGAGCTTCTTTCTTGCAATGGTGTTAGCAATCAAAGGGGTTTCATGCAAAGACTCATAATAAGCCGATGCATCTTTAATACCAGAACTAACCATCGTATCAAAAGCCAACTCGACTCCCGCTCGAACAAATGCAACCATCAGTACTCCGTGATCAAAGTATTCTTGCTCAGTGATTTCTTGAGTGGTAATAGCTGTTTTTTCAAAAGCAGTCTCACCAGTGGCTTCACGCCAAGTCAAAAGATTTTTATCATCATTTGCCCAGTCTTCCATCATAGTTTTTGAAAAATGCCCCGACATAATGTCGTCCATATGCTTCTCAAAAAGAGGCTCCATAATTTCTTTTAATTGCTCTGACAATTCAAAAGCCTTGACTTTAGCAGGGTTGCTCAAACGATCCATCATGTTGGTTATACCTCCGTGCTTAAGAGCTTCGGTAATGGTTTCCAATCCGTATTGTATCAATTTAGCTGCGTATGAAGGGTCTATCCCCTTCTCAACCATCTTGTTAAAAGACAGTATTGATCCGGTTTGTAACACACCACACAAAATCGTTTGCTCCCCCATCAAATCAGATTTGACTTCAGCAACAAAAGAAGACTCTAATACACCTGCTCGGTGCCCTCCTGTTCCGACACAGTAAGCTTTTGCTTGATCCAAACCATGGCCTTGAGGGTCGTTGTCCACATGAACAGCGATCAAGGTAGGTACGCCAAAACCGCGCTTATACTCCTCGCGTACTTCCGAGCCTGGACTTTTTGGCGCTACCATAATGACCGTTAGATCTTCACGAACACGTACACCTTCTTCAACAATGTTAAAACCATGAGAATAAGACAAAGTCGCACCTTTTTTCATTAATGGCATTACTGCATTAACAACAGAAGTGTGGTTTTTATCAGGGGTCAAGTTGATTACCAAATCAGCATCAGGAATCATCTCCTCATAAGAACCTACAGCAAAGTTGTTGGTTGTGGCATTCTGATAAGAAGCTCTTTTTTGCTCAATCGCTCCAGCACGAAGTGCATAAGAGACATCTAAGCCAGAGTCGCGCATGTTAAGACCTTGGTTAAGACCTTGAGCGCCACAACCTACGATAACAATTTTTTTTCCAATAAGGACATCGACACCATTGGAAAATTCCGATGCGTCCATGAATCTACATTTAGCTAGTTGGTCTAGTTGTTCTCTAAGAGAAAGGGTATTGAAATAATTTGACATTTGATTGTGTTTTTTAATCTGATAATTCTTTTAATATATGACTAATTTCCATGGCAGATTTTGTAACAGAAATTCTACCAGAACGTACAAACTGAAGCAACCCAAAGGGTGCCAAATCATTGTACAATTGTTCGGTTTCTTCTCTAAACCCTGTTTTTTCAATAACAAAAAAATCAGGATTTACAGTAACAATATTGGCATGACTTTTTTTGATAACGTTTTGAATATGACGTTGCTCAAACAACGATTTTGAGGAAACCTTATACAAAGCAGATTCTTGAAAAATAGTTTCTTCATCCGTGTGGTAAAAAGCTTTGATAACCTCAATTTGTTTTTCAATTTGTTTCACAATTTTTTGTACTTGTTCCTCTGTAATATGAACAACAATTACAAATCTTGAAACATTCTCAATCTCTGATAATGAGATGTTTAAGCTGTTTATATTAATGTGTCGCTTTAAAAATATAGCTGAAACTCTTGAGAGCAACCCAACGTTGTTTTCAGCATAAATCGATATGGTATATGTCATCTGCTCCATGTCTATTCGAGTCTAATATCTGAAACCGAGGCTCCTGAGGGTATCATCGGAAACACATTGTTTTCTTTTTCCACGCATACTTCTAATAGGTAAGGTTTATCTGAGCGCATCATCTCTTCAACAGCAGCGTTCATATCCTCTCGGTTATCAACACGTTTTGCCTCAATAAAGTATCCTTTTGCAATTTGAACGAAATCAGGGTTGACCATTTCGGTTGATGCATAACGCTTGTCAAAAAACAACTGTTGCCATTGACGAACCATCCCGAGAAAGTCGTTGTTTAATATGACAATTTTTACTGCAGCTTGTGTTTGGAAAATAGTTCCTAATTCCTGAATGTTCATCTGAAAACCTCCATCACCAATTACCGCAACAACTTCTCTTTCGGGAGCACCCATTTTTGCACCAAGAGCAGCAGGGAGTGCAAACCCCATGGTCCCTAGCCCTCCAGATGTAATGTTGCTTTTCGATGTTGTAAATTCAGCATATCGGCAGGCAATCATCTGATGTTGTCCTACGTCTGTTACAATCGCAGCATCACCCCCACTTGAGGCATTAATAGCTTTGATAACTTCTCCCATTGTCAGCCCAGGCTTTGTTGGGTTTAACTCAGTGTCTATGACTTTGTCAAATTCTATTTTATCTAACTCATCAAAACGATGCAACCAATCTTTATAAGCTTGAGATTCGACCATAGGGGTTATAGCCGCTAAGGTGTTTTTTACATCACCCATCACAGCAACGTCAACGGTTACGTTCTTATTAACCTCAGCAGGGTCAATTTCGAAGTGAATGATTTTGGCTTGTTTGGCATAGGTGTTCAGGTCTCCAGTCACTCGATCGTCAAAACGCATACCTATTGCGATCAACAAATCACACTCGTTAGTCAACAAATTTGGTGCATAATTTCCGTGCATACCAACCATCCCGACATTCAGGGGATGTTCAGTGGCCAGTGCAGAAGCACCCAATATGGTCCATGCAGCAGGAATACCAGATTGCTCTACAAAAGCTTTGAACTCCTCTTCTGCTTTTCCTAATATAACACCTTGACCCCAAACAATTAAGGGTTTCTTGGCACTGTTTATAAGTTCAGCCGCTTTCTTTAAATCATTTAGATCTGTTTCAGGAACGGGCTTGTAGCTACGAACACTTCGACATGGCTTATAGCTGTAATCAAAAGAGGCAAATTGTGCATCTTTTGTGATGTCAATCAGCACTGGACCAGGTCTTCCAGATCGAGCAATATAGAATGCTTTTGCTAAAATCTCAGGGATTTCCTCTGCACGCGTTACCTGATAGCTCCATTTGGTGACGGGGGTTGAAATGCCAATGATGTCTGTTTCTTGAAAAGCATCTGAGCCTAACAAATGAGAAGGCACTTGCCCTGTGATGCACACCAAAGGTGTGGAGTCAATCATGGCGTCAGCTATTCCTGTAACTAAGTTGGTGGCTCCTGGACCAGAGGTTGCCATACAAACTCCTACATTGCCTGATACACGAGCAAAGCCTTGAGCAGCATGCACGGCACCTTGTTCGTGTCTAACCAACACATGATGGATGTAATCTTGGAACTTGTACAATTCGTCATATACAGGCATAATAGCACCGCCAGGATATCCATAAATCAAATTGGCACCTTCGGCGACAAGACATCTAACAACAGCCTCTGCACCGATAATCGGTTGACCTGGCGATTTTAATTCCTGAATGCTTTTGGTTTTTATCGACTTCATGATGCAGACTCATCTGTGACACATCCTTCGGAAGCCGAAGAGACATATCGTGCATATTTATACAAAACTCCCTTGTTTACCTTTAAGCTAGGAGCTTTCCAATTTTCTTTTCTTAATTCGAGTGTTTTATCATCAACCTCTAACACAATGGTGTTGTTTTCTGCGTTGATGGTAATGATGTCTCCGTTTTCAACTAAGGCAAGGACACCACCCACTTGTGCTTCTGGAGTAATATGACCTACCACAAAACCATGTGTACCACCTGAAAAACGACCATCCGTAATGAGTGCTACATCATTTCCAAGTCCAGCACCCATGATAGCTGCTGTGGGTTTAAGCATTTCAGGCATTCCAGGCCCTCCTTTTGGACCTTCATAACGAATCACCACCACTTCTCCATTTTGAACTTGACCATCACGAATACCGTCATTGGCATCAAATTCTCCTTCGAATACACGAGCAGGTCCTCTAAAAACCAGACCTTCTTTTCCAGTAATTTTTGCTACACTACCCTCAGTGGCCAAATTGCCTTTCAGAATACGAATATGACCTGTTGGCTTGATAGGCTCCTCTACTGGACGAATCACTTTTTGACCCATCTGCAAAGGTTCCACATCTTTTAGATTTTCTGCGATTGTTTTCCCTGTAACTGTTAAGCAGTCACCGTGCAGCATCCCTTGCTCTAGCATGTATTTCATCACTGCAGGCACACCTCCCACTCTATGGAGATCCTCCATAAGGAATTTACCGCTTGGTTTTAGATCTGCTAAAAAAGGCGTTTTATCGCTAATCTCTTGAAAATCGTCAATAGTTAAGTCTATTTCAGCGGCTTTGGCAATAGCTAAAAAATGTAAAACCGCATTGGTAGAACCCCCAAGGACTGTGATTAGGCGTAAAGCATTTTCTATAGATTTTTTTGTAACAATGTCTTTTGGCTTGATGTCATTCTCCAAAAGATAATGCAGTGCTTTTCCAGCATCGACCGCATCTTTTGTTTTGGCAGCATCAACTGCGGGATTTGAAGAGCTGTAAGGCAATGACATTCCTAAAGCTTCAATAGAAGAGGCCATGGTGTTGGCAGTATACATACCACCACAAGCACCTGCTCCTGGGCATGCGTTTTGGACAACGGATTTAAACTCTGCTTCATTGATAGTACCTGCGACTTTTTCGCCCCATGCTTCAAAAGCAGAGACAATGTCGAGTTTTTTATCATTTAAACAGCCAGAAGCAATGGTTCCTCCGTACAATAAAACAGAGGGGCGGTTGAGACGAAGCATCGCCATCAATGCACCCGGCATGTTTTTGTCACACCCTACAACAGTTACAAGGCCGTCATACGACATAGCACCCATTACAGTTTCCATTGAGTCAGCTATTAGGTCGCGTGAGGGTAAAGAGAATCGCATTCCTGGCGTACCCATAGAAATCCCATCACTCACCCCAATGGTGTTAAAAATCAAGCCGATTAAATCTACCTGCTCGGTTCCTTTTTTAACGTGGGTAGCAAGTTCGTTTAAATGCATGTTACAAGGATTTCCTTCGTAACCTGTACTCGCAATTCCTACAAGAGGTTTTTCCAAATCAGATGAAGTCAAACCAATAGCATGCAACATCGCCTGTGCTGCAGGCTGGGTAGGATCTTGTGTGACAATTTTACTGTAACGATTCATAGAAATTTTTAAAATCAATCAAAACTATTCAAAGGAAATTATAGGTGAGATATCAAATGAGGGTAATAATTATACCCAAATAAAGAGATGAGCCAATAACGGGCTGTTTATCAATAGATTGTCGATTTTTTTTAGTGATGTCCAATGTAAAATTCGTTGATATTCGATGCAAATATCTAACAAAAAGACCGCTATAACAAAGCAGATTTAGTATTTGATCTGAATCAAAATATTATTACGAATTTCGTAACATTGTATTGAAAAAATTGCGAAATGAGTAAAGAAATAACCCATTTACACGATATACAAAACCGTTTTTTTAAGTCTGGAAACACCCTTTCTGTAAAAAGCCGCATGCAAGGTTTAAAAAAATTAAAAAAACAACTCTCTTTACATAGCACTCAGATCGAAGAGGCTCTTGCTAAAGATTTAGGAAAATCTGCTAGCGAGAGTTTTCTTTCCGAGATCGGAATGGTTTTTAGCGAAATAGATTACTTCTTAAGAAACACCAAACAACTCTCTAAACCAAAAGCTGTAAAATCTTCATGGATCAATTATCCATCGAAAGATTATATCATCTCTGAACCTTACGGAGTGACTTTACATATTGCTCCATGGAACTATCCTTTTCAACTCTCTCTCACTCCACTTGTCGGAGCGGTTGCTGCGGGGAATACGGTGGTTTTAAAACCTTCTGAACAAGCTCCCCACTCTGCGCAGTGTATTGAAGACATCATTACCAAGTGTTTTCCAAATGAGTGGGTTGCAGTAGTCAAAGGCGGTCCAGAAACAGCAAAAAGTTTGTTGGACTTGCGATGGGATTATATAATTTACACAGGAGGCACAACAGTTGCTAAGGTTGTAGCGCTGGCTGCCGCTAAACACCTAACCCCAACAACCTTAGAACTGGGCGGAAAAAATCCATGTGTAGTTGATCATACAGCCAAAGCTCATGTAAGTGCACGTAGAATTGTTTTTGGTAAGTTTCTGAACTGTGGACAAACATGTATCGCCCCTGATTATATTTTGGTACACGAATCAAAAAAAGACGAACTTATAAATGCATTGATAACAGCCATCAAAAAAAGCTATACAAACGAACCTCAAACCTCTCCTGACTATGGTAAGATTATTAATCAAAAGCATTTCGAACGATTGATCCAATTGCTGAAAAATCAAGATATTATTTATGGAGGGCAGTCTGATGTTAAAAACCTTTACATTTCACCTACCTTGGTTTCAGTAAATGAGTCGCCAAACTCCTTAATGGAGGAAGAAATATTTGGCCCTATTTTACCCATTTTGGTTTATAACTCTGATGTTGAATTACAAAATATAATCAATAAATTTGAGAAACCGCTTTCTTTCTATGTGTTTTCACTGAGAAAACGTTGGGCTAAAAAAATAATGCATCACTTTTCATTTGGTGGAGGTGTTATCAATGATACACTGATTCAGTTTACAAACAGACGTTTGCCTTTTGGAGGTGTAGGTCATAGTGGTATGGGAAGCTATCATGGAAAGTACAGTTTTGATACATTTAGCCATAAAAAACCTTACATTCACCGAACGACTTGGCTAGATCCAAAGATTAGATATGCTCCTTACGGCAAAAACATAAACCTTCTAAAACCCCTCCTTAAATGGCTGTCCTAAATGAAAAAACTGTTACAGAAGCTATAAACTACAGGCGATCTGTGCGTGTTTTTACTGACGAAACTATAGAAACTGATAAAGTAAAATCATGTTTAAAACTTGCTACCCTTGCACCTACTAGCAGCAACCTTCAGTTATGGGAATTCTATCACATCACAGATAAAACCAAAATGAAAGAAATCGCAAGTGCTTGCTTTAACCAAAGTGCTGCAAAAACAGCCCAACAACTGGTAGTGGTTGCAGCCCGACGTGATTTATGGCGCAAACGTGCCAAAGCCAATTTGGAATTTTTAACCAACGCTTTCGAAACTTCCCTAAAATTTGACTCCAAGCGCAAAAAAATGGTGTTGAATTATTACGGAAAGCTCATCCCTACACTCTACAGTACTTTTTTTGGGATTAAAGGGTGGTTGGTTCATGGGTTTGCTCAAGTAGTCGGACTCTTTAGACCCATGTACAGACAAACCCGAAAAAGCGATTTGAGAATCGTAGCCCACAAAAGCGCTGGATTGGCAGCCCAAAACTTTATGATTGCCATGGCAGGAATTGACTATGACACTTGCCCCATGGAGGGCCACGACAGCCTACGCGTAAAAAAAGCTTTGGGTCTAGGTAAAGGTGCCGAAATCAACATGGTCATTGGTTGTGGGAAACGAGACAAAAAAGGAGTTTACGGTAACCGATTTCGTGTTCCTTTCGAAGAAGTCTATAAAACGGTTTCTTGATTATGGTTTGTAATTCTCATGAACTTTCTCCAGTACTGACAAAAACACATTAAAATCTGCAGACGAGATGTCTTTCTTTCCGAGTCTTCGAAGTTTTTGAACCACTTGATTTGCTAAATGCCATATTTTAACGCCCTCACTAGTTAGGTCTAAAATGTATTGTTTTTGATTATTCTCTAGTCTGAGTTTGGCCACCAAACCTTTGCGAATAAGGCCTTTTACAACTCTTGAGGTAGTTGCCCTGTTTCTAAAGTTCAATTTAGACAAATCTGATTGTAAAGCACCTGGACTCAATTTTTGGATATAATCCAAAAGAACCCATTGTTCAATCGTGAGACCAATGTTGTTGTCTGAAAATTGCTGTTGATAAGCCAACTGTACCGTCTTGAGGGTTCTATCTATATGAAAACCCAATCCATCTGTACGATCCATAATACAAATATGTTGATAATTTATGCGCTCTCCTATTTACAAATATCAAAAGTTTTTTTTAATTTCGTTGCATATGCAACAATAATAAATAATACAACCCCCAAATGAAAAATTTAACCCAAGAAAAGCTATATGATATTGTCATTGATGGCATTGATCATATTGAATTGTATGTTGGCAACGCTTTGCAAGCAGCACATTACTACAGAGTAGCTTTTGGATTTCAGCCCTTAGCCAAAGCTGGTTTGTACACCGGTAAAAGAACCGCTGAGAGCTATGTTCTGGAACAAGGTAAAATTAGGTTGGTATTAACATCGCCTTTGCAAAGTGACACGACAGTAGGCAAACACATTGACCTCCATGGAGATGGGGTGAAAATCATTGCACTAACTGTTGAAGATGCAACTCGAGCATACGAACACGCCATAGCGAACGGTGCGCGAGCATATGCAGCTCCCCAGTACAGGTCCGATCATCATGGAGGCGTGATGGTTTCGGGCGTGTACACTTATGGAGAAACCGTTCATTTGTTTGTTGAACGCAAAAAATACAAAGGACCTTTTTTGCCAGGATATCAATCTTGGGAAACCCCAGAATTTAGCACCCCAGAAATAGGTTTAAAATATATTGACCACATGGTTGGAAACGTAGGTTGGGGCCAGATGAATCAATGGGTCGATTATTACAAGAAAATATTTGGTTTTAAACAAATTATTTCTTTCGATGACAAAGACATCTCTACAGAATACACTGCATTGATGAGTAAAGTGGTGAGCGATGGAAAGATGCGAGTTAAGTTTCCGATCAACGAGCCTGCTAAAGGCAAAAAGCGTTCGCAAGTAGAAGAATATTTGGATTTTTATGAAGGGGAAGGCGTACAGCATATTGCAGTCGCAACTGCCAACTAAGGAAGCTCATGCCATGCTGCTAGGCATGGTGGCACCAAGGCCCATCGCTTTTGTGTCTAGTATCGACAAAAAAGGCAAACCCAATCTAAGCCCGTTTAGTTTTTTTAACATATTCAGTTCCAACCCACCTATTTTGATCTTTTCTCCCTCAAGACGTGTGCGAGACAACACCGAAAAAGATACCCTGCGCAATGTACGTGCGGTTGGTGAAGTGGTCATCAATTTGGTGGATGAAAGCCTTTTGGAACGCATGACTTTGACAAGCTTTGAGTTCCCCTCGGCCACAAACGAATTTGATGCGGCTGGGCTAACACCTGTTTCTAGCACCCATGTGCAACCCCCTTATGTAAGCGAAGCCAAGGTTGCTATGGAATGTAAGGTCAATGATGTGATCTCTTTAGGAAAGCAAGGCGGCGCTGGAAATTTGGTCATATGTGAAGTGATGTGCATCCATGTACAGCCAGATCTGTTAGACAACAACGGGCAGTTCCTGCAAGATGCCTTTCACCCAATTGCTCGTATGGGCGGAGAGACCTATTTGGCATCTTCTGGTCGCTTTGATATGAACAAACTAAATCGCACTGTGTTGGGAGTGCATGGATTGCCTAAGCACATACAACAAAGCCCCGTATTGACCGGTGAACAACTCGCCAAACTAGGCAAACTGGAACGCTACCCATTGATCGAGACCTTTGAAAAGTTGCATATTACAACCCCTGCCACAAACCTTGCCCAACACCAACTTGCCGCCAAACTGATTGACCAACAACAAGTTGAAGCGGCTATGGCCTTGTTGTGTAAATAGTACACAAGAAAAACTGCTTACAACAATAACTATAATTCATTGTGGTTTTGCCTGCCTTAACATAAAACAGGGAAATATCTTGTGCCTTCAGCCATCAAAAACGGCTTAGAGCCTATTCAAATAATCCTTATCTTTAGATGGTAAACCCCAAATTTTTCATCATGAAAAAACGCATTCCCATTTCTGAGGTCATGTCCACAGACATAGTAACTGTCCATGAAAAGCAGTCTCTTCATGAAGTCGCTCAACTGATCAACGAAAAATCCATACGGCATATACCCGTGGTTTCGGGTCATAAAATTGTCGGAATGTTGAGTAAAACCGATTTGGATAAAATCAGTTTTGTCAATACTGTTGATGGAGAACAGCTTACTACCTTGATGTATGATGTGTTAACCATAGCCCAAGTGATGAC
>JADHML010000002.1 GCA_016780065.1 Flavobacteriaceae bacterium
ACGGTAGCACCAGAAAGCGGTATGCCATCTTCAGTTGATACGGTACCAGAAACAATTTGTTGTGCAAACAAAAACGATAGCGGAACATTGAGTAACGCTAAAGTTAAAATTTGAATAAATTTAGTTCTCATATATTATATGTAAAGTTATAGCTTAACAAATATGTTAATTAAATGTTAATAAAGCAAGGATATTTTTTAAAAAAACACAAAAAAGTTGAATTATTGTTATAAAAATAGTTTACAGGTTATAAAATCTTTGATTTAGGCAAAAAAATACCCGCCTTTTTTTGAAGTTATCAATTAAAAAAAAAAATACAACTAAATTACTCTAACGTTGGGTAAAATTTTGAAAAGACATCAAACAAATCATTATCGGATTTAGAGGAAAGTTTTTTTGAAGACATATAGTCTTTTACCTTTTTTGACTGTGATCCAAAAAGCTTACTAACCCCTTTTTTGGTTCTTGAAAAAAATGTTCTACCTTTCCTTGTTTCTAAATAAATAGATTTTTTGATTTTAATTCGATCATTTTTTTTGCTTTCATATCCAATGATATGGCTTTGTGATTGAACCTCTAATTGGTATTCTTCAATAACTTTTAAATGGATGTTTTCAAATATTAGTTTGTAGAAAACGCCATTGTTTTTGGCTAAAAATGAGATAGGTCCAACATCAACTTTGTTCAAATCTTTCGCTGAAAAACTAAATGTTTTTTCTTTGACTAAAACTTCAAAAGACGATTTTTGAAGATTAAGGTTTATGCTAGCTGTTATTTTTTCAGAGGGTGTGTTTAAAAAATGAAGTGTTGCCTTTACAGGTTTTTTGTAAAGGTAAACAGAGCCATCGTAATATTTGGTCAAATCTTCAGTGCTTACATCAATATCAGAAAGAAATTTCTGTAGGTCTACATCATCCATTAGAGATAGATTATAACCCGAAACCTGCCCAGTGCTGTAAAAGGAAATGGCGAAGGCAAATAACGCCAATGTAAGGGTATGTGTATACTTTTTCATTTCAAAATTTTAACCAAAGCTATCTTATTTGTGCGAATTGACAAAAAATCCAATCTTAAACAATCAATCATGAAGCATATCTTCATTATTACACCTTTTTTGTTTTAATAAAAAAACTTTGAAACCAAAACCTCTAATTTAATTTGGTTTATAAACATTAAATGTAGGTGAAGTTCTTTATGTGAGTTACTGATTGTTGAAAAATTGATATTGTGGTATTTGATTATGAAAAAAATAGTACTACATTTGCAGCCCTTTAAATAAGGGAAGAAATAAATATAGTATATGCCAACAATTTCGCAACTCGTTCGAAAAGGAAGAACAGATTTGACAAAAAAGAGTAAATCTGCTGCTTTAGACGCTTGCCCACAAAGGCGTGGAGTTTGTACACGTGTGTACACGACCACTCCTAAAAAACCTAACTCTGCGATGCGCAAAGTAGCGCGTGTGCGACTCACTAACGGAAATGAAGTGAATGCTTATATTCCTGGTGAAGGTCATAACCTCCAAGAACACTCCATCGTGTTAGTGCGCGGAGGTAGAGTGAAAGATTTACCAGGTGTTCGGTACCACATTGTTCGTGGTGCATTAGACACAGCTGGTGTAGAAGGCCGCTTGCAGCGACGTTCGAAATATGGTGCGAAAAGACCAAAAAAGTAATAGAGTAGAAGTACAATGACGTTCAAGCTTGCTTGAACCACTCAATATAAAGATATGAGAAAAAGAAAGGCCAAAAAGCGCCCCTTACTCCCCGACCCCCGTTTTAATGACCAATTGGTCACCCGTTTTGTTAATAACCTAATGTGGAGCGGAAAAAAATCCAAAGCATTTCAAATATTTTACGACGCTATAGACATCGTAGAAGAAAAAAATCAAGACGAAGAGAAGCAAGTTCTTGACTTGTGGAAAGACGCTCTTACAAATGTAATGCCTCACGTTGAGGTACGAAGCCGTCGTGTTGGTGGTGCCACATTCCAAATTCCTATGCCCATCCGACCAGATAGAAAAATTTCTATGGCCATGAAGTGGATGATCGGTTTTGCGAGAAAGCGCAATGAAAAATCTATGGCTCAAAAGCTTGCTGCTGAAATTTTAGCTGCGTACAAAGAAGAAGGAGCCGCTGTGAAAAAACGTGTTGACACGCACAAAATGGCTGAAGCTAACAAAGCATTCTCTCACTTTAGATTTTAAAATAAAAGATGGCAAGAGATCTTAAATATACACGTAACATAGGTATTGCTGCGCACATTGACGCAGGAAAGACAACAACTACCGAACGTATTTTATATTACACTGGAGTAAGCCATAAAATAGGTGAGGTACACGATGGTGCCGCTACCATGGATTGGATGGAGCAAGAGCAAGAAAGAGGTATTACCATTACTTCTGCTGCGACTACCTGTGAGTGGACTTTTCCAACCGATCAAGGGAAGCCTGTTGACGGCGCAAAACCTTATCACTTTAACATCATTGACACTCCCGGACACGTTGATTTCACTGTTGAGGTAAACCGTTCTTTACGTGTTTTAGATGGTTTGGTTTTCTTGTTTTCAGCTGTTGATGGTGTTGAGCCTCAGTCTGAAACAAACTGGCGTTTGGCGGACAACTACAAGGTGCCTCGTATGGGGTTTGTAAACAAGATGGATCGTCAAGGTGCTAACTTTTTAAATGTTTGTACTCAGGTTCGTGAAATGCTTAAGTCTAATGCCGTTCCTATTGTACTGCCGATTGGCGATGAAGACAATTTTAAAGGTTGTGTTGATTTGGTAAAGAACCGAGCGATCGTTTGGCATGAGCAAAACATGGGTGCCACTTTTGACGTTGTCGACATCCCTGAAGACATGAAGGATGAAGTCGAAAAATTCCGCGGGGAGCTTATCGAGGCTGTTGCTGAATATGACGAAAACCTTTTAGAAAAATATTTTGAAGATCCAGACAGCATCACTGAAGATGAAGTGCATAACGCACTAAGAGCAGCGACCCAAGACATGAGCATCATTCCGATGATCTGTGGTTCTGCTTTCAAAAACAAAGGAGTTCAATTTCTCCTAGATGCAGTATGTCGCTATTTGCCTTCACCTGAAGACAAAGATGCTATCGAAGGTACTAATCCTGACACAAATGAGCCTATCACACGCAAGCCTGCTGTGAGTGATCCTTTTGCTGCCCTGGCATTTAAGATTGCTACAGATCCTTTTGTAGGTCGATTGGCTTTCTTCCGTGCGTACTCTGGACGTTTAAACGCTGGTTCCTACGTATTGAACAATCGTTCTGGAAACAAAGAGCGTATTTCTCGAATCTATCAAATGCATGCCAACAAACAGAATGCTATTGATTTCATAGAAGCTGGTGACATTGGCGCTGCCGTTGGTTTTAAAGATATTAAGACTGGTGACACCCTATCTGACGAAAAACACCCGATTGTTTTAGAAAGTATGGATTTTCCAGATCCTGTAATTGGTATTGCTGTAGAGCCTAAAACTAAGTCTGACGTTGACAAGTTAGGGATGGCTCTTGCCAAGCTTGCAGAAGAAGATCCTACATTCCAAGTAAAAACGGATGAAGCTTCTGGTCAAACAATCATTAGTGGAATGGGTGAGCTACACTTAGATATTATTGTAGATCGTCTACGAAGAGAATTTAAGGTTGACGTTAATCAAGGTCAACCACAGGTAGAATATAAAGAAGCGATTACCTCTTCGACTGATCACAGAGAAGTGTATAAAAAACAAACGGGTGGTCGTGGTAAGTTCGCGGACATAGTATTTACGATCGAACCTGCTGAAGAAGGCAAACAAGGCCTTGAGTTTGTCAACGAAATCAAAGGTGGGAATGTTCCCAAAGAATACATTCCTTCTGTTGAAAAAGGTTTTAAACAAGCCATGAAAAATGGCCCATTAGCGGGCTTCGAGGTAGATGCCGTAAAGGTGACTTTGAAAGATGGATCTTTCCACCCTGTGGATTCTGACTCCTTATCTTTTGAGTTAGCTGCCAAGTTAGGATACAAAGTAGCTGCTAAATCTGCGGGTGCTGTGATTATGGAGCCAATGATGAAATTGGAGGTTTTAACCCCCGAAGAAAACATGGGTGATATTGTAGGTGATTTGAATCGACGTCGCGGACAAGTTAACAGCATGGATGATCGTGCTGGTTCTAAGGTTGTAAAAGCCATTGTTCCTCTTTCAGAGATGTTTGGTTATGTAACTTCGTTACGAACCCTTTCTTCTGGACGTGCTACTTCAACCATGGAGTTTTCACACTATGCTGAAACCCCACAGAATGTTTCTGAAGAAGTGATTTCTGCAACTGTTGGTAAAAGCTAATAAAGAACTATTATGAGTCAAAAAATTAGAATCAAACTCAAATCATACGACTACAACTTAGTTGACAAGTCGGCTGAAAAAATTGTAAAAACAGTAAAGACAACCGGAGCTGTAGTGACAGGACCCATTCCTCTTCCTACACACAAAAAGATTTTTACGGTTTTACGCTCACCTCACGTAAATAAAAAATCACGTGAGCAATTTCAATTGAGTTCATACAAGCGTTTGCTTGATATTTACAGCTCGTCATCAAAGACGATTGACGCTTTGATGAAATTAGAACTTCCTAGTGGAGTAGAAGTAGAAATAAAAGTATAATATTCCGAAAGGATAAACGATAAACAACGACCATTATGTCTGGGTTAATAGGAAAAAAAATCGGTATGACCAGTATCTTCGACGAAAACGGGAAAAACCTCCCGTGTACGGTCATCCAAGCAGGTCCTTGTGTGGTAACTCAAGTTCGTACACAAGACACAGATGGCTACGAAGCGTTGCAGTTGGGATTCGATGACAAGCCTGTCAAGAATAGCAACAAAGCCGCGCAAGGTCATTTTAAGAAAGCTAACACAGCCCCCAAAAGAAAGATTGTTGAATTTTCTGGTTATGACAGTGACCTTAAGTTAGGGGATACAGTGAGTGTTGACTTGTTCCAAGAGGGCGAGTTTGTTGATGTTACTGGGACTTCTAAAGGAAAAGGTTTTCAGGGTGTTGTAAAGCGACACGGATTTGCAGGAGTAGGTCAGGCTACGCATGGTCAGCACAACCGACTTCGTGCCCCAGGTTCTATTGGTGCGGCTTCGTATCCTGCACGTGTTTTTAAAGGCATGCGTATGGCTGGTCGTATGGGTAATGAGCGCGTAACTGTACAAAACTTGAAAGTACTTAAAGTAGTACCAGAAAAAAATTTATTGGTTGTCAAGGGATGTGTCCCTGGCCATAAGAATGCATACATCCTAATATCCAAGTGATGAAAGTTTCTGTAATTGACATAAAAGGAAAAGATACCGGTCGCCAAGTCGATCTATCTAAAGATATTTTTGGAGTTGAGCCCAACGAACACGCTGTGTACTTGGATATCAAACAATACCTTGCTCACCAACGTCAAGGCACCCACAAAGCAAAAGAACGTGCTGAAATCGCGGGGAGTACTCGAAAAATAAAGAAGCAAAAAGGAACAGGAACTGCCCGAGCAGGTAGCCTTAAAAATCCTTTGTTTCGTAGTGGTGGACGTGTTTTTGGACCACGCGTTCGTTCATATGAACTAAAAGTAAACAAAAACGTTAAGCGTTTGGCTCGTAAATCTGCTTTAAGTCAAAAAGCCACTGACAAGTCATTAACGATTGTTGAAGATTTTGATTTTGACGCTCCAAAAACAAAATCCTTTACAGCGGTCTTAAATGCTTTAGGTATTGCAGATAAAAAAGCACTACTTGTGGTAGGTAATTCAAGCCAAAACGTTTACCTGTCCTCTCGTAATTTACAGCGCGCAGAGGTTATTACCGATATTGAGCTCAGTACTTATAAAATTGTCAACGCCCAACATTTGGTTTTGGCTGAGAGTGCTGTAGAGACTATAATTTCAAACTTGAGTAAATAAGGATCATGAGTGTATTGATAAAACCACTAGTAACCGAAAAATCAACCAGCGAAAGCGAATTGCGCAATCGTTACACTTTTTTGGTGCGTCCGACAGCTAACAAAGTTGAGATTAAAAAAGCGGTTGAGTCCACCTATGGAGTGGCCGTTGAGAAAGTACGTACGTTGCGTTATGGACCAGAGCGTAAATCACGCTATACCAAAACGGGCATACAACATGGAAAAACCAATGCGACCAAACGTGCAATCGTTGAAGTAGCAGAAGGTGATAAAATTGATTTTTACAGTAATTTATAAACCAATAGGATGTCAGTTAGAAAACTCAAACCTATAACTCCTGGACAGCGCGGTAGAGTGGTCAATGGTTACGACGCCATCACCACTGATAAGCCGGAAAAAAGCTTGCTTGCTCCGAAAAAACGTTCTGGAGGTCGTAACAATAGTGGCCGTATGACCACACGCTATCGCGGTGGAGGTCACAAAAAAAGATACCGCATCATTGATTTTAAGCGCAACCGCTTTGATGCACCTGCAGAGGTGTTAAGTATTGAGTATGATCCCAACAGATCTGCATTTATTGCTCTTACACAATTCAAAGACGGTGAAAAACGTTACATCGTTGCCCAGAATGGCCTCAAGGTAGGACAAGAAGTAGTTTCTGGAGAAAAAGTTGCTCCTGAGATAGGAAATGCCATGCCATTGTCCAACTTTCCTCTAGGTACGATCATTTCGTGTATTGAACTACACCCTGGAAAAGGAGCAGCATTGGCTCGAAGTGCGGGTTCTTTTGCCCAACTTATGGCACGTGATGGTAAGTTTGCTACTGTCAAATTGCCTTCAGGAGAAACTCGAATGATTCTAACTACTTGTATGGCAACTGTAGGTGCAGTTTCTAACTCTGACCATCAACTGCTTGTTTCAGGTAAAGCGGGTCGCAGTCGTTGGCTAGGCCGTCGACCACGTACACGTCCTGTAGCTATGAACCCTGTCGATCACCCCATGGGTGGTGGTGAAGGTCGTGCTTCAGGGGGTCATCCACGTTCGCGTAATGGTATTCCTGCAAAGGGCTATCGCACACGTAACAAGACTAAGGCATCAAATAAATACATTATTGAACGAAGAAAAAAATAAATCATGGCACGATCATTAAAAAAAGGACCCTTCGTACATCATAGCTTGACTAAAAAAGTTCAAGCCAATTTAGATTCTGGCAAGAAAAATGTGATCAAAACATGGTCTCGTGCTTCTTTGATTACACCAGATTTTGTAGGTCAAACCATTGCTGTGCACAACGGACGACAATTTGTTCCTGTTTATGTCACTGAAAACATGGTTGGTCACAAGCTAGGAGAATTTTCACCTACTCGCTCATTTAGAGGTCACGCGGGTGCTAAAAATAAAGGTAAAAAATAATTATGGGAGTTCGTAAAAGACAAACCGCAGAGCAGTTAAAAGAAGCACGCAAGTCTATTGCGTTTGCCAAGCTCAACAACTGCCCAACATCTCCGAGAAAGATGCGCCTGATGGCCGATTTGATTCGTGGAGAAGGTGTCGATAAAGCATTGTCTATTTTGCGTTTTAGCGCAAAAGAATCTTCATCTCGTTTGGAAAAACTTTTGCTTTCTGCTGTATCCAATTGGCAAGCTAAAAATGAGGATGCAGATGTTGAGAAAGCAGGACTGTATATCAAGGAGATTCGTGTCGATAGTGCACGTATGCTTAAACGCCTACGTCCTGCACCACAAGGCCGAGCCCACCGAATAAGAAAACGCTCTAACCACGTGACGCTCGTGTTAGGAGCTCAAGATAACGCGCAAAGCTAAAAAGCATTATGGGACAAAAAACAAATCCAATAGGAAATCGCTTAGGCATCATCAGAGGATGGGAATCCAACTGGTATGGAGGTAGGGATTATGGAGACAAGCTGTCCGAAGACGACAAAATTCGACGCTATATTCATGCCCGACTGGCCAAAGCCAGTGTATCTCGAATCATTATCGAACGTACGCTTAAACTGGTTACTGTGACCATAACTACCGCTCGACCAGGTATCATCATCGGTAAAGGAGGATCGGAAGTTGATCGATTGAAGGAAGAATTGAAAAAAATCACTGGCAAAGAAGTACAACTCAATATATTTGAGATCAAACGTCCTGAACTGGAAGCACAACTTGTTGCTGCCAGTATTGCTCGACAAATTGAGAGCCGTATTTCTTATCGTCGTGCGATTAAAATGGCCATTGCAGCCTCTATGCGAATGAACGCTGAAGGCATCAAGGTTCAGATATCTGGACGATTGAATGGTGCAGAAATGGCTCGATCAGAAAGTTATAAAGATGGACGTATTCCGCTTTCTACTTTCCGTGCAGACATTGATTATGCTTTGGTTGAAGCACACACGACTTATGGTCGTATAGGAATCAAAGTATGGATTATGAAAGGTGAAGTCTATGGTAAACGTGAGCTATCTCCCCTTGTTGGTATGAGCTTAGGTGCTACCAAAGGCAAAAATGACAAACGTGGTGGTCGTTCACCCCGCAGACGTAAATAATTTGAAGACTGAATAGTTATGTTACTACCTAAAAGAACCAAATACAGAAAAATGCAGAAAGGCCGTATGAAAGGTCTTTCACAACGTGGTCACCGTTTGTCAAACGGTATGTTTGGGATTAAAGCATTGGATTCGGTTTTTATCACCTCAAGACAGATAGAAGCTGCACGTATTGCTGCTACACGTTATATGAAGCGTGAAGGACAATTGTGGATCAAGATTTTCCCAGACAAACCCATTACGAAAAAACCTTTAGAGGTACGTATGGGTAAAGGTAAAGGTGCTTTGGATCATTATGTGGCTGTGGTAAAGCCTGGACGTGTATTGTTTGAGGTTGCCGGAGTTCCGCATGACGTAGCCAAAGAGGCTTTACGTTTGGCAGCTCAAAAATTGCCCGTAAAAACAAAATTTGTGATTGCTCGTGATTACGATGCTTAATAGAGTATAGAAATGAAACAACAAGAGATTAAGGCATTAACCCAAGACGAGTTGCTAGAGCAGCTTGCCCAGCAACAAAAAACGTATGCTGAGGCTAAATTTTCGCATTCGCTTTCCAATTTGGAAAATCCGACTCAATTGCGTGCTCAGCGACGTACGATTGCCCGTCTTAAAACCGAAATAAATCAGCGTAAATCGCAAGAAGCGTAATTTGATTATGGAAAGAAATTTGAGAAAAGAACGAATAGGAGTTGTAACCAGCAACAAGATGCAAAAGTCTATTGTTGTAAGTGAGGTTAAACGTGTGAAACACCCCATGTATGGTAAATTCGTTTTGAAAACTAAAAAATATGTAGCTCACGATGAGCAGAACGACTGTAACATCGGAGATACCGTCCGCATCATGGAAACACGACCATTGAGTGCTTCTAAATGCTGGCGATTGGTTGAAATTATTGAAAGAGCAAAGTAATGGTACAACAAGAATCCAGACTTAAAGTAGCAGACAATACAGGAGCCAAAGAGGTGCTTACCATCCGTGTTCTAGGCGGTACTAAGCGTCGCTATGCTTCTATTGGAGACAAGATCGTAGTTACGGTCAAAGATGCTACCCCTAACGGAACGGTAAAAAAAGGTCAAGTGTCAACTGCTGTGGTTGTCCGTACCAAAAAAGAAGTACGACGTCCAGACGGATCATATATTCGTTTTGACGAGAACGCTTGTGTCTTATTAAACCCAACTGGAGAAATGCGTGGTACACGTGTGTTTGGTCCTGTTGCTCGTGAGTTAAGAGACAAAAAATTCATGAAGATTATTTCCTTAGCCCCTGAGGTATTATAAGCATAAAAAATGAAAAAAATTAAAATTAAAACAGGTGATACGGTTCGGGTCTTAGCAGGAGATCATAAAGGAGCTGAAGGCAAGGTACTACGATTGATTGTCGAAAAAGACAAAGCGATTGTAGAAGGTGTTAATATTGTTAAACGCCACAGCAAACCTAATGCCCAGAATCCACAAGGTGGTATAGTCGAAAAAGAGGCAGCCATCCATATCTCCAATTTGTCGTTGTTGACTGCTGATGGAAAACCGACTCGTGTTGGTTACCAGTTCAATGGTGACAAGAAAGAGCGTATTTCACGTAGAACCAATGAAGTAATTTAAGATGGTACCTAGAGTTAAACAAGAATATAAAGACAGGGTGGTTCAGGCGATGACGGAAGAATTCAGCTATGCCAATGTGATGCAAGTGCCCAAACTTCAAAAGATTGTAATCAGTAGAGGTGTTGGTGCTGCTGTTGCTGATAAGAAATTGGTTGAGCATGCCGTTGACGAGCTTACTCAGATTTCGGGTCAGCGCGCTGTAGCTACTTTATCCAAAAAAGATGTTTCGAACTTTAAGCTTCGTAAAGGAATGCCTATCGGAGCGCGAGTTACACTACGAGGTGATAAAATGTATGAATTTTTTGACCGTTTGGTTACAGCTGCTCTTCCAAGAGTACGTGACTTCCGAGGAGTAAAAGCCAATGGATTTGATGGTCGAGGAAACTACAACCTAGGTGTTACAGAACAGATTATTTTCCCTGAGATTGACATCGATAAAGTGGCGAAAATTGCGGGTATGGACATCACTTTTGTGACTTCAGCCCTTACAGATAAAGAAGCAAAATCATTACTAGCTCACATGGGCTTGCCTTTTAAAAAGAATTAAATATGGCTAAAGAATCGATGAAGGCCCGAGAGGTCAAACGTGCTAAACTAGCTGCCAAATACGCAGCAAAGCGTCAAGCGCTCAAAGAAGCGGGTGACTACGAAGCATTGCAAAAATTACCAAAAAACGCATCTCCTGTTCGTATGCACAATCGCTGTAAGTTGACAGGTCGTCCAAAAGGATACATGCGTCAATTCGGTATTTCGCGTGTTATGTTTCGTGAAATGGCAAACAAAGGTCTAATCCCAGGAGTTCGTAAAGCCAGCTGGTAAAAAAAATAAATATGAATACAGATCCAATTGCAGATTATCTAACCCGTATTCGAAACGCGAACAGTGCGGGTCATCGTGTTGTGGAAATACCAGCCTCAAAGTTGAAGTTGGAAATCACAAAAATCTTGTTTGATCAAGGCTATATCCTCAGCTACAAGAATGAGGAAAGCAGTGCTCAAGGGAGTATTAAAATCGCATTAAAATATGATCCAATTACCAAGGATCCAGTGATTAAAAAGCTCCAAAGAGTGAGTACTCCAGGTCTCAGACGCTACTCTGCTTCTCAAGAGATACCACGTGTTTTGAACGGTTTAGGTGTAGCGATTTTGTCCACATCTCATGGTGTGATGACTGGAAAACAAGCACAAAAAGAAAATGTAGGAGGCGAAGTGCTTTGCTACGTATATTAATTTAGGAAAGAAAGTAACAATGTCAAGAGTAGGAAACAGCCCAATATCAATCCCGGAAGGTGTCACTGTTGATGTCCAATCCGATGTGATTAGTGTGAAAGGAAAATTAGGCGAGTTACACCAGAGCTACGATACGGTCAGTTTCAAACAAGAAGATGGCCAGATTTTTGTATCACGTCCCTCAGATGCCAAACCTCACAAAGCCAAACATGGTCTTTACAGAGCCTTGGTTTTTAATATGGTTCATGGTGTTTCAACGGGTTTTACAAAAGAACTTGAGTTGGTAGGGGTTGGTTATCGTGCTTCTAATCAGGGTCAAAAATTAGATTTGGCTTTAGGTTTTTCTCACAATGTTGTGTTTCAGATACCAAATGAGGTTAAATTAGAAACCATTTCAGAGAAAGGAAAGAACCCGATTATTAAATTAAGCTCTCACGACAAACAATTATTGGGAGCGGTTGTGGCTAAAATTCGTTCATTACGTAAGCCAGAGCCCTACAAAGGAAAAGGTATCAAATTTGTGGGTGAGCAAATCCGCAGAAAAGCAGGTAAGTCTGCATAAGCTATAAGACTATGAGGCAAACAAAAACACAAAGAAGACAACGCATACAACGTCGCTACAAGGCTACCGTTTATGGAACTGCCGAGCAGCCTAGGATGTCTGTTTTTAGAAGTAATAAAGAGATCTATGTACAGATTATTAACGATCAAACAGGTGAAACCTTGGTTTCGGCTTCTTCTAGAGACAAAGGTCTTGAAGGTCAATCTTCAAACAAAGTAGAACAAGCAGGATTGGTTGGTAAGTTAATAGCTGAAAAAGCCATTAAGGCGGGTATTGACATCATTCGATTTGATAGAGGTGGTTATTTGTATCACGGACGTGTGAAATCTTTGGCCGATGGGGCTCGTGAAGGTGGATTAAAATTTTAAAGGAATATGTATCAAAATTACAATAACGTAGAATTTGTGAAGCCTGGAGGCTTGGAGTTGAAAGACCGTTTGGTTGGAGTTCAACGTGTTACCAAAGTAACCAAAGGAGGTCGTGCATTCGGTTTTTCCGCCATTGTTGTGGTTGGAGATGAGAATGGAGTTGTCGGGCACGGACTTGGAAAGTCAAAAGAAGTTTCTGAAGCCATTGCGAAAGCTGTTGAAGATGCTAAGAAAAATTTAGTTCGCATCCCAATCAATAAAGGAACCCTTCCCCATGAGCAGAAAGGCAAGTTTGGAGGTGCGAGAGTATTCTTGAAGCCTGCTTCAACGGGTACTGGAGTGATTGCTGGAGGTGCTGTACGTGCGGTGTTAGAATCCGTAGGTGTTCAGAATGTACTTTCAAAGTCACAAGGTTCATCAAACCCACACAATGTAGTAAAGGCCACTTTTGACGCTTTGCTCCAATTGCGTGATGCGCGAATGATAGCAAAACAAAGAGGGATTTCAGTCGATAAAGTATTTAACGGATAAGATCATGGGAAAGATAAAAGTTACACAAACCCGCAGTAAGATTAAACGTCCAGAAGATCAAAAGCGTACTTTGTTAGCGCTAGGTCTTAAGAAAATGGGTCAATCTGTTGAGCACAACGCTACTCCCGCTGTGATGGGAATGGTAGATAAAGTAAAACACCTAATCTCAGTTGAGAAACTATAAATTATGGAATTAGGAAACATTAAACCCGCAAAGGGATCGGTAAAATCGGCCAACAAACGCTTGGGTCGTGGTCAAGGATCAGGAACAGGAGGTACCTCAACAAGAGGACACAAGGGTGCAAAGTCACGTTCTGGTTATTCGAAAAAAATTGGTTTTGAAGGAGGTCAGATGCCTCTTCAAAGACGTGTGCCAAAATTTGGTTTTAAAAACATCAACAGAAAATCTTATACAGGTATCAATTTGGATACCTTACAAGCATTGGTTGATGCAAAAAAAATCAAAAAAGAAGTCACTCTAGAGCAGTTAATTGCTCTTCGATTGGCTGGCAAAAATGATTTGGTGAAAATTTTAGGTCGTGGCGAGCTTTCAGCTGCTCTTAAAATTACTGCCCATAAATTTACTGCAACTGCAAAATCAGCTATTGAAGCTGCTGGTGGAGAAGCTATAGACGCATAAGAAGCATGAAACGCATTTTTGAAGTCATACAGAACATTTGGAAGATCGAAGAACTTCGTACTCGTATCGGTATTACCTTAGGTTTACTTTTGGTTTATCGTGTGGGTGCTCAAGTGGTATTACCTGGTATTGATTCGGTTCAACTTTCTGAACTTGCTAACCGTACCGACGGCGGCGGACTTCTAGGAATTTTAAATGCTTTTACGGGGGGTGCATTTGCCAACGCATCAATATTTGCTTTAGGTATTATGCCTTACATCTCGGCCTCGATTGTTGTTCAATTGATGGGGATTGCCATTCCGTATCTTCAAAAACTTCAAAAAGAAGGGGAGAGCGGTAGAAGAAAAATTAATCAGATCACACGTTGGCTTACCATAGCAATCTGTGTCGTTCAAGCTCCTGCATACCTATATGGTTTGGGTGCACTTGGCGTTCCTGATTCAGCCTTCTTGTTAGGTAAGGGTCCAGTCTTTATCATTTCTTCTGTTATTATCCTTGTTACAGGTACCATATTTGCGATGTGGCTCGGTGAAAAAATTACTGATAAAGGTATTGGTAATGGAATCTCATTACTTATTACTGTTGGTATCATTGCTACCATGCCGCTTTCATTTGTACAAGAGTTTGTGTCAAGAGTAACAGAAAACAACGGTGGATTGATATTTATACTTGTGGAACTTGTTATCTGGGTCGTTGTTAACGCATTGTGTGTATTACTTGTCTTGGCAGTTCGTCAGATACCTGTTCAATACGCACGAAGAACTGCTGCTGGAGGATACGCTAAAAATCAAGCCAGTTCACGTCAGTACATTCCACTAAAACTGAATGCATCTGGTGTGATGCCCATAATTTTTGCTCAAGCCATCATGTTTGCTCCTGCATATTTGGGTCGTTTGATCGGTGAAAATTCTGTTGGTCAATGGATGCAAGCTTCATTTTCGGATATTTTTGGATTGTGGTACAACGTTTTGTTTGCGGTATTAATTATCGTATTTACTTATTTCTACACCGCAATTACCGTCCCTACCAACAAAATGGCTGACGACCTTAAACGAAGCGGAGGGTTTATCCCAGGGATACGTCCTGGAGGCGAAACTGCCGACTATTTGGATCGTGTGATGTCACACATAACATTTCCAGGTTCGTTGTTTTTGGCAGCCATAGCCGTATTACCTGCAGTCGCTTATCAATTAATGGGACTGCAACAAGGTTGGGCACTATTCTATGGAGGAACCTCACTGTTAATTATGGTAGGGGTAGCCATAGACACCATTCAACAAGTTAACGCGTACTTACTCAACCGTCACTACGATGGTCTGATGAGTTCAGGAAAAAATAGAAGAGGATAATGGCAAAGCAACCCGCAATAGAACAAGATGGTCAAATCATTGAAGCCCTTTCCAATGCGATGTTTCGCGTTGAGTTGGAAAACGGTCATGTAGTGACAGCCCATATTTCAGGTAAGATGCGGATGCATTACATTAAGTTGTTGCCGGGAGATAAAGTAAAACTAGAGATGAGTCCTTATGACCTGACTAAGGCAAGGATCACTTACAGATATTAATTATGAAAGTACGAGCATCATTAAAGAAAAGAAGTCCCGAGTGCAAGATTGTACGACGTAAAGGACGACTGTATGTCATTAACAAAAAGAATCCACGATTCAAACAAAGACAAGGATAATTATGGCAAGAATTTCAGGAGTAGACATTCCAAAACAAAAACGTGGCGCAATCGCACTAACCTATATCTATGGGATTGGTAGAAGTCGTGCGCAAAAGATTTTATCAGAAGCTGGTGTAGACGAACACAAAAAGGTTTCTGAATGGAACGATGATGAGATTGGTCGAATTCGTGATGTGGTATCGAACTACAAAATCGAAGGAGAGCTACGCTCAGAAGTACAATTAAGCATCAAACGTCTGATGGATATCGGATCTTTTAGAGGCATCCGTCATCGTGTGGGCTTACCGCTTCGTGGTCAGCGTACCAAAAACAATTCACGTACTCGCAAAGGAAAACGTAAAACCGTTGCGAATAAAAAGAAAGTAACTAAATAATCGTTGATCTATGGCGAAGACAAGTTCAAAAAAACGCAAAGTTGTTGTTGAATCATTTGGAGAGGCACATATCACAGCTTCTTTCAACAACATCATCATATCGTTAACCAATAATAAAGGAGAAGTTATTTCATGGTCCTCAGCTGGAAAAATGGGCTTTAGAGGCTCCAAGAAAAACACTCCTTATGCTGCTCAACTCGCTGCTGAAGACGCATCAAAAGTAGCCATTGAAGCTGGTTTGCGAAAAGTAAAAGTATTTGTGAAAGGACCAGGTAATGGACGTGAGTCTGCTATCAGAACCCTTCACAATGGTGGTATAGAGGTTACTGAAATCGTTGATGTAACACCTATGCCGCACAATGGATGTCGCCCTCCAAAAAGACGACGCGTATAATATGAAACCCTGGTAGGGCAACGGTGACGAAGGATAGACCTTAATTCTCATTCGCCCTCCTCTAAATTAAATTTATGGCTAGATATACCGGTCCAAAAACAAAAATTGCTAGAAAATTCGGAGAAGCGATCTTCGGAGAAGACAAGGCATTCGAAAAACGAAGTTATCCTCCAGGACAACACGGCAACAACCGACGTCGACCAAAAAAGTCGGAATATGCCGTTCAGCTGATGGAGAAACAAAAAGCCAAGTTTACCTATGGTATTCTTGAGCGCCAGTTCCGTAATCTTTTTGAGCGAGCTAGTCGCAGCAAAGGAGTTACTGGTGAGGTGCTTTTGCAACTTTGTGAAACGCGTCTTGACAACCTTGTTTACCGCTTAGGCTTAGCACCTACTCGTAGTGCTGCTCGCCAGTTGGTAAGTCACAGACATATTACCCTTAATGGAAGTGTGGTCAACGTACCCTCTTGTCAAGTAAAGGTTGGCGATGTAGTGGGTGTTCGCGAGAAATCTAAAACACTCGATGTTGTTGAGCGTGCTGTTTCCATGTCAAACCCCGTTCACGAGTGGTTATCATGGAACGAAGCAACTCTAGAAGGAACTTTGGTGTCGGTGCCTCAGCGTGAGCAAATCACCGAAAACATTAAAGAACAATTAATTGTAGAACTCTATTCAAAATAAACGAAACATGGCATTATTTAATTTTCAAAAGCCTGATAAAGTAATCATGATTGAATCCACCGAGTTTGAGGGTGTGTTTGAATTCCGACCTCTCGAGCCTGGATATGGCTTAACTGTTGGTAATGCACTTCGTCGTGTGATGCTTTCATCACTCGAAGGTTTTGCAATTACTTCGGTACGAATCGATAAAGTTGATCACGAATTTTCTACCCTTGCGGGTGTTGTTGAAGACGTTACTGAAATGATCCTCAACTTTAAGCAGGTTCGCTTTAAGCAGCAAATAGATACTGTTGATAACGAAACAGTCAATGTTGCTATAACCAACCAAGATAAGCTTACGGCTGGTGATCTTCAAAAATTTATCTCTGGATTCCAAGTACTCAATCCTGAATTGGTTATTTGTAACATGGAAAAGAGCGTGAATCTTAATTTTGAATTAACCATCGAAAAAGGTAGAGGGTATGTGCCAGCTGAAGAAAACAAAAAAGCCAGTGCGCCTATCGGTACCATTGCCATAGACTCTGTATACACACCTATCAAAAATGTGAAATACAGCATTGAGGATTTTCGTGTTGAACAAAAAACAGACTACGAAAAATTGGTTTTTGAAATCAAAACAGATGGTTCTATTCATCCTAAGGATGCATTGACAGAAGCAGCAAAGACTTTAATTCACCACTTTATGTTGTTCTCTGACGAACGAATCACGCTTGAGGCAGATGAAATCGCTCAGTCAGAAGTATATGATGAAGAGTCTCTTCACATGCGTCAGTTGTTGAAAACAAAACTCATTGACATGGATTTGTCTGTTCGTGCTTTGAACTGCTTGAAAGCAGCAGAAGTAGACACTCTAGGCGATTTAGTTTCTTTTAATAAAACTGATTTGATGAAGTTTAGAAACTTTGGAAAAAAATCACTTACTGAATTGGAAGATTTAGTGGTTGCCAAAGGTTTAAATTTCGGTATGGATCTAAGCAAATACAAATTGGACAAGGACTAACTCCTTTCAAAACGCTTTACCACTATGAGACACGGAAAAAAAATAGCACATTTAGGCAGAACCGCATCGCACCGAAAGGCTATGTTGGCCAATATGGCATCATCATTGATTGAGCATAAAAGAATCAATACGACAGTTGCTCGTGCCAAAGCCCTAAAACGATTCGTTGAACCATTGATTACCAAAGCAAAAAGCGATACTACTCACAACCGTCGGGTCGTATTTAGTTCATTGCGTAACAAGTACGCGGTCACGGAGCTTTTCAGTGATATTTCTGAAAAGATAGGAGATCGTCCAGGAGGATATACTCGTATCGTAAAGCTTGGCAATCGAATGGGTGACAACGCGGATATGGCTATGATCGAATTGGTAGACTTTAACGACACTTATGAGACTGCAAAGCCTAAGAAAAAGCGGTCAAGAAGACGAGGCGGTAGCAAACCACAAGCTGCTGAGGCTGCTGCACCTGAAGAAGTTGTTGTAGAAGAAACCGCAGAAACCCAAGCTGATGAAGCTGCTGTAGAAGATAACGCTACAACCGAAGAACCGCAGGCAGAATCAAACTCTGAATCATCTTCAGATGATGCTGAGGACGCTGGAGATAAGAAAGACGTTTAAAACTTAACATTTTTCTTAATAACTAATAAGGATAAACCATTGTGTTTATCCTTTTTTTTATGCTATTTTTGCGGCAATATTTTAACTATGAGTAAATACAGTCCGCGTCCTAAAGCATTGATTTTGCTCGAAGATGGAACTGTTTTTTTTGGTAAATCCATCGGAATTCAAGGCACTGCTACCGGAGAAGTTTGTTTCAACACCGGGATGACAGGTTATCAAGAGATTTTCACCGACCCTTCTTATTATGGACAATTGATGGTAGCCACCAATGCACACATTGGTAACTACGGAACAAATAAGGATGAGAATGAGTCTGATCGAATTCAAATATCAGGTTTGATTTGTAAAAATTTTAACTTCGATTATTCACGACCTGCTGCAGATGAGGCTTTGATTGATTTTTTTCGCAATCACAATTTAGTAGCCATTTCAGATGTGGACACGCGTGCTTTAGTAAGTTATATCCGTGATAATGGGGCAATGAATGCGCTCATTACCACTGAGACCGATGATATAGACTCCTTAAAAAAGCAGTTAGAACAAGTGCCTTCGATGAAAGGTCTAGAGTTGGCTTCAAAAGTGTCTACAAAAACACCTTATTTTGTGGGTAATCCAGACGCCACGCTTCGTATTGCAGCCCTCGATTTGGGTATTAAAGTCAATATATTGCGAAACTTGACCGCCCGTGATGCTTATGTTCAAGTATTTCCTCACGATACGGATTTACAAACCATGGCTGCGTGGAACCCAGATGGCTACTTTATTTCTAATGGACCTGGAGATCCTGAACCCCTAAAAGAAGCCCAAGAAGCGGCAAGGGCGATTATCGAACAAAATATGCCATTATTTGGTATTTGTTTGGGACATCAGGTGATTGCACTCTCTCAAGACATTCCCACTTATAAGATGAGAAACGGTCACAGAGGAATCAATCACCCCATCCTTAATTTAGAAACGGGCAAAGGAGAGATTACATCGCAGAACCATGGCTTTGCCATAGACCGGGATGCCACAGAACAACATGAACAGGTAGAGGTCACTCATGTTCATTTAAACGATCATACAGTTGCCGGAATTCGCATCAAGAATAAAAAGTGTTTTTCTGTGCAATATCACCCAGAAGCAAGTCCTGGACCCCACGACTCTTCATATTTATTCGACCAGTTTATAGAAACCATTTTAGAACACAAAAAATCAAAATCATGAGCATTATTGTAGATATTCACGCACGTCAAATTTTTGACTCCAGAGGAAACCCAACTGTAGAGGTTGATGTTACAACTGAAAACGGTGTTTTGGGCCGTGCAGCGGTACCTTCTGGCGCTTCAACAGGAGAGCATGAAGCTGTTGAACTTCGTGACGGAGGTGATGCTTATATGGGTAAAGGGGTTTTACAAGCTGTCAAGAACGTAAACGAAATTATTGCTCCAGAACTGATTGGAAACTCTGTCTTCGAACAAGAGGATATAGATCAGTTAATGATAGAGCTCGATGGTACCCCTAACAAATCTAAACTTGGCGCAAATGCCATTCTAGGAGTCTCCTTAGCTTTGGCCAAAGCTGCTGCTAATGAGTTGAGTATGCCTCTGTATCGCTATGTAGGCGGAACAAGTGCTTTCACATTGCCTGTGCCCATGATGAACATCATTAATGGTGGTTCTCACTCTGATGCACCTATTGCTTTTCAAGAGTTTATGGTCATGCCAATCAAAGCGCAGTCTTTTGCACATGCACTTCAAATGGGAACAGAAATATTTCATCATTTAAAGAAAGTATTGCATCAGCGCAACCTGAGCACTGCTGTAGGTGATGAAGGTGGTTTTGCACCGACCCTTGATGGAACAGAAGATGCCTTGGATACCATCTTACTAGCTATTAAAAACGCAGGATACAAGCCTGGTGAAGAAGTTCGCATTGCATTGGATTGTGCAGCTGCCGAGTTTTATGTAGACGGCAAATACGACTATACCAAGTTTGAAGGAGATCAAGGCAAAGTGCGTTCTTCCAAAGAGCAAGCGGATTACTTGGCCGAATTGGCAGATAAATACCCAATCATATCTATTGAAGATGGTATGGACGAAAACGACTGGGAAGGTTGGAAATACCTTACTGAAAGAATCGGTGACCGTGTTCAACTAGTAGGAGATGATTTGTTTGTTACCAATGTTGAGCGTTTGTCAACTGGTATTGAAAAAAGCATTGCCAATTCTATTTTGATTAAAGTAAACCAAATTGGAACGCTTTCTGAAACCATAGCAGCGGTCAATATGGCGCATCGTGCAGGCTATACTTCAGTGATGTCGCACCGAAGTGGAGAAACCGAGGACAACACCATCGCCGACTTGGCTGTGGCACTCAATACAGGACAGATTAAAACAGGCTCTGCCTCTCGTAGTGATCGGATGGCTAAGTACAATCAACTGCTGCGAATTGAAGAAGAGTTAGCCAATGTTGCCTATTACCCTCAAGACAAGGCGTTTAAAGTTTTGTAAAACCCTCTGTTTTTCATTCGGTAAATCGGTAATCGTGTTGTATTTTTGTGTAACAAAACTTCAACATGTCCAAACAGGCTTCCATCCACTACAACGGTTCTACCTTTGATCTCCCTATAATTGATGGCTCAGAAGGTGAGTGTGCTATTGATATTAAATCACTTCGCTCAACTACCCAGCTTATCACACTAGATCCTGGCTTTAAGAATACAGGTTCTTGCGAGAGTAGTATCACATTTTTGGATGGTGAAAAAGGTGTTCTGCGTTATCGTGGATACCCTATAGAGGAATTGGCTGAAAAAGCTAATTTTTTGGAGGTTGCCTATTTACTCATCTTTGGTGAGTTGCCTACTCAAGAACAACACGATGTTTTTTTGACAGACATTAAGGAAGAATCATATATCGATGAGGACTTAAAAAAGATTCTTGAAAGTTTCCCAAAGAGCGCCCACCCTATGGGGGTTCTATCGTCTTTAACTTCTGCGCTAACGGCTTTTAATCCGGCTTCTGTTGATGTAGACTCTAATGAACAGATGTATAATGCCATCGTTCGAATTATGGCTAAACTCCCAATTTTGGTCTCTTGGGTCTTTCTTAAGAGGATGGGGCTTCCTCTAAAATACGGAGATTACTCACTGGGTTATGTAGAAAACATTGCACGTATGATGTTTCGTAAACCCAACAAAGAGTATGTTCCTAACCCTATTATAGATGATGCGTTGACCAAGTTGCTGATCCTTCATGCAGACCATGAGCAGAATTGCTCTACGTCTACCGTACGTATTGTTGGGTCATCTCATGCAGGTTTGTTTGCTTCAGTGTCAGCTGGTATTTCTGCGCTTTGGGGGCCTCTTCACGGAGGAGCTAACCAAGCGGTTGTCGAAATGCTAGAGGCCATTAAACAAGATGGTGGAGACACAAAAAAATACCTCGATAAAGCCAAAGACAAATCTGACCCATTTAGGTTGATGGGCTTCGGACATCGAGTGTATAAGAACTTTGACCCTCGTGCTAAAATCATCAAAAAGACCGCCGACGAAGTACTCGGTGACTTAGGCGTGGTTGACCCAGTATTGGATATCGCAAAAAGTTTAGAGCAAGAAGCACTTAATGACTCCTATTTTGTGGATCGAAAATTGTATCCTAACGTAGATTTCTATTCTGGTATCATTTACAGGGCTATGGGAATACCCACTGAAATGTTTACCGTCATGTTTGCCCTAGGCCGTCTTCCTGGATGGATCGCACAATGGCGAGAAATGCGAACACGTAAAGAGCCCATCGGGCGACCAAGACAGATATATGTGGGGCACAATAAGCGTTCTTTTGTCCCCATGGACAAAAGATAGTCTTGTGTTTTGATTCAGGTAGCTGTCCATAACGAAACCAATACCCTAAAGTGTGTGTTGTTGGGGAGGGCAGACCATAGTGGTTCCAACCCCACTTTAGAAGAAGCATACGATCTAAAATCACGCCACCACATTGAAAAAGGAACCTATCCTAGGGAAGAAGATCTCATGGGTCAACTCGAAGGAATGCAACAAGCCCTCGAAAAACAGGATGTTCTTGTCCTTAGACCTGATCTTATAGAAGGTTGTAATCAAATTTTTGCGCGCGATATAGGTTTTGTTATTGATGATTTTTTCTTTTTATCCAATATTCTTCCCGCTCGTGCACATGAGCTGAATGCCATCAATGAAATTATAGGCCAAATTCCCTCTGAAAAAATCATATCATGTCCAAAAGAAGTTCATGTGGAAGGAGGTGATGTTATTGTTTATGGTGATTATGTGTTTGTAGGATATTACGATCAACAAGATTATCCAGAGATGATTACTGCTCGAACCAACCGAAATGCGGTCTCTTTTCTCAAAGACTTTTTTCCGAACAAAAAAGTTATCGGTATGGAGTTGATTAAATCTAAAACAGACGCATACAATAACGTATTGCACTTAGATTGTTGTTTTCAACCCGTCGGTCATGACAAAGCAATTGTTTATCCACAAGGTTTTATAGACCCAGCAACTTACGACTGGTTGCAAAATTTTTTCGGTCAAAACAACCTTTATGTATTAGATAAAAATGGTCTATATGAAATGTATGCCAATGTACTTTCTCTACGTCCTGATTTAGTGATTTCTGATCCTAGTTTTGTAGCTCTCAACCAATGGCTTAGATCCAATGGTATAGAAGTTATTCCTGTAGACTATCATGAGGTTTCAAAACAAGGCGGTTTATTTCGTTGTACTACACTGCCATTAATTCGGAAGCCGTGAGCCAAAAACAATCCTCTTCTCATGTTTTTATGGTACGCCCTTCTGTGTTTTATGGAAATCCAGAGACGGCAACCAATAATTTTTTTCAACGAACCACAGCCGAAAACAAAACTGCCACCACCCGAAAAGCCCAAGATGAGTTTGACGGTTTGGTCAAGGTTTTACGTGCTGCAGGTGTTTATGTTTATGTTTGGCAAGACTTCGAAAACTCAGAAACACCCGACGCGATTTTCCCCAACAATTGGATCTCTTTTCACTGCCCTCGCACCCAGGTTTTATATCCGATGTATGCGACAAACAGACGATTGGAAATTCGACATGAACCCTTACAGATGCTTGCAGAACACGGTTTTCAAACAGACACCCGACACGATTTTTCTTCTTATGCCAACAAGAGCATGTTTTTGGAAGGTACAGGAGTCTTGGTTTTAGATCGTATCCATAAAAAAGCTTATTGTGCCTTGTCAGAACGTTGTAATAAAGAGCTCGTAGACTTATTTTGTGAGTATATGGGTTATAAGGCAGTTGTTTTTACTGCGTTTCAAACACATCAAAATAAACGTTTGCCCATTTATCATACAAATGTGATGATGTGTATAGGGACAACATTTGCTGTGGTTTGTCTTGATTCTGTCGATGATACGGACCAACGCAATACTTTACTTCAATCTCTGCTAAATGACGGAAAAGATGTGATAACCATTTCAGAAGCTCAAACCAATGCTTTTGCCGGAAATATGATGGAGGTTTGTAATGCAGATGGAGCGTTTTTTGTGGTGATGAGCGAAACGGCTTTTAAAAGTCTGTCATCAGAACAAATACAACGACTGGAGCAGCATGTCACCATCTTACATAGCCCTTTGAGTACCATTGAACAGCTTGGAGGAGGAAGTGCCCGATGTATGATGGCTGAAGTATTTATTTAGGTCCCTGAGCTTGAGTGGCTTTTTGCTCCATCATTTTTAAGAAAAAATTTCTCACATTTTTGTTTGATTCTACTTCAATTTTATGTGCATCAACAAAAAGGCTGTAGTGAGTAGATTTTCCTTTAAAGAAGCTCAATTTGTAGTAAGGAATCACCAAGGCATAGGTTTCCAACAAGCTCCTGAATCTTATGATAATTCCCAGTGGTCTGAGCTCAATATTGCAGCTGTTTTGATTGTGGTCTAGTGTTAAAAGATTATGAATTTCAGGACTCGCCTGTGTAATAATCATTTTTGGAGATCCAATTCCTGACATTTTAAGACGTTCTTTCAACCCAAAAGGTTTTCCAACCCGTTCAGCAATGGTCTTTTCTAATTTAGGATCGTTGTACGAAACATTACATAACATAGAACAAAGGTAGTTCATCTGTGTTAACTGTTTCAAAAACAAGTTATATTTGTTGCCAAATAACACCTATGCGGTTGGTATCCATACTCGAAGTGGCTGTGTGTAAGTTTGCACAGGAAAAACATGATATACAGCTCGAAGCTATCGAGATTCAAGCTACAAAAAAAGGATTTGAAGGAGATATCACTATCGTTATTTTTCCTCTTTTACGCCACATAAAAGCCAAGCCTGCGGTTCTTGCCGAAACCATAGGTTCCTTTCTGCTTAACAATGTAGAGCAAGTCAAGGACTATAATGTGGTACAAGGTTTTTTGAACCTTAGCATTGTAGACCATTATTATATAGATTTTTTACAATCAATTGTTGATGACAAGAGGTATGGTTTTAAAGAACCTTCTCAAACAAGTCCAAAAATATTGGTAGAGTATTCTTCACCAAACACTAATAAGCCTTTACATCTTGGCCATATGCGTAACATATTGTTGGGCGCATCAATATCTAAGCTTTTAGAGGCCTCAGGAAATCGTGTTCATAAAACTCAAATCATCAACGATAGGGGGATACATATTTGTAAATCTATGTTAGCTTGGCAGCAATTTGGAGAGGGTGAAACTCCCGAATCTGCAGGTGTCAAAGGAGATGCTTTGGTGGGTAAATACTATGTTGCTTTTGAGCAACAATATCAAAAAGAAATTCAAGTTCTTCTAGATAAGGGTCTTGAAACTGACAAGGCCAAGTCACAAGCCCCCATTATGTTGGCAGCCCAGAAAATGCTTCGTGATTGGGAGGCAGGTGACGAAGAAGTCCGATCTCTTTGGTCTAAAATGAATCAATGGGTGTATGATGGTTTTGCCGACACTTATCAAAATTTAGGGGTTGATTTTGATTCTTACTACTACGAAAGTGACACCTATCTGTTAGGTAAAAATATTGTCGCCAATGGATTGGATAAAGGAGTTTTTTTCAAGAAAGAGGATGGCTCTGTCTGGATCGATTTGACTGATGAAGGTCTTGATGAGAAAATCGTATTGCGCGCAGATGGCACTTCTGTTTATATCACTCAAGATTTAGGAACAGCTCTTCTGCGGCTCAAAAACAATCCTGACATGACGGGTATGGTGTATACGGTAGGAAACGAGCAGGATTACCACTTTAAAGTGTTGTTCTTGATCTTAAAAAAACTAGGTTATGACTGGGCCAGTCAATTACACCATTTGAGTTATGGTATGGTAGACCTTCCGTCAGGTAAAATGAAGAGTCGCGAAGGAACTGTAGTTGACGCAGATGCCTTGATGATTGAAATGAAACAGACTGCTGGCGATTTGGCTAAGGAGTTAGGTAAACTTGATGGTTATTCAGAGACTCAAAAAAATCACTTGTATCATCAGGTAGGTATGGGAGCCCTTAAATATTATATTTTAAAAGTTGATCCGGTAAAGCGCATCATGTTTGACCCTAAGGCTTCAGTGGATTTTAATGGAAATACAGGTCCATTTATACAATACACCTACGCACGTATACAGTCAATTCTTAGCAAAGCGGCTCCTTCTAAAATCAAATTTAAAGCGGAAGAAATCACCATGCATCCCAAAGAAAAAGATGTTATCAAGTGGATCGAAATGTATCCCGAAACCATTACTCAAGCAGCTGCTCAGTACAGCCCTGCTTTGATTGCCAATTATGTGTACGAGCTTGTAAAACGATTCAATTCTTATTACCAACAACTTGTCATTCTAGACAATGATGAACAGTTGCGCCAATTTAGGCTTGCCCTTTCATGTAAGGTAGGCGAGATCATTCATTCAGGCATGGGGATATTGGGTGTAGAATGCCCAGATCAGATGTAAAAAAAAACCGCCCGAGGGCGGTTTTTAATTTAGCTTAATATGGTTAGGTATTTCATTACTTAGTAGACTTCACTGCAGCAGCGTATACTACCAAACCAAATCCGATCTTGTTCACGGCGTCACCGATGTTATAGATAACATCCATGTTCCATCCCAAAGCATCGATTCCATCGTACCAACCATCTGTTCCGATCATATAACCGATTGGGTAAATAGCCCAACCTACAAATACAAACCAGAATAGGGTGTTGTGTGCTTTCTCGACAGCTCCACCAGCTTTCTTGGCCAGTTTTGCTGCAGAACCAAACTTGATGATGTACACAATAGCGAAATATGCCAAACCAGAAAGCAAGCCCCAAAAAGCGGCATTTCCTAGTCCTGCTTCACCTACGTATCCAGTAACAAGCATGATTACAGAAAGTAGAATTAAATCACGAAGCAACTTAGTAGTTGCACCGGCTACTTTAAGTAGCAAATAAAATTCAACACACATTAAAGGGACTGTTAAAATCCAGTCTACATAACGAAAAAATGTAGTTCCTTCTCCTGAAATGTTCGCATCACGCATGTAGTAGTAGTGTACCGCAGCAATAAACGTGATCAAACCGGAAACTAATATAGAGGTTCTCCACTTGTTATCAAATTGGTTTAACGACAAGAAAAAGAAAGCAGAAGCTGCCATCATTGCCATTGTCCCAATAAAGAAAGTAAAGCTTACCAAATCTCCCGCAGAAGGTGCGTCAGAAATAATAGAAAATAAATTAGTCATAGTTATTTTAAAATTATTGTTTAGGCTAAAGTATTAAAAAAATAAACAAAACACATATATTTATGACAATTATTTAAGTGTTAAACTAAAAATATTGCATTATATCATCTTAAAGTTTATTGATTATAGATTTATTTCAACTATTTTATGCATCATCCTCAGTAGGTTTTTTTCTGAAACAACCGTTCATTTTACAGCTGCTTTAGGAGTACTAACAGTTGGGATTCTTCATGGATCGAATGATTTATCTCTCATTAAAAAGCTGGGTTTCCTTCAATCTAAAGGACATCGTTTTTTGTTTTACATCGCTTTTGTTTTACTGTGCGTGATCTTCTTATACAGAATTCCTGCCTTCTCATTGCTTATTTTTATACTGATTAGCGCTTATCATTTTGGGGAACAACAATGGGGCAAAACTTTATCATTGCCACGAATCCACATGTATTTATTCTGTTTTTTGTACGGCTTGTTTTTATTCACTTTTCTTTTTTATGTACACTCAAAGGAGGTGTCTGTGATTATCAATCAAATCTCTCAAATCCCGATTGAGTCAATCCCGGATTTTAAAGTGTTTGCGTTGTCTTCTTTTTTAGCCCTGTTTGTCTATACCTTGTTGTTAGCAAAACACATTAAAAGTTCTTTGATCCATATTTTTATCGAAACATCCCTACTTATTTTTCTTTTTTGGTCAACAGACCTTCTTACTGGATTCGCAATTTATTTTGTTTTTTGGCACAGTTGGCCATCAATGTTAGATCAGATCCAAACCCTGTATGGTTCTAAAAGTTTTGTTAGTAAATATCTTTTGGATGCATGGCCATATTGGTTGATGTCAATGTTTGGACTGGCTCTAGTCTATTTTTATATTGAGGATTTATCACTCGATCCGTTGTCATTGTTTTTTGCCTTTTTGGCATCTATTACCTTCCCACATGTGTTGGTTATTTTTGCCTTAAATCGTCTGTTTAAACCCAATACAAATGCTTAATTTTGGGAATTCTAATCAATAGTCAAGTATGTTTGATCGGTTTAGTAAAAAATTAGATGATGCCATAAAAGTTCTTAAGGGACAGGGACGTATCACGGAGATTAACGTGGCCGAAACCATGAAAGAGATTCGTCGTGCACTCTTGGATGCAGATGTAAATTTCAAAACAGCCAAGACCTTTGCCGACAATGTCAAACAAAAAGCTCTAGGTCAGAAGGTGCTCACGACGATCAATCCTGGTCAGTTACTGGTTAAAATTGTTAAAGACGAGCTCACTGAACTGATGGGAGGCCAAAACCAGGGGATCGATTTAAACAAGAAACCCGCTGTGGTGCTGATGGCGGGTCTTCAAGGATCTGGTAAAACTACATTTTCTGCCAAGCTGGCCGCATATATTCAAAAACATCAATCCAAAAAAACACTCCTTGTTGCCTGTGATGTGTATCGTCCAGCAGCGAGAGATCAGTTGGCCGTTCTGGGTGAGCAAATCAACACAGAAGTGTTCAGTATGCCAGAGTCCAACGATCCTGTTGAGATCGCACAAGCTGCCGTAGCTCACGCCAAGCAAAACGGTCATCAAGTCGTTATTGTCGACACCGCTGGTCGTTTGGCTGTGGATGAGGTGCTTATGGATGAAATCAGCGCCATTCATCAAGCTACTGAGCCATCGGAAACTTTATTTGTTGTCGACTCCATGACAGGTCAAGATGCAGTAAACACAGCCAAAGTTTTTCATGACCGTCTCAATTTTGATGGAGTTGTTCTTACCAAGCTCGATGGTGATACCCGTGGGGGTGCAGCATTGTCTATAAAATCGGTCGTCAATAAACCCATTAAATTTATTGGTACTGGCGAGCAAATAGATACTTTGGATGTCTTTTACCCCGATCGTATGGCAGATCGTATATTGGGGATGGGTGATGTCGTATCACTGGTAGAGCGTGCTCAACAGGCTTTTGATTTGGAAGAAGCTAAGAAAATCCAACAAAAAGTTGCCAAAAAAACTTTTGGCTTTGATGATTTTTTAAGTCAAATCAAACAAGTTCAGAAAATGGGCAGCATGAAAGACTTGGTGGGTATGATTCCAGGTGCTGGGAAAATTAAAGATGCTGATATTGATGAAAACGCTTTTAAAGGTATTGAAGCCATCATACAATCCATGACCCCTAAAGAACGAAGCCAGCCAAAATTGTTGAATCACAGTAGAAAAAAACGCATTGCCAAAGGCGCAGGAACCCAAATTGAGGATGTAAATCGTTTGGTCAAACAATTTGAACAAATGGAGAAAATGATGAAAATGGTTCAACGAGGTGGTGCTGGTAAGTTGATGCAAATGATGAAGGGATTATGAAAATTTTAGACGGAAAACAGACTTCTAACGACATTAAAGATGAATTGGCAGAAAAAGTTCTCCAATTAAAACAAGCAGGAAAACGTCCGCCACATTTGGCAGCCGTATTAGTAGGTAATGATGGCGCAAGCCTTACTTATGTTGGGAGCAAGGTGCGTTCTTGTGAAAAAATAGGTTTTGATTCTACCCTCATTCGTCTTGAAGAAACTATAAGTGAGGATGAACTACTTGACCAGATCGACAAACTCAACAATGATGAAACCTTAGATGGTTTTATTGTCCAATTACCCTTACCCAAACATATAGACGAAGAAAAAGTTTTGATGGCTGTTGATCCAGAGAAGGATGTAGATGGGTTTCACCCAGCCAATTTTGGTAAAATGGCTTTAGATATGGAAGCTTTTATTCCGGCAACCCCCTTTGGAATCATGGAGCTTCTACGCAGATACAAGCTAGATATTTCAGGTAAACATGCTGTGGTAATAGGGCGCAGTCATATAGTCGGACGACCGATGAGTATTTTATTAAGTCAAAAAGGAAACCCTGGGAATGCTACCGTCACTCTTACACATAGCCGGACTCAGAATCTAGCAAAAATTACTCGCTCGGCTGATGTGGTGGTCTCAGCTCTGGGAGTCCCCAATTTCCTGAAAGCAGATATGGTTAAAGATGGCGCCATTATTATCGATGTGGGCATCACAAGAGTACCCGACGAAAACCATCCAAAAGGATATGTCATCACAGGGGACGTCGATTATGAGGCTGTTAAAGAAAAATCTAGTTATATCACTCCTGTCCCTGGAGGTGTTGGCCCAATGACTATAGCGATGCTTCTACAGAATACCTACTTGGCATACTCACGCAAACATCTATAGTCATGAAATCGGCACTAGATCAAGGATTGGTTGTTCCGCTGATGGAAGCTTTTTACACCATTCAAGGGGAAGGTTACCACAAAGGAACAGCAGCTTATTTTGTTCGTATTGGCGGATGTGATGTTGGGTGTCATTGGTGTGATGTGAAGGAAAGCTGGGACGCTGAAAAACATCCTCCAACATCCATAAAAACGATTGTTAGTCAAGCCAAGAAGCACTCCGATACTATTGTTGTTACTGGAGGTGAACCCTTGATGTGGGACATGAATCCATTAACAAAATCTCTCAAGGAAGTTGGTTTACAAACACATATCGAAACTTCAGGGGCTTATCCATTGACAGGACATTGGGATTGGGTGTGTTTGTCCCCCAAAAAACGTATGCTACCCCTTCCCGAAATCTACGCCCAAGCGCATGAGCTCAAAGTAATCGTATACAATCAAAGTGACTTGGACTTCGCCGAAGAGCAAGCGGTCAAGGTAGGTGCCAAATGTAAGCTCTTCTTGCAACCCGAATGGAGTAGAAGAGATTCGGCCATGCCACTCATCGTAGACTATGTGATGAAACACCCACAGTGGAAAGTGTCTCTTCAAACCCACAAATACCTCAACATCCCGTGAGTTTGCCCTATGATCTCAATCAGCTTCGCGATAAGTATGTTGAGCAAAAACAAGCCAACTCCAAGTTTTTAAAAAACCTTAAGAAACGTCCACCTAAGGATTTGGACAAGCGCATTCATCAGATACACGACGAAGTCTTTGCCCAAACTGATTGCCTGGCGTGTGCCAACTGTTGTAAGACCACAGGTCCATTGTTTACTACAAGAGACATCAAGCGCATCAGCAAACATTTAGGTATGGGGAAAGCTGAATTTGAAGATCAATACCTTCGTATCGATGAGGACAATGATTGGGTGCTGCAACAACTTCCTTGTCCGTTTTTGGACCCAGACAACCGCTGCGGGATCTATGACCACCGCCCGAAGGCTTGTCGAGAGTTTCCACATACCAACCGTGTTAAATTTCATCAAATCACTTCCCTTACTCAAAAAAACATCGCCATTTGTCCAGCGGCTTTTGCGGTCATAGAGCGGATGAGAAATTCACAAAGAAGCTAAACATATAGAGATTTTTAAACATTTGTATATTAGCGACTTATGTTTGATTGCTATGGAAATCATCATTCATTATTTTGAAAATATTCCTTCCATACACCGAAGTTTGATTTTGGTTGGGGGGATTGCTTTTTTTTGGGTTTTAGAAGGTGTTGTACCGCTCTACCGTGGAGCCTATGCCAAATGGAAACACGCCATACCTAACTTCTTTTTTACCATTACGACCATCATTGTCAATTTTGGTTTGGCATTTTTGTTATTAAGCACTGCCGATTGGGTGCAAACGAACAACTTTGGTATCATCAATCAGTTTGATATGCCTCTATGGTTGTATATATTGATTGGCGTTTTGCTACTCGATCTGATTGGGGCTTATGCTGCTCATTGGGTTGAGCATAAAGTAAAACCTTTGTGGATGGTACATTTAGTTCATCATTCAGACCATCATGTAGATACAACGACGGCCAACAGACACCATCCTTTAGAGAGTGTGGTACGATTTGTCTTTACCCTTGTAGGTGTAGTTGTTGCTGGTGCGCCGATTGGTGTGATTATGTTGTATCAATCCCTCTCTGTTATTGCAAGTCAATTGAATCATGCAAACATCAGACTTCCTGAAAAATTGGATTTATGTTTGAGTTACATCATAGTATCTCCCAACATGCATAAAATGCATCATCATTATGTGTTGCCCTATACAGATGCCAATTATGGGAATATTTTTTCTCTATGGGATCGCCTGTTTGGTACTTATATGTATTTGAATCCTGCCAACATTCGATACGGTGTGGATGTGTTTCCCGACGAAAAAGAAAATGCTTCTATCAAGAGTTTGCTTCGACAACCCTTTCAACCCTACAGAAAGCCTACTACGGGTAGAGTAGATACCGTTCCCGAATAGTTAAAAAAACCTCAATATCGGTTTTCCAAGTCGCTCGAATTTCCTTCTCAGACCATCCTGATTCTATTTGTTTTTGCAGTTTATCAGTGCCTGCATGTCGTGTAAAACCTTGGGTTTTAAAAAACTTTTCTTTGTCCGCACATTCTTTGTAGGCTTCCATTATCCATTTCAGGTTTATGGCATTCAACGGTTGGGTGTTAGACAAATCTCTTCCATAACACACCAAGTTCACTTCTTTAGGTTTTGAGGCACCAGGCATGGGCTTGGGGGTGTAGTGATGATCAAACACATTCGAATCCAAAAAGGAAGCCCCAAATTGCTGAAATTGTTTTGATGTCCCTCGGCCTGCGTTTACATAGGTCCCTTCAAACAAACCCAAACTAGGGTAGAGGTTGACTGCTGTGGCATTGGGTAGGTTAGGTGAGGGTTTTATCGGTAATGTATAAGGAGTCTGGTGGGTGTAATTTTTCAAAGGAATGATGGTTAGATCGGCTTCCAATCCATTGTCAAGCCAACCTTCTCCATTGACCATAAGCGCATATTCACCAATGGTCATTCCATACACCAAGGGTACGGGATTCATGCCTAAAAAACTTTTGTGTGCTTCTTCCAATAATGGACCATCTACATAGTGTCCATTCGGATTGGGTCGATCGAGTACAACGATGGGAATTCCCTCCTCTGCACAGGCTTCCATCACAAGTTGAAGTGTAGAGATGTAGGTATAGAAACGCACGCCGACATCTTGGATGTCAAAAACCACCATGTCCACATCTTCTAGGTCTTTGGTTTGAGGTTTTTTGTTTTTTCCATGAAGCGAAACAATCGGCAACCCTGTTTTTGAGTCTATACCATCATCAATATGGCTGCCAGCATCAGCGATGCCTCGAAAACCGTGCTCAGGGGCAAAAACTTTATTGACTTGAATATGCTCACTGAGCAGGTAATCTACCAAGTGAGTCTGCTCACCGTTTTTATCTACCACGCTGCTATGATTTCCTACAACAGCAATCGTTTTATCCTTAAACATTGGAATATACAAGTCGGTTTGATCGGCTGCTGGAACGGGTTGACCATAAAGCTTATAAGGCACTATGGTCAATAACAGGAAAAAAAAGGTATTTTTGATTATAGCATGCACAACTTTCAATTCAGTTTTTTTATAGCGCGACGTTTGATCGGCACGAGGTCGTATAAAAATAGCGTTTCAGCTCCAATTATTAAAATCGGAATTATTGCCGTTGCTGTTGGGTTGTCCGCCATGCATATAGCTGTAGGAACAGGGTTTGGCTTACAAGAGAAAATACGTGACAAAATTACCTCCTTCGAAGGGCATGTTCGTATTTCAAATTATGAAAACAACAACTCACTCATTACCCCAACCCCCATAGATATTAGCGCTCTTCCAGCGATAAAAAGCAATTCATGGGTACAAGCCGTAAACTTAGTATCCTATACGGCTGGCATTCTTAAAACACCCACCAATTTCAACGGGGTTGTGGTTAAAGGAATTGACTCAAATTACTTTTGGGGAGATTTTAAATCTTTTCTTGTTGAGGGTAATTTTCCTACCATAGGTGCGGAATTAAGCAACGATATTTTGATATCAAAATCCATAGCATCTCAGCTAGATCTTAAGGTGGGTGACCGCATATCGGCTTATTTTATGACTGATAGTGATTTTCCCAAGCGAAGGAGTTTTATCATTTCTGGACTCTATTTTTCGGGATTCCCAGATCTCGATGCACAAATGATTTTTGGTGATTTACGCCACATACAACGGATCAATGGTTGGGAGCATCAACAAGTGGGGGCATTTGAGGTCACACTCTCAGATTTCGACCATATGGAGTTACGTACCGAACAACTCTATGACGCGACCCCGTCCCCTCTAGACGTTCAGCATATTAAAGAACGATATTTTGAGATTTTTAATTGGATTTCACTTTTTGATTCCAACATCGCTTTGGTGATTCTTATCATGATTTTGGTCGGGGGTGTTAATATGATCACTGCATTGTTGGTGCTGATTTTTGAACGCACTCAAATGATAGGGCTGCTCGGAGTTATGGGTATGAAGCGTATTCAATCTATTTTTCTTATCAATGCAGCTTACCTGATTGGTTGGGGATTATTTTGGGGTAATTTAGTTGGGTTAGGGTTGATGGGTGTTCAACAAGCAACAAGCTTTGTTAAGCTCGACCCATCTACATACTACGTAGATGTCGTTCCGGTTCAGTTTGACCTGTTCACCATCATCACCCTCAATATGGGTACTTTTGTTATTTGCTTGTTAATGTTGTGGATCCCTTCTTACATTGTCGCTAAAATTACTCCTATTCGCGCCATTGAGCGTAGATAAGCGTGATAATCCTAACACTTTTCTCAAAACAAAATATTAGGGAAGCCGTACCTTTGCAAAATGAAATACGCCAAAAATATTCTTGAAACGATAGGGAATACTCCACTGATTCGGCTCAACCGCATCACCCAAGAGATTGACTCAACGGTCCTGGCAAAGGTAGAGTACTTCAACCCTGGAAGTTCTGTAAAAGATCGTATGGCCTTAAAAATGGTCGAGGATGCTGAGGCGGATGGTCGTCTTCAGCCTGGTGGAACCATAGTCGAAGGTACTTCTGGTAATACTGGGATGGGTCTGGCACTGGCTGCCATTGTTAAGGGATATAAACTTATTTGTGTTTCTACTGACAAGCAATCCAAAGAAAAGTTTGATATACTGCGAGCAGTTGGAGCTGAAGTAATCGTTTGTCCAACGGATGTGGCACCTGATGACCCTCGTTCATATTATTCGACCTCTAAGCGCATTGCAGAAGAAACCCCAAATGCATGGTATGTCAACCAATACGATAATCCCTCCAACACTCAAGCGCACTATGAGCAGACGGGCCCTGAAATTTGGGAACAAACTGAAGGGAAAATCACACATTTTGTGGTTGGTGTAGGTACAGGAGGTACCATTTCAGGCGTAGCCAAATACTTAAAAGAAAAAAACCCTGACATCAAGATTTGGGGAATAGATACATATGGTTCGGTCTTTAAGAAGTATCATGAAACAGGTGTTTTTGATGAAAATGAAATCTATCCTTACATCACAGAAGGCATTGGAGAAGACATACTTCCCGAAAACGTCAATTTCGATCTAATAGATGCCTTTGAAAAAGTTACTGATAAAGACGCAGCAATCTTTACCCGTCGATTGGCTCGTGAAGAAGGTATTTTTGCAGGAAACTCTTGCGGTGCCGCGGTCTGCGGACTTATCCAACTCAAAAAACATTTTACAAAAGACGACGTGGTTGTGGTTCTTTTGCATGACTCTGGGAGTCGTTATGTGGGTAAAATGTACAACGATGACTGGATGAAAGAAAAAGGGTTTTTGTAAAGTTTATTTCAAAAAAACCCATCAACAAGCGTTGACGGGTTTTTAAACAACAACAAACATCACGTACTAAAAGCAGTATTGATTTTCAGCAGTGATACGTTCTGCTACCTGATTGCGTAGCGCAATCACATTGGGTGGGTTTACGTACTTGGTAAACCGCTTCAGACCCATAAGCAGCATTTTTTGTTCATCCCCCTCAGCCGCCGATACAATCGCTTCTTTTCCTTTGGTGTTGATTTTTTCAACAGCTTGGAAAAGGTATAGTTGCGTCATGGCTATTTGAAGTTTTTGGGATTCTTCCCCATTTCTATCCACATTCTTTTCAGTGCGTAAAAGGGCAGATTCTACCATATAGATTTCAATAAGAATATCGGCTACGGCCAAAAGAAGTTGTTGGTGCTCCTCAAGCTCATTGCCATATTTTTGAACTCCTGCACCTGCAATCATCAAAAAGACTTTTTTTAGGTTTTTGAGAATGTGTTTTTCTTCGGCAAACAGTGCAGAATAGTCAGGGGTTTCAAACGAAGGAATACCCATCAGTTCTTCACCTACAGCTGTTGCAGGGCCTATAAGGTCAAGATGGCCTTTCATAGCTTTTTTAATCAGCATTCCTACCGACAGCATACGGTTGATTTCGTTGGTTCCCTCATAAATTCGGGCAATGCGCGCATCACGCCACGCAGCTTCCATAGGCGTGTCTGCCGAATAACCCATGCCCCCAAAGATTTGGATACCTTCATCGGTGCAGTCTTGGGTGTGTTCAGAAACAATGACTTTTAAAATAGAACATTCTATGACATATTCTTCAACTCCTTTGAGTTCGGCTTCTTGATGGTTGTTACCTGCAGCTACACGAAGAGCTATACGGTCTTCAATGTCTTTGGCTGCTCGGTAGCAAGCGGACTCATCTACATAGCAATTCATGGCCATGTTTGCCAGCTTTTGTTTGATAGCTCCAAACTGGCTGATGGGTTGTTTAAATTGTATTCTGTCATTGGCATAGCGCACAGCTTCTGTGGTGGTGCGTCGTTGGGCATCTAAACAAGCAGCTGCAAGTTTGATACGGCCTATATTGAGCGCATTCATTGCAATTTTAAATCCGTTGCCACGTTCTGAAAGCATGTTTTCTACAGGTACTTTGGTTTCGCTAAAAAACACTTGTCGGGTTGAAGATGCATGAATACCCAGTTTGTGCTCTTCTTCCCCCATAGATATACCATTTTCAGGGTTGTTTGGAACGATAAAACCGGTAATGTTTTTATCATCTTCAATACGAGCAAAAACAATCATTAAGTCTGCATAGCCCGCATTGGAGATCCAAATCTTTTGTCCACTGATTAGGTAATGTGTACCGTCTTCAGACAATACCGCTTTGGTCTTTCCACTGTTGGCGTCAGAGCCTGCTCCAGGTTCGGTTAAGCAATAACATCCGATCCATTCCCCAGAAGCAAGTTTAGGTACATATTGCTTTTTTTGTGCTTCGTTGCCATACATCACAATGGGCATGATACCAATACCAGTGTGCGCACCATACGCAGTAGAAAGTGAACCCGATGCCCCAGAAAAATAATCACATACGAGCATGGTGGACACAAATCCCATATCCATACCTCCATAAGCTTCTGGCACAGCAACACTCAGAAAACCAAGTTCACCAGCCTTTCGCATCAGTTCAAAAGTAAAATCGTAATCTTTCTTTTCGAATCTATGTTTGTTTGGCCAAACTTCACGGTCTACAAATTCTTTCACCGCATCGCGCATCATACGTTGCTCCTCGCTGAAGTCTTCTGGGGTAAAAACATTCTCAGCTTCAGTTTCTTGTAACAAGAAAGCACCTCCGCGTGTCAGATTTTTTTCTTTAGTTTCCATAGGTTTTAATTATAAGAGTTCATAAATTCCGGCAGCCCCTTGCCCTGTTCCTACACACATGGTAACCATTCCGTACTTCTGTTTTCTAACGCGCATTTCATCAAAGAGCTGTACCGAAAGTTTGGCTCCTGTACAGCCCAATGGGTGGCCTAGCGCAATGGCTCCACCGTTTACATTAACGATTTCTGGATTGATGTCCAACTCTCGAATTACTGCCAAAGACTGAGCAGCAAAGGCTTCGTTTAGCTCTATCAACTCAATATCTTTAAGTTTAAGATTGGCCTGTTTTAATGCTTTAGGTATGGCCTTCACAGGGCCAATACCCATGAGCCTTGGCGGCACACCCGCTGTGGCGTAACTGACCAATCGAGCAATGGGTGTCAAGTTGTGTTTTTTTACCATTTCCTCATCCATGAGCATCAATACAGCAGCTCCATCACTCATCTGTGAGGAATTTCCAGCTGTAACAGATCCTTTTTGAGCAAAAACTGGACGTAATTTAGATAACGCTTCTATACTGGTGTCTGCTCGGGGACCTTCGTCGCGATCAACTGTATAGCTACGTTTGGCTTTTTTACCCGATTTGTCTAAATACGTTTCTTCAATTTTTATGGGTACTATCTGTTGGTCAAAACTTCCAGAAGTTTGCGCTTTGAGTGCTTTTTGATGTGATTGGTAAGAAAACACATCTTGGTCTTCACGCGATATGTTGTATTCATTGGCCACGGCCTCTGCAGTGAGTCCCATCCCCCAATAATAGTCTTCTTTTCCTTCTGCGGCTAGTTTATAATCGGGTGAGGGTTTATAACCACCCATCGGAATTAGGCTCATGCTTTCCGAACCCCCTGCGATGACACAACTTCCCATCCCAGATTGTATTTTGGCTGCTGCCATGGCAATGGTTTCTATTCCTGAAGCACAATACCTGTTGACGGTCACACCAGGGACCTCATCACTTTTGAGCCCCATTAGGGATATCAAACGTGCCATGTTGAGCCCTTGTTCGGCTTCTGGCATGGCGTTGCCGATGATGACATCATCAATAAGGGCTGGATCCATTTCTGGAAGGGTTGTCATAAGGTGTTCAATGGTCTCTGCGGCAAGTTCGTCCGGACGTTTAAACCTAAACAGCCCTCTGGGTGCTTTTCCCACAGCGGTTCTAAATCCACGTACGATATAAGCTGTTTTCATAATCAATTTCTTAAAGGTTTGCCAGTTTTTAACATATGTTGAATCCGCTCGAGTGTTTTACGCTCTGTGCATAGAGACAAAAATGCTTCACGCTCTATGTCTAGAAGGTATTGTTCACTAACTCTAGTAGGTTGTGAGAGATCTCCACCAGCCATTACATAGGCCAGTTTATTCGCTATTTTTTTATCGTGTTCACTAATGTAGTTACCAGCTTGCATGGCATCCGTACCCACTAAAAACATTCCCAAGGCTTGTTTGCCCAATACTTTTATGTCTTTTCGCATGATGGGTTTTGTGTACCCAGTTTCCGCCATAAGCAAAGCGTGTTGTTTTGCAATGGCCAATTGTTGTTGGTTTTGGGTTACTACAAGGTCTTTTCCTTTTTGTAGAATACCATAATCAAAAGCTTCATAAGCCGATTTGGCAACTTTGGCCATGCCTATGGTCAAGAAATATTCCTGTAGCACGTTGAGCTCTACATCATTTTTTCTAAATGAGTCAGCAGCTCTAAGTGTCATTTCTTTAGAACCACCCCCACCAGGGATAACACCCACCCCAAACTCCACCAACCCAATGTATGTCTCCGCAGCAGCTACCACTTTATCTGCGTGGAGGCACAATTCACATCCACCCCCAAGAGTGAGTGTGTGAGGGGCTGCTACTGTCGGGATAGAAGAATAACGCATGCGCATCATTGTGTCTTGAAAATACTTGATCGCCATGTTGAGTTCGTCGTATTCTTGTTCAACAGCCATCATAAAAATCATACCAATATTGGCACCAGCTGAAAAGTTGGCACCTTGGTTGCCAACCACCAATGCTTGAAATTCTTTTTCAGCCAAATCCACCCCTCTATTCAGACCCTGAAGCACTCCACCTCCGATGGTGTTCATTTTTGAGTGAAATTCAACATTAAGCACTCCGTCTCCTAGGTCGATTAAAGAACATTCATCGTTTTTCCAAACAGTTTGAGTTTTCCTGCTATTGTCTAAGATCAAAAAGCTCTCTTGCCCAGGGATCACAATCAGCTTCTTGTTGGGAATGTCATAATAGTGACGATTACCATCATTTAAACTGTAGAAACGAGCTTGCTCACTTGATGCCAATTCAACCACCCAATCAGAAACTTTGTGTCCAGCCTCTTCAATGAGTTTCATACCTTTTTTGATTCCTACAGCATCCCATATTTCAAAAGGCCCATGGGACCATCCAAAACCAGCTTTCATGGCATCATCGATGCGGTAGAGTTCGTCAGATATTTCAGGGATGCGGTATTGTACATAAGCGAATAGTTCACCAAAGTTTTTTCGGTAAAAAGCTCCTGCTTTGTCAGTACCTTCTATCAAAACAGTGTATCTGTCTTCGAGATTATCGATAGACTTAGTTTTATCGAGAGTGGCAAACTGCGCTCTTTTTTTCTTTCTATAATCCATGGAATCTAAATCCAAAGTCAGGATTTCAGAACTCCCATCATTATTTTTTGATTTTTTATAAAACCCTTGCCCGCTTTTAGATCCCAACCATTGATTGTCCATCATTGTTTGAATAAAATCGGGTAATTCAAACACATTTCGTCTCTCATCCTTTGAGCAATGTTTGTGCAGGCCATTGGCCACATGAACAAGTGTGTCTAGTCCTACCACATCAACCGTTCGAAATGTTGCCGATTTTGGTCTACCGATGACAGGCCCTGTGAGTTTGTCAATTTCTTCAATAGTGAGCCCCATATCTTTGACTTGATGAAACAGGCTTTGAATGCAAAAGATTCCGATCCTGTTTCCAATAAATGCGGGTGTGTCTTTGGCTAAAACAGATTGTTTGCCTAAGTAACGAGTGCCATAATCTATTAAAAATGCTGTTACTTCAGCACTGCATTTTGGTCCAGGAACAACTTCGAAAAGTTTGAGATAACGTGGTGGGTTGAAGAAATGTGTTACAGCAAAATGTTTTTGAAAATCTTCAGACCTGCCTTCATTCATCAGTGCAATTGGTATCCCCGAAGTGTTTGATGTGACTAGGGTTCCAGATTTTCTGTGCTGCTCAATACGTTCGAAGATTTGTTGCTTGATGTCTAGGCGCTCGACGACCACCTCTATGATCCAATCCACCTCAGCAATACTAACGATGTCGTCTTCTAGGTTTCCAGTGGATATGCGATTTGCAAATTTGTTGTGATAGAGTGGTGCAGGGTTGCTTTTTATGGCATTATTTAAGTTGTTGTTGACAATTCTGTTTCGTACTAGATGATCATCTAGAGTCAATCCTTTTTGAGATTCTTTTTCGTTGATTTTTGAAGGGATTATATCAAGTAATAGAACTTCGACTCCAATGTTGGCAAAATGACACGCAATACCAGAGCCCATAATTCCTGAGCCGATCACAGCTACCTTGTTAATTTTTCGATTTTTCATTAGGCGCTCATTTCTTTTAGTGTGAAGGTGCTTTTGTCTTCCAACTTGCTCATGATGACATCGGCAACTTTGTGAAAAGCTTTTAATTCACTTTCAGTGATTGTTTTTTCTATGGCTTGGTTGAATTTTTTGACAAGAGATTTTGACAATTTTCTTTTTTCTAAGCCTTCTTGAGTCAGTTTTATAAGCACACCACGCCCGTCTTCAGGATTGGGCTCTCGACGAACTAAACCCTTTTCCTCCATAGACTTCAATGTTCTGGACAGACTGGTGGCCTCCATGCCCATTCTTGGGCCTAGTGATGTGGAAGGAACACCATCCTCAGCATCGATACTCAACAGCGCCAGTCCTGTTGCCATGGTAGCACCATATTTAGCGGCTTCTTCATTGTACATTTTAGCTACGGCCTGCCATGTAGCCCGAAGAACATGATCTATAGTTTGGTATTGCATGCCTCAAATGTATAAAAAAATACTATGCGCGCATAGTATTTTAGTAAAAAAAGTAGGACTATTTATATATCCTTTCGATCAAGTGGTTGTATTTATTTGAGATAATCTTTCTTCGAAGTTTCATAGTAGGGGTGAGGTGGCCAGAGTCAACACTCCAAACATCGGGGGTTAAGAGAATTTTTTTAACTTTTTCCCACTGAGCAAATTGTTCGTTGGCTATATCAACTTCAGATTTTATTTTATCAATCACCTTATTGTCAGAAGACATTTCTTCAAGGCTTAGTTCCTTATCCCCATTTTCTTTCAGCCATGTGTTTAGAGCATCCGTGTTTGGCTCGATCAAGGCCGAAGGGTGTTTTTGTCCTTCACCTATTACCATTACTTGTTCAATAAATATTGACTGCTTAATCACATTTTCAATCACCTGGGGTGCAACATATTTACCTCCCGATGTTTTAAACATTTCCTTTTTTCTATCGGTGATTTTTAAAAACCCATCTTCATCAATGTGCCCAATATCACCAGTATGGAAGTATCCATCTTTGATAACTTCCTTAGTTTTTTCTTGATCTTTGTAGTAGCCCATCATCACATTAGATCCTTTACAAAGAATCTCTCCGTCAGGGGCAATTTTAACTTCTACTTTATCAATCACTCTGCCCACTGTTCCAATTCGGTAGTTGCCATCTCGTAAGTCATTAACTGAAATCACAGGCGATGTTTCGGTGAGTCCATATCCTTCACAAACAGCCATGCCAGCAGCAGTAAAGACACGGGCGAGTCGTGGTTGGAGCGCGGCACTACCTGATGCAATTAGTTCCAAATTACCACCAAGAGCTGCTTTCCATTTTTTAAAAATCAATTTTCTTGCGATTTTTAATTTGAGCTCATAGATCCAACCATTTTGTCCGTAGGGTTCATATTGTAAACCCAAATCTACCGCCCAATTGAATAGTTTTTTCTTCAACCCAGTGAGGGTTTGTCCTTTGCTATAGATACGATCGTAAAGTTTTTCCAAAAGGCGAGGTACAGCTGTCATCACATTTGGATGCACTTCATTAAGGTTTTCTCCGATTGTCTCTAGAGACTCAGCAAAATATACTCGGGTTCCGGAAAGTGTATATAGATAAATGAGCATACGCTCATAGATATGACATAAGGGTAAAAAGCTCAAAGCAACCGCTTTGCCTTGTTCCAAAGGTAGGCGCTGTTGGCTGGCTAAAGCATTGGAAACAATATTGTGATGACTGAGCATCACCCCTTTTGGAGTACCTGTTGTTCCCGAAGTATAAATAATGGTCGCTAGATCTTGTGGACGTACAGACTCCATGATGGCCTGTATTCTGGGTTGATGACTTGTTTCGCCACCTAACTCTAATACTTCGCTCCAATGCGCACAACCATCTATTTTGTCGAAACTGTAAACCTGTTCTAGTTTTGGACATTGTTCCCGAATCGAAACAATTTTATCATATACTTCTTGATCAGAAACAAAACAATATTTGGATTCTGAGTGATTGAGGATATATGCATAGTCTTCTGCTGTAATGGTAGGGTAGATGGGCACGTCGACGGCACCTAATTGTAAAACACCAATATCTACAATACACCATTCTGTACGGTTGTTAGTTGAAATGAGTGCTATTTTATCGCCCTTGCGTACGCCTAGCTCCAACAATCCTCTACTTATTTGATTGGCTTTTGCCAAATATTCTTCACTTGATGTGTGCTCCCATACTCCATCAATCTTAGTGTTTAGGGCACAATCAATAGGGTTTGAGCGCACTCTGTGATGAAGGATGTCAAATAGGCGAGATGGTGTGCTCATGCAATTAGTTGTTCCTTCACAAATATGCATTTATTTCGGCAAAACAAAAAATATATCCCTTGCTAACCTTGTTTTTTGAGCCATTTATTGGCTGCAAAAAAAGCTTCTATCCATGGACTTACCTCATGGTCTAGGTTTTCGGGATAATGAGGCCAGTTCCAAGGAAATGTAGAACGTTCCAAATGGGGCATCATCACAACATGACGTCCTTTAGCATCACTTAAAATAGCCGTTCCATAATCCGATCCATTGGGGTTTGAAGGGTAAGCATCATAAGTATATGTGCCAACAATATTGTAGGCAGATTCAGTTTTGGGTAAATCAAATTTCCCTTCTCCGTGAGCCGACCAAATGCCAAGTCTTGCACCCTTAAGACCAGAAAACATTACCGTGTTGTTTTCTTTAATGTCAACAGTGCTAAAGGTACATTCAAATTTACCTGAGTCATTGTGTAACATTTTAGGTTTTTGATTGTCGTTCGGGTGCAAAAGTCCTAGTTCGATAAACAATTGACATCCATTGCACACCCCCAAAGAAAGTGTATCTTCTCTTTTGAAAAACTCCTCTAACGCCTGACGGGCGAGTGGATTGTATTTGAAGCTGCCTGCCCAACCTTTTGCAGAACCAAGGACATCAGAATTGGAAAAACCTCCAACCGCAACAATGAACTGAACGTCACTTAGATCTTCTCTTCCAGACATTAAATCGGTCATGTGGATGTCTTTAACTTCAAATCCTGCCAAATGCATCGCATAAGCCATTTCTCTTTCTGAATTGCTCCCTTTTTCTCGAATCACGGCAGCTCGAACTTTTTTTCCTGATGATTTGGGTAATTTTCCATTAAAATTTTCAGGGAATATGTAATTCAGAGGGGTTTGGTGGTATGTTTCAAAGCGTTCTTTGGCCAACTCAGGTTTTGTTTGATGTGTATCCATCAAATATGAAGTGTGTAACCAATGGTCACGATATTTTGCAATGTCAAAATTCAGTGTTTTTTCACCTATTTGGATGTTCAGGCTTTTATCAGAGTTGACATGGCCAATTAAGGTGAGTTGAACTCCTGATTTTTTGAGCTCCTCAGCCGTCTCTTCCTTTACTTGAATAATCAGCCCAGGATTTTCTGCGTACAAAACCCTTTCATCTGGCGCTAGTGATGATAAATCAAGAGACATTCCAAGATGATTATCAGCAAAGCACATTTCTAACAAACTGGTGATCAGACCGCCAGACCCAATATCATGACCGGATTCAATCTTACCTTGTTGGATGGCTAATTGAATGGCATTAAATGAAATTTTAAACTTTTCGGGATCCAATACATCTGGAGTTTGAGATCCGATTTGTGAACGTAGTTGCGCAAAAGAGGATCCCCCAAGATTGAAATCGGTATCCGACATGTGAACATAATAGACCTTCCCTTTTTCAGCTTGAGCTACTGGACGCACTACCTTAGTCACATCGTTGCAATGTGCAGAGGCTGAAATGATAACAGTTCCTGGCGCCAATACATCTTGATCAGGATATTTTTGTTTCATCGAAAGCGAATCTTTTCCAGTAGGTATGTTGATCCCTAGCGCCATGGCAAAGTTCGAACAGGCTTCTACAGCGTTATACAGGCGTGCGTCCTCACCAGGATTGTTACATGGCCACATCCAATTGGCTGAAAGACTCACAGAGGAGAGCCCATCTTTTAGAGGTGCCCATATGATATTTGTCAGTGCCTCGGCTATGGACAATCGACTTCCTGCTGCTGGATCAATCAAAGCACTTACGGGAGCATGTCCAATGGAAGTTGCAATGCCTTCTTTTCCAGTGAAATCAAGCGCCATCACGCCGCAATTCGCTAAAGGTAGTTGGATGGATCCTACGGTTTGTTGTTGTGCAACACGTCCTGTCACACACCTGTCTACTTTGTTAGTTAACCAGTCCTTACATGCGACAGCTTCGAGTTGTAATAAGTTTTCTACATCCTCGTACACATTACTATCTTCCCATATTACGGAGCTGTAGTCGCTCTTGAGGGTTTTGTCGTTTAGTTCTGTTTTTGGAGTTTTCCCAAAAAAATTAGCCAAAGAAAGGTCGATAGGTTTAACATCTGATTTCTCAGAAGCTACCACAAAATTTTGATCATCTGTGATTTGACCAACATCGAAGATAGGTGCCCGTTCTCTAGCAGCAATACGTTCGAGTTTAGAAAAGGTTTTATTATCAACAATCAACCCCATACGTTCTTGGGATTCATTCCCGATGATCTCCTTTGCCGAAAGCGTTTGATCTCCTACTGGTAAGGCATCCAAATTGATGGTTCCGCCTGTCTCTTCAACCAATTCTGACAAGCAGTTTAGGTGACCTCCTGCTCCATGATCATGAATAGAGATGATGGGGTTTTTCTCAGACTCAGCCATGGCTCGAATGACATTGGCTACTCTTTTTTGCATTTCAGGGTTAGAGCGCTGAACTGCATTGAGTTCAATTCCTGAAGAAAATGCTCCAGTATTTGCAGAAGAAACGGCTGCACCTCCCATACCAATCCGATAGTTGTCACCTCCTAGAACGACAATCTTATTTCCCTTTTTAGGTGTGTTTTTTTTACTGTGTTTTGCGTGTCCATAGCCTATACCCCCAGCGAGCATAATGACTTTGTCAAATCCGATGATCTCATCTTTTTCTTGATGCTCAAAAGTAGTGACAGATCCTGCTATGAGAGGCTGACCAAATTTATTCCCAAAATCACTGGCTCCATTCGAAGCTTTTATTAAAATATCTAAGGGTGTTTGATACAGCCACGGACGTTCAGGTGTTTTTTCCCATGGACGATTAGACTCTAATCTCGAGTAAGCTGTCATATAAACCGCAGTTCCTGCTAAAGGCACAGATCCAATCCCTCCTGCCATTCGATCACGAATTTCTCCACCCGATCCAGTTGCGGCACCATTAAAAGGTTCGACAGTTGTGGGAAAGTTGTGGGTTTCTGCTTTTAGTGATATTACAGATGGAATGGTTTTGGTTTTATAAATGCCAGCAGTTTCTGAGCTATCGGGCGCAAATTGTTGAATTTTTGGCCCTTTTATAAAAGCTACATTGTCTTTGTAGGCCGAAACCAAATTATCGGGTTGTGCCTTTGAGGTCTTTTTAATCAACTCGAACAAAGACTCTTCTTTTGTTTTACCATCAATAACAAAAGTTCCATTAAAAATTTTATGACGACAGTGTTCAGAATTTACTTGTGAAAAACCAAAAACCTCAGAATCTGTCAGGGGTCGACCCAGTTGTTGAGATAGCCCTATGAGGTATTCAACTTCGTCTGAGTTTAAAGCAAGTCCTTGTTCTTGATTGTAGCTTTCAACATCCTCGATTTCAAGAACAGGTTCTGGAACAATTTCGATAGTAAACAAACGTTGATCGAGATTGTTAAATTTTTGAAATAGCATGGGGTCGATTTCGCTGTCGCTATTTAATGCAACAAACTGCTCAATACGCATAATACCTTCAATACCCATGTTTTGGGTAATTTCAACAGCATTGGTACTCCAAGGAGTAACCATGCTGATTCTCGGTCCCATAAAAGAACCCTCCAATATAGATTTGTTGATGTACGGAGCGTCACCAAACAGCCAACTTAATTTTTCTTTGGTTGATTTTTCTAAAGGTGTTTTAGTTTGTAGTGCGTAAACTCGGTCGTTAGGATTCCCAAAAAAACAGATCATCAACTTGTGTTTGTCTATGCAAAATTACACATTCCCGAGCGGTATAGCGGGTTGTTTTTAGATAAATAATGAGGTGTTTTTAGCTAATTTATCAACATGTCTTTATTCGTGATAAACGGGCCATATAAAAACCATCAAACCCTGATTTTGCAGGACTGATGATTTCTTCTTTATCCAACTCAAAACCTTGACCAATTTCTGTTTTTAAAAAGGCCTCTACTTGGTCTTGATTTTCTTGTCTTAAGATTGAACATGTAACATATATAAGCTTGCCATTTTCTTTGACCATATTTGCATATGACTTGAGGATGTTCTGTTGTGTATGTGTTATCTTTTCAAGAAAATCAGGTTGTATTTTCCATTTGGCGTCGGGGTTGCGGCGCAGAACACCTAGTCCGGTGCAAGGAGCATCTATTAAAACACGATCGGCACGTCCCTTAAGTTTTTTGATGGTTTTGGTTGAGGTGATTAACTTGGTTGTAATGTTTTGTGCTCCCGCTCTTTTAGCACGTCTTTTGAGTTCGTGTAGTTTGTGTGCGTAAATATCCATGGAAGTAATCTGCCCTTTGCTTTCCATAATCGCAGCTAGGTGCAAAGTCTTTCCTCCAGCGCCGGCACATGCATCGATGACCTGCATTCCAGGTTCAACTTGGCAAAAATGAGCCACTCTTTGTGATGAAGCATCCTGTACTTCAAACCAACCTTTTTGAAAGACTTCCGTCTCAAATACATTTGTACGTTCTTCTAGCACCAAAGCATCAGGATACTGCTGCGTCCAGTGAGTCTGTATGCCCTCATCACGGAATGCATTTTGTAATAATTTTGGGTTTGTTTTAAGTCGGTTGGCTCTGACGACCACTTGAGCAGGCGTATTGAGCGCGGTGAGTTCTTTTTCCCATTTTTCGACACCAAAGTTTTTCACGCCCAAATCATCTAGCCAGTTGGGTATGGAGGCTGCAAAAACCCTTTCTTTTTTAAGCTCATCAAACCTTCCCTTGATCCGTCGGGCAGGAACTTTATCAAATTCTTTCCATTCAGGAAATGAGATGCCCATTAACACCCATCGCACAGTGAGCATGCGCCACAAGTCATTTTCGGTGAATGGAGCTTTTACTTCCGCAATACCCGAGTAAAGTCTTTTCCAACGAATGGCTTCGTAGGTGTTTTCTGCGATAAAAGCCCGATCACGCTTGCCCCATCTTTTGTTAGATTTTAGGGTTTTGGCGATCACCTTATCTGCTTGTAATTTCTCGTTAAATATGGCATCTAGGTTTGCAATGACGCCCAATACCAAGTTGCGATGCAAACGAAAGAGGGGTTCTTGTTTGGACATTATTGTTCGAAAGATTGAAGATCTATAAGTTTTTTATATGCCCCGTTTTTGGCAATCAAAGCATCGTGTTTTCCTTGTTCCACGATTTTGCCATTACTCAATACTACTATATGATCCACAGATTGTATGGTTGACAAGCGATGCGCAATCACTAAGGAGGTTCTGTTTTTCATCATTTTTGTCAAAGCATCTTGCACCATGCGTTCAGAAGCAGTATCTAAGGCAGATGTGGCTTCGTCTAAAATCATAATAGGTGGGTTTTTTAACACGGCTCGAGCTATGGATAACCTTTGTTTTTGGCCTCCAGAAAGTTTGTTCCCTTGGTCTCCAATGATGGTGTCTAATCCCTGAGGTAATTCGTCAATAAAATCTTTTGCGTTTGCAATTTTTACTGCTTCACGTAATTGATCTTCTGTAGCGTCGGGTTTGGCAATCAATAAATTGTTTCGAACGCTGTCATGAAATAATATGGAATCTTGAGTGACAATACCCATCATGTTTCGTAAATCGTCTTTACTTAAATCTCTTATATCAACACCATCAATGGTGATAGAACCATCAGATACATCATAAAATCTTGGTAGTAGATTGGCGATGGTGGTTTTGCCACTTCCTGAGGGTCCTACAAGTGCCACTGAGGTCCCTTTTTTGATACATAAATCTAAATGCTCGATTACGAGCTCTTCTTCGTAGTTGAATGATACATTATTTAAACAGATTTCCTGTTTTAAACCTTCAAATTTGACTGGGTTTTTAGTGTCTACTATTGGATTTTCAGTTTCTAATATTTCAATAATGCGTGCTGCGGCGGCGTTTCCTTTTTTGATGTTATAATATGATTTGCTTATCCCTTTTGCAGGGGTTAACACACCATAAGCAAGTCCCATATAAGCAATAAACGCAGCTGCATTTAATTTTTGTTCTATCAGAACCAAACTCCCTCCATACCAAAGCAATATTCCAATCACTGCGACTCCTAAAAACTCACTTAGAGGGCTTGATAAATTATAGCGGTTGATCAAGCTGTTGGACAATCTAAAAAAATGCTGATTGAGCGCATAAAAACTATCCTTAAAAATGGCTTCTGCCTTAAAAGCTTTTACGATGCGCAGCCCTGTGAGGGTTTCTTCTGTCTTAGAAAGGATTTCCCCAAGTTGACGTTGTACTTTATCAGACTTTGGTTGTAGTGACTTTCCAATTCTTGAAATCACAATTCCTGCTACAGGAATAAAAATAAGCACAAAAAAAGTGAGTTTGACACTGATTGTAAACATCATAGCCATTGCAAAAATAATGGAAAGGGGTTCCCGAATTAACAACTCTAAAATGGATAAAAATGAATATTGAACCTCGATTACATCTGAGGTCATTCGAGCCATTATATCTCCTTTTTTGTTTTCATTGTAATGCGAAAGGGGTAGTCCTGTAAATTTTGAGTAGAGTGCATTTCGGATGTCTTTTAAAACACCATTTCTTAAAAATGTGATAAAAAACAACGCAGCATAATTAAATATGTTTTTTAATAAAAAAGTCACAACTATCAACCCGATAACCAATAACAAGGCTCGCTGTGGGTCATCCGCTGCAAAACGAGTCACTTCGTAGCTCATTCTATCAGAAACATAGGTTTTAAAATTTTCAACACCTGTAAAATCTGGCCTTGAGGTTATTTGCCGATTTTCTCCAAAAAGAACTTCGAACATAGGCATCAATACTAAAAAAGAAAAAGCGTTGAAGAAGGCATACAGTATGTTAAAAAACACATTCAGAAAAATGTATTTTTTGTAAGGTCTAGCAAAGCCGATTATGTGCAGAAAATATTTCATGTGTTGATTCCTAACGCTTGAGCGATTCGGTTGATTCTGTCCATAGAATGCTGTTGAGACTTTTCATATTCAACCGCACTGAATGTATTCTGTTGAACACTAAAGTAAAACTTTATTTTGGGTTCAGTACCGCTAGGTCTGGCAGCAACACGCGTACCATCTTCAGCTTCCAATATGATCACATCTGATTTCGGAAAGTTTAATTCTGAAGTCGTTTGATTTTTTTTGTTCTCTAGAGTACTGTTCAAATAATCTTCAATGATTACAACGGGGCTTCCATCGAGCTCAACGGGAGGTTTTTTTCTTAGATCACGCATCATCTGTTGAATTTCTTGGGCACCCTCTTTTCCTTTTTTAGTAAATGAAACGAGTTTTTCTTGATAAAAACCCAATTGTTCGTAAGACCTCAATAGTGCATCAAAAAACGAACTTCCTTTTGATTTTTCTGTTGCGGCAATCTCACAGGCCAACAGAGCTGAAGTAACAGCATCTTTGTCACGAACAAAATCACCAACCATGAATCCAAAACTTTCCTCCCCGCCTCCGAGACATTTTTGACCAGGAAAATCCTCAATCATTTTAGCAATCCACTTAAATCCTGTTAGCCCCAGTTTGCAATCCACCCCATAAGCGTCCGCTAATTTGGACATCATGGGTGTTGAGACCACAGTTGAACCGATAAAATAATCGGTGTTAGCTTCTTTTTTGAATTGTTCGAGAATGAATTTTGTCATCACAACCATGGTTTGGTTGCCGTTAAGTAATTCCATTTTCCCCTTTTGATTGCGCACAGCAATACCGAGCCTGTCAGCGTCAGGGTCTGTGCCAATAACGATGTCAGCATTTAATTTTTCGGCCAATTCTAAAGCCATCTTTAAGGCTTCGGGTTCTTCCGGATTTGGAGAGGAAACGGTTGGGAAATCTCCATCAGGTTTGGCTTGTTCATCAACTATATGCACTTGGGTATAACCAGCTTGTTCCAAAACTTGCGGTATGGCTGTAATAGAAGTTCCATGTAAGGCCGTAAACACCACACTTAGTTGCGTCCGGTCACCAGATCCAATTTTTCCTTGACCCGCCGAAGCTTGTTGGAAAGCCTTGTCAATTTCTTTATCTATGAGTTGAATTTTTTCGTTCTTGGGTTCAAATTGAATTTGATCGAAACCTACCTTGTTTATGGTTTCTATGATTCCTTTGTCATGAGGAGGTACTATTTGACCGCCGTCTTGCCAGTAAACTTTATAACCATTGTATTCAGGGGGGTTGTGTGAAGCAGTTAAGACTACACCACACTGGGCGTTCAAATGACGGACCGCAAAAGAAACTTCCGGTGTAGCGCGCAATGATGAAAACAAAAAAACTTCTATATCATTAGCACTAAATATATCCGCAACAATTTTGGCCAAGGTATCACTTTGATGTCTGCAATCGTAGCCAATCACGACACGAATAGACTTTTCGGGAAATTGTTGTTTTAAATATTGGCTTAAACCTTGAGTGTTTCGGCCAAAAGTGTATTTATTTACTCTGTTGGTTCCCACGCCCATGACGCCTCGCATGCCGCCTGTACCAAATTCTAGGTCCTTGTAAAAAGCATCTTCAAGTACTTTGGGTTCCGTGCTCAATAAGCTTACTTCTTGTTGGGTTTTGAGGTCAAATGGTGGTTTTTTCCATTCGGCTGCTCGGTCAGCGAAATTGATACTCATTGCAAAATTTTGTGTGGCAAATTTAGGCAAACCAATTGGTTTTCTGTCTCTAGATCTCTTCAGAAACTGTATAATTCGGTGAGTTGTGTCGAAGTCTTAGAATCATTTCTGCTAAAAAGCCTGCTAAAAAAAATTGACTACCCAAAATCATTGTGGTCAAAGAAATGTAAAATTCAGGTCTTTGGGTGATCAATCTGCTAGAGGTGTCCAGATACAGTTTGTCTATTCCAAGGTAAAGCGCAAACAAAAAACCTACAACCAGCATCAATGACCCCATAAGACCAAAAAAATACATAGGTCGTTTTCCAAATCTATGTATGAACCACAAAGTGAGAAGGTCCAGAAATCCTTTTATAAAACGATCCGCTCCAAATTTAGTCTTACCATATTTGCGTGCCTGATGTTTGACAACCTGTTCAGAAATGGCACGAAATCCTGCGTGTTTGGCCAGCATGGGTATATAGCGATGCATTTCTCCGTGCACATTGATTGTCTTAATGACCTCTGAGCGATAGGCTTTTAGCCCACAGTTGAAATCATTCAACTTTATTCCAGAAAGACTTCTTGCGGCCCAGTTAAAAATTTTCGAAGGTATGTTCTTAAACAAAATGGAGTCATAGCGTTTTTTCTTCCAGCCAGACAGAATGTCTAAACCCTCATGACTGATTTTCTGATACATGGATGGTATTTCTTTTGGACTGTCTTGTAGATCAGCATCCATGGTGAAAACTATTTTTCCTTTCGCTTTTTTAAAGCCCGCATGAAGGGCTTGAGATTTTCCGAAATTTCTTGTGAACTTTATGGCTGAAACACGGGAGTTTTGGTTGCAGAACCTTTTGATCTGTTCCCAACCTGCGTCTTGACTACCGTCGTCAATAAAAATCAACTCATAATTCAAGCCAGAACCTTCACACACTTCTGTCAATTGTGTGTAGAGTTCGGGAAGTGATTCCACCTCATCTAGAAATGGAATAACAACTGAAATGTCTTTATCGTTGAAATTCTCTATCAATGGAATGTGTAGTTATGCTTTTTTGGTAAACAGTCCTGTGACCACTCCAATAACCAATCCGTAAAGACAAAACATGATTAGTATAAAAGGGTATGAAACCCAGAAAAACTGAGATTGCATAGCCACTTGTTGTGCAATTTGATCTTCTGTTAGTTGGGGTGCTTTTTCTCGTAATTGTTCCGAGGTGACAAGTTCACCAAATTTTTCTATGAAATCAGGTTCAATGACACTTGAAAAAAGGACAATATACAAAACGGTGATTATGGCGCCTACCAAGCCTATTGCCATGCCCATTTTTATTGACTGTCCAAGCCTAAGCTTTCCATCGTTATCTTTTCTGAAGTTGAGCACGGCCATCACTATCAGAATTGCCAACAATGCATAACTAAATATTTGAGGAAAGCTTGATCCTGAATAGGTTTGATCCATAAAGTGTAGCATCAAACTAAAGACAACGGTTATGGCTCCGTATATGAAGCCATATTTGTAGGCATAACTTCGAATTTGCGGTGAGTTTGTAATCATGGTTTTATTTTTTTTGAGTTGTATGTGGTAAAATTATGAAAAACCATTAAATTTGCAGGCAATTAAAAAGATACCCCTATGAAAACAGGTATTCATCCCGAGAATTACAGGCTTGTTGCCTTCAAAGATATGTCTAACGACGATGTCTTCATTACTAAGTCAACTGCTAATGCCAAGGAAACTATTGAACTTGACGGTGTAGAGTACCCGTTAGTAAAACTGGAAATTTCTCGCACTTCACATCCCTATTACACTGGTAAAGCCAAGTTGGTGGATACTGCAGGTCGAATTGATAAATTCAAAAACAAATACGCCAAATTTAAAAAGTAAATTGGCTCAACTTTATACAAAACCTCTCATCATTTGAGAGGTTTTTTTATTTTTACCCTCTAGATATAGCGTATGCACATTCGTTTGTTTGACGGTCCTGATCGAGATTTGCTATTGCCATTCGTCTATTTAAGACCTGTAGCCGATCTATTTATGGGTATGATGACCTTTAAAGATCGATGGTCGCTATTGACAGGGGCTCATATGAGTGTTGAAACAGTGCCTTATCTTCAAAGTGAGGATGAAAAAGATGCCGATTTTTCAGTTTTGGCTTCATGCTTACCAGATTCTGTTTTTGTAGATGCAGTTTTGTCCCTCAAACCCAACGAGAAATTGATGCACCAAGGCCAGATGTTGGCCTTTCATGGTAGTTTTCATTCACAAGACCTTGCGCTTAAAAACTACAACCCGGTCGTATTGAGTGGTAGTGACTTTAAGTTAATTAAGCATTCATGGGACTTATTTACCCACAATGGTTTTGCATTAAAACAAGACTATGAGTCTTTAACCCGCGGTGCAATCACTGCTTTTGCGTCCGAAACAAATACTCTTTTGGGTGAGCAAAACCTCTTCATAGGTGCAGACGTGGATATGGAGGGTGTTTTTTTAAACACTATTTCTGGGCCTATCTACATCGATGATGGTGCCACCATTATGGAGGGAAGCATGCTTCGAGGTCCTCTTTATGTAGGCAAAAATACAGTAGTCAAAATGGGATCCAAGATTTATGGTAATACCTCTTTGGGGCCTGAAGTTAAAGTTGGTGGAGAGCTTAGCAATGTGGTCTTCTTTGGTTTTTCCAACAAAGGTCACGATGGATTTTTGGGGAATGCGGTTATTGGTAAGTGGTGCAATATTGGTGCTGCTACAGATGCCTCAAACTTGAAAAATGACTACGGCGATGTCAAAGCCTGGAGCTACGCAAAGAAAGGTTTTGTTGATACCGGTCTTCAGTTTTGTGGTTTGCTTATGGGTGACCACTCTCAATGTGCCATACATACGACTTTCAATACAGCCACTACGATTGGAATAGGATGCAATATATTCGGAAATGGATTTCCTAGAACCTTTATTCCTAGTTTTTCAAGAGGAGGTGCCCAAGGTTTTGTTGAAAACAAACTCGAAAAAGTGTTAAAAACCGTTCAGTTGATGATGAGCCGACGCAATATGAATTTGGAGGCTGCATATCAAAATCAAATCCAAGAGGTTTTTCATCAAACGACTTCTCTTAGAAAATAACTAATCTTTATAGACTTTTCTCAGATCCAACATGTTGATGGGATTAATCGTCATTCCTTGGACCTTAGGTTGTACAAACCGCAAGGCTTCATCATAATACAAAATAATGAAGGGAGCTTCTTCTATCAGCATTTGATCTAAGTAGGTCATCTTATGATTTCTGAGTTTTGCATCAGTTGTTTGAACGATGTTCGTGTATTCTCGATCAAATTCTGCATCAGAAAAATGAGTGTAATTTGGACCATTCGGGGTAAAGTTAGCACTGTGGAAGGGGAGTAGATAGTTTTCAGGATCGGGGTAGTCAGCCACCCAGCTTGCTCGGAACAACGCTGTCTTGCCATTTGTTTTTGCCTGTCGAAGCGCAGCAGGAGGCATCACCTCAATGTGTAGTTTAACACCTACTTTTTCATAAGCATGTTGAAGATAAGTGCAAAGGTCTACGTAATTAGCATCTGTTGAGAGTGTGAGTTCTGGAGTTTTGTTGTTGTGGTTTTTTTTGAATTCCTTGATTAGCTCCATGGCTTTTTCAGGATCGTATCTATATCCGGTTACATTCATTTTTGCGTTAAGCCCTTTGGGGACAAATCCTTGATCTGCGGGATAACCAATATTGTTCTTTAAAAACTGAATCATTTCTTCTCTGTCAATGGCATAATTAAGTGCTTGGCGCAGTGCTCTTGATTTGACTTCTGGAATTTCAGCGTCCATATAGATGCCAATATACTCTGTGTTCAAAAAAGGAGAACGAAGGAGCTGATATTTGTTTTTATAGCGATCTTGTAGCTGACCCTTTTTATTGAGAAGCTCATCTTTGTATGAGACATCCAGACTGTTTAACAGGTCCAACTTGCCCTGTAAAAACAGTAAAAATTCACTTTGTTTGTCAGGAACAAAGCTTATAGACACGGCTTCTAAATAGGGGAGTGGATTGCCATTTTGATCACTCTCAAAATAATTTGAATTTTTACGTAAAACCATCTTCAGGTTTGGCATCCAAGCCTTCAAGTAGAAGGGGCCAGTTCCTATAGGTTTTATGCCCACAGGATACTGATGAGCGTGTTTTAATTCCTTAGGAAGTACACTTAAATATTTCATACTCAGCACTCCCAAAAACGGACTGAAAGGTTTTTTGAGTTTGATTACAAAAACACTGTCGTTGACAGCTTCGTAATTGGATACATGCTCTAGGGTCCATAAACCCGGTGAGGCCAGTTTGGGGTCTTGAAGTCTTTCAAAACTGTACACAAAGTCCTGAGCAATTACCCTTCTTGTTTTTAGGTCTCCAAATAAAGCATCGGATTCATGAAAATAGACATCATTTCGAAGTGTAAATCTGTAAGTCCTGCCTTGATCTAGAATTTCCCAACTAGAAGCAATATCAGGTTGGATATTGAGTTGGTCATCAAGGCGAACCAAACCATTAAAAATTTGGTTCATGGCCCATATGCTTCTTAAATCTCGAGCAAATGCAGGGTCTAATGTATTGATGTTTTCATGAGTGTTGTATCTGAAAACATCCTGGTCTGAGGTAGGTTTATTTGAGTTGCAACTTATGGTAAGCCCTACTAAACATAGCCCCAGTCCTAGCAATACAAAACGAAATTTGAGCATGCTCATAAATGATGATATATTTGCCATGTAAAAATATAACTTAAAAAAAGAAGTTTTGTCGAACAAAACAGTAGCTTTTCAGACTTTGGGGTGTAAGCTTAACTTTGCAGAAACTTCCACTTTGGCACGTAAATTTGAAGCAAGTGGCTATGATAGGGTTCCATTCGAAACCTCTTCTGATATTTATGTGATCAACACTTGTTCTGTCACTGAAAATGCAGACAAAAAATTTTCCCAAACAGTTCGACAGGCTTATAAAAGAAACCCAGAAGCTTTTATCATAGCTGTTGGTTGTTATGCGCAATTGCAACCCGAGTCACTAGCAGCTGTCGATGGTGTTGATTTGGTTTTAGGAGCTACAGAAAAATTCAATGTAGTTTCATACCTCGAAGACCTTACTAAAGATGCCCCTGCTCAGATACATGCATGCGATATAGATGATGCAGATTTTTATGTAAGTAGTTATGCGATTGGGGAGCGTACACGAGCTTTCTTAAAAGTGCAAGACGGTTGTGATTATAAATGTACTTACTGCACCATTCCTATGGCAAGGGGTGTTTCTCGAAGCGACCGTTTGGAAAATATAATCTCTCAAGCGCGTGATATTGCTTCACAAGACATTCGAGAGATTGTTTTAACAGGAGTTAATATTGGGGATTATGGAAAGGGTGAATTTGGAAACAAAAAACACGAGCATACTTTTCTAGAACTTGTTAGAGAACTTGATCAAGTAGATGGGATTGATCGACTGCGTATTTCATCAATAGAGCCCAATTTGCTAAATGAGGAAATTATCAGATTTGTGTCTTCTTCCAAGACTTTTGTGCCGCACTTTCACGTGCCTCTACAAAGCGGAAACAATGAAATTCTGGCTAAGATGCGTCGCCGATACCAACGAGAAATTTACACAGATCGTGTACGATTGATAAAAAGTGTCATGCCTGATGCTTGTATTGGAGTGGATGTTATTGTTGGTTTTCCTGGAGAAACCGAAGATCATTTCCTTGACACCTATCAATTTTTAAATGACTTGGACATATCATACTTGCATGTGTTTTCATATTCTGAACGACCCAACACCCCTGCTGCGCAAATGTCAGGTGTGGTTGATTCAAAAACCCGTCACAAACGCAGTAAATTGCTACGTGGGTTGTCTGCTAAAAAACGCCATGCTTTTTATCAAAGTCAATTAGGTAAGACGAAGACCGTACTTTTTGAATCAGAAAACAAATCGGGTTATATCCAAGGTTTTACAGAGAACTATGTAAAAGTACGTATGCCATGGAACCCAGTGTATCAAAATAAATTGATTGAGGTTACTCTAGAAAGCATTGATGATGAAGGGATTGTGAGGGTGCAACCTTTGGTCTTGGCTACCTAGATACGAACTCCCACAGGTAACATGCTGCGGTAGCGCTTATTTTTTCGTATAAAGCTAACAATGTCGGGACTTGTAGGCATCATACTCACGTTACGATCTTTGATTATAGAAAGGACTTCTTTGATAAATTCTTCCTTAAAACCATTGTCACCGTTGTTGTCTGGCAATACAAGTTTTGTCAAGAAGATTTTGCGTTCTTGTTGGGCGTATTCAATCTTAGCTAAACCAGATTTGGTTTCGGTTTCAAATTGTCGCAAAAAGGAATTGTCAGTGACTTCCATGGAGATTAACCAATTTTTTTGCAAATTTAATGAAAATTTGATTAAGTGTTTTAAATCCCAATGAACCCTCCAAACCCTATCCATGTTTATTGTATGCCAGGAATGGCAGCAAACCCAAAAATTTTTGATTTTATTCGCTTGCCAGAACCCTTTGTGCTTCACAAACTCAGCTGGCTACCTCCTCAACCCAAAGAATCTTTAGAAGATTACACATCTCGTTTGAGTCATGAAATCCAGCACCCGAATCCTGTGTTAATAGGAGTTTCATTTGGTGGGCTAGTTGTCCAAGAACTGGCTCGTATAATACAATGTAGAAAAGTAATTATCATCTCAAGTGTAAAATCCTATCATGAATTCCCTTTGCACATACGCTTGGCTCGTAAAACAAAAGCATATCGTCTTTTTCCAACCCAGTGGGTACATAATGTAGAAGATTTGATAGGATTTGTGTTTGGTCCATCTGTAAAAAAACAGATGAGTCTTCATAAAAAATATTTGTCTGTGCGCAGCGAATCTTATCTAAATTGGGCCTTAGAAGCTTTTTTTCAATGGAATAGAGAACAAGCTGACCCAAATGTGTTACATATACATGGAAATTTTGATGTTGTGCTTCCAGTTTTTAACATCAAAAATTATATACCGGTTCCTAAAGGCACCCATGTGATGATATTGAATCGTGCCTCATGGTTTAATCAACACTTACCCAAACTTATTTTGGATAATTGATTCCTTCGTTTTACTTTAGATTCAAATTGCCCAATCATGCATAAAAAACCATTATTTATTTTTTTAACAGCTTTTTTGGTGGTTGTCATCGTTGCAACAAGTACTCCAAAATCAAATATGCCAGTCCCTGTAAAAGTGCCTACTGTTCCAACCCAGCTTGATTTTGCAGGTGAAAAAGTTCCTTTATTTAATGCCGATGTATACGAGCGGATGGATCGTGAGTTGCTGGTCAATACCTTCTGGCACTCCAACAGTATTCTAATGCTCAAAAGAGCTGAGAAGTATTTTCCAATCATAGAGCCCATATTGGCGTCTTATAACATACCTGACGATTTTAAATATTTAGCTGTTATAGAAAGTGGATTGATGAACGCCACATCTCCCGCAGGAGCTAAAGGGTTTTGGCAATTGATGCGAGCTACAGCGCGTGAATACGGATTAGAGGTTAACTCAAATGTTGATGAGCGTCTACACCTCGAGCTCTCTACCAAAGTTGCCTGCACTTATCTGAACCGTGCATATGAAAAATTTGGAAGTTGGACACTCGCAGCAGCAGCATATAATGCGGGTAGAAGCAGGGTGTCTCGATACCTGGATTATCAACAAGTAGATAATTATTATGATTTGTTGTTTGGAGAAGAAACGGGAAGATATGTGTTTAGAATATTGGCGGCAAAACTTCTTTTTGAAAACCCAGAAGTGTACGGTTTTGATCTTTCAAACCAACAAAAATATACCCCAAATACAATTCGCCTTGTAGATGTGGATACAGCTATTGTGTCTCTTGCTAACTTTGCCTCCGATTTCGGTATGAATTACAAGGAGTTGAAATTGTTGAATCCTTGGCTTTTAGAACCTCACTTAAACAACAAATCAAGAAAACCGTATAGGATAGCCGTTAAAAACGACTAAAACTTTTTCATTTGTTGTTGCATCAACTTGATTTGATCGGTCATCAAACCTTGCTTATCAAGTTTTTTTGCTTCGTTAATCAGAGTAGTTGCTTCTCTCTTTCGTCTTTTTTGCATAACAATCCCCGCCAAGCTTAATTTTGCCATAGCTAAGTCATGTTTCATGCTCAAACCAAGAGAGATTGCTTTTCTAAAATATTTTTCTGCTTGCGTAAGGTTGGATTGTGAAGTAATAACTCCTTTCAAAAAATGATAATACCCAACTTGTTTACGTGTCAGGGCTGACTCTGGTTTTTTGATTCGATTCAGCCATTTTTCTGTTCCTGAAAAATCTTGTTTACGCAACCTTAAGAAGGCCAAAAGTATGATCTCATTTTTAAAATAAAGAAAAACAAAAATTCCAGACAAGAGGATTAATGAGATGCCGTTGCCTATCGCTTCCTCTGTAAATTGATAAAGTGCATAAGCCAAAGCGGCTACAGCAAGTACAATTTTTATAACCTTTGGGTACATAAAATTTATTTTATGCCCCAAAAGTAACTAATCCTGCGGAAACCCCCTTGATTTAGGTTTATAATATTGTATATTTGCACCCGTTTACAAACAAGTTACATACAGACGTTATGAAAAGAACATTTCAACCCTCTAAACGAAAGCGCCGAAACAAACACGGTTTCAGAGAGCGCATGGCCTCTGTCAATGGCCGAAAGGTACTCGCTTCACGCCGCGCCAAAGGCCGAAAAAAATTGTCTGTATCTTCAGAACCTAGACACAAAAAATAAGTGAATAAAAGTTGGATAAACAAAGGTGTTTCTGTTTTCAGTAACACCTTTTTTTTATATATATTTCGCACTAAAATTTTATAAAGCCAGAAGAACACATGCCGAAGCGTACCGATCTCAAAAGTATCTTAATTGTAGGCTCAGGACCCATCATTATTGGACAGGCCTGTGAGTTTGATTATTCAGGTTCTCAAGCCTTACGATCCCTAAAGGAAGATGGTGTTGAAACCATTTTGATCAACTCCAACCCAGCAACCATCATGACTGACCCTTCTATGGCAGATCATGTGTATTTGTTGCCGTTGACTACAAAGTCCATCATAAAAATTCTTAAAGAACATCCGCAAATCGATGCAGTCTTACCCACAATGGGCGGGCAAACAGCTTTGAACTTGTGTATAGAAGCTGATGAAAAAGGGATTTGGAAAGATTTTGATGTAAAACTTATTGGGGTAAATATCAACGCCATTAACATTACAGAAGATCGCGAAAAGTTCCGCGAACTTATGGGACAAATAGACGTTCCAATGGCACCGCAAGCAACGGCAACTTCTTTTTTAAAGGGTAAAGAAATCGCTCAGCAGTTTGGCTTTCCTTTATGTATTAGAGCTTCTTACACACTTGGAGGTGCAGGAGCTGCTATTGTATATGACGAAAAAGATTTCGATGAGCTTTTGCGTCGTGGTTTGGAAATTTCGCCTATTCATGAAGTAATGATTGATAAGGCCATGATGGGCTGGAAGGAGTACGAATTAGAACTTCTTCGAGATAACAACGACAATGTTGTTATCATATGTTCTATTGAAAATATGGACCCGATGGGGATTCATACAGGTGATTCGATTACGGTGGCTCCAGCAATGACACTTTCCGACACTACCTATCAAAAAATGCGTGACATGGCCATCAAAATGATGCGTAGTATTGGTGATTTTGCAGGTGGGTGTAATGTTCAATTTGCCGTAAGTCCGGACGAAAAGGAAGATATTATTGCCATTGAGATCAATCCGAGAGTCTCACGTTCATCAGCTTTGGCAAGTAAGGCAACTGGCTACCCTATTGCAAAAGTAGCTTCAAAACTGGCTATTGGCTACACGCTCGATGAATTGGACAATCAGATTACAAAATCTACCTCGGCATTGTTTGAGCCTACTCTAGATTATGTGATTGTAAAAATTCCACGTTGGAACTTCGATAAGTTTGAAGGTTCCGACAGAACTCTAGGTCTACAGATGAAAGCTGTTGGTGAAGTGATGGGAATTGGTCGTTCTTTCCAAGAAGCCCTTCACAAAGCGACACAATCACTCGAAATCAAACGAAATGGCTTGGGGGCCGACGGAAAAGGCTACACCGACTACGAAACAGTTATCAGCAAGCTTACACGTGCTTCATGGGATCGTGTGTTTGTGATATACGATGCCATTCAAATGGGTATTTCTCTCAAACGTATTCAAGAGATTACCAAGATTGACATGTGGTATCTCAAACAATATGAAGAGCTTTATCAGTTAGAGGTTGAAATATCTACAAAAAATATAGATGATGTTTCTAAGCCCCTACTTCTAGAGGCCAAGCAAAAAGGTTTTGCAGACCGTCAAATTGCTCATATGTTGGGTTGTTTGGAAAGTGAGGTATATAACAAAAGAAATGAGCTCGGAATTAAAAGAGTTTATAAACTTGTTGATACTTGTGCTGCAGAATTCCAAGCTCAGACTCCTTACTATTATTCAACATTTGAAGAGGAAGTACAATTGCCAGACGGAACGGTTACGATTGCAAATGAGAGTACTGTTTCTGACAAGAAAAAAATTGTAGTCTTAGGCTCAGGTCCCAACCGAATTGGTCAAGGAATCGAATTTGACTATTGTTGTGTACACGGTGTTTTGGCAGCTGCAGAATGTGATTACGAAACCGTTATGATCAATTGCAACCCCGAAACAGTTTCAACAGATTTCGATACTGCCGACAAACTGTATTTCGAGCCTGTTTTTTGGGAACACATTTATGATATCATTCAGCACGAAAAACCTGAGGGAGTGATCGTTCAGTTAGGAGGTCAAACAGCCTTAAAGCTGGCTGAAAAATTAGACCGTTATGGTATTAAAATCATGGGTACTTCTTATCAGTCATTAGACTTGGCTGAGGATAGAGGTAGTTTTTCTACACTCTTAAAAGACAACAACATACCTTACCCTGAATTTGGTGTTGCTGAAACTGCTGAACAGGCATTGGACTTGGCCGACAAGTTGAATTTCCCAATACTCGTTAGGCCGTCCTATGTATTGGGAGGTCAAGGCATGAAGATTGTCATCAACAAAGAGGAACTTGAGGCACACGTGGTGGATTTACTACAAAAAATACCCAACAACAAGTTGCTGTTAGACCACTACTTAGATGGCGCTATTGAGGCCGAGGCAGATGCAATTTGTGACGGAGAAAAAGTTGAGATTATCGGCATTATGGAGCATATTGAGCCCTGTGGAATTCATTCTGGAGACTCAAATGCGACTTTACCTCCTTTTAATCTGGGAGATTTTGTACTTCAACAAATTAAAGACCATACGGAAAAGATTGCGTTGGCACTCAATACGGTGGGTTTAATCAACGTGCAGTTTGCTATCAAAGATGACATTGTGTACATTATTGAAGCCAACCCAAGAGCTTCTAGAACCGTACCTTTTATTGCTAAAGCCAAACAACAGCCATTTGTTAATTATGCAACGAAGGTTATGCTAGGAGAAAATAAGATTGATGATTTTGATTACACATCTCATTTAAAAGGCTTTGCAATCAAACAACCGGTGTTTTCGTTCAATAAATTTCCGAACGTAAACAAAGCCTTGGGTCCTGAAATGAAAAGTACGGGTGAGAGCATCTTGTTTATTGACAATTTAAAGGATGACGAGTTTTATGATCTCTATGCGCGCCGAAAAATGTATTTGAGCAAATAGATTGCGCGAATTCACGTATCTTTAAGCAAACATTTTTAGCATGGAGTGGATTCCAGTTGCCATTGTTTTGGTAGCACTTGCCGCATTTTTTATTATCAATCAAAAAAATCAGTCCAAAGGAGTTTCGAATGAATTTTTGATCCAGCTCAACGCACAGCTTCGCGATGAAATTCAAGCCATTCGGCGGGAGGCAGATTCCAACGCCAAAGAAACCCGTGTGGAGCTAGAGTCTAAACTCACTAACATTACGAAAGGCATTAGCGACTACCAACGTTCTTCCAACCAGTCCATTACACAGCAATTTGCGGAATCTAAAAAAGCCATCACGGACGTAACCAAGGCACTTTCCGAAATCAAAGGCACTAACGAGCAAGTGCTTAGTTTTGCGAATCAAATGAAAACCTTGGAGAAGATTTTAGGCAACTCCAAACAGCGTGGCATTTTGGGGGAAATTCAATTGGAAAACCTGTTGGCAAATGTGCTACCGCCCGAATTGTTTCAAATGCAATACACTTTTACCAATGGCGAAGCAGTAGACGCTATTGTAAAAGTAGGCGATTTTATCATTCCGATTGATGCTAAATTTTCGTTGGACAACTACAACAAAATGGTGGAAAGCAGTGATGCGGAAGCCATTAAGACCTTGGAGCAATCCTTTAAAGGGGATATCAAAAAACGTATAGACGAAACCGCAAAATACATCCGCCCAAACGAGGATACCACAGATTATGCCTATATGTTTATTCCGGCTGACGGACTCTACCAAGACTTGCTTAACAGTAGGGTAGGAACGCTGCAAATTAACTCCCGCGATTTGGTATCCTATGCCTATGAAAAAAAGGTAATGATTGTGTCGCCCATGAGTTTGTTTCCGATGTTGCAAATTACGGTGAAGGCATTGCATAACCTTAAAATTGAAAACTCCATACAGGATATTTTAAAGAATGTAGATAAGCTTTCGGCGCATCTTAACGCCTTTGAAGATGTGCACGGCCGACTGGGAAAATCGATTGGTACGGTGGTAAACCATTATAACAGCTCTGCAAAAGAGTTTAAAAAGATTGATAAGGATATCATACGCCTTTCTGGCGAAGGAAATGCCCTTGACTACCAACCTGATTTGTTGGAACGCCCCGCGAGTGAGGAGTAGTAACTCTCGCTGGTACGAGGTTATTCTTAATAAAGCAAAAAAATGTATTTAAAGGCACAAGGCTTAACCTTTCGTAAGGAGGGCTAAAACCAAAAAAAGTTTGCCTCAGAACATTATTGATCGATCTTCCAGCGAATTGGAATCCTAATTAGGCCAGTGCCCACTTTCGCTCAACGGCCTTAAAGCCATACACTAAAATCAAGCTGTAGAACAAATCTCCCAATATGGCAGATCCAAAGAAAGGGATTGCGAGGGTAAAACATGTGATTAAGCCTTCCATAGTCAGTGGGTATGACAACAACCAAACACCTAGATTAGAAATCACAAAAAATAAAGTACTTGCCAGTAATACAGAGCCGATGTGCACCTTTTTGACCCAACGTCCAAAAAATGTAATAAAGAAAAACGACAGGTACACAAATATTGAGATGGTGTAAAACCCTAAAAATAAATCAGAAAAAACCATAGCCGACAAGGGGACAAGAAGCCCCAACCATTTTTTATCAAAAAATACACCTGAAAAAAGGGCCATCGCTGTGATGGGAGCGAAGTTTGGAGGGTGTGGTAACAATCGTGTTAAAGCAGCCACCAAAACAAATGTGGCCAAAACTTTTTCTTTTTTTGAGAGGCTTATTGTAGGCATAATAGCAATTTAGTTCAAAGCTACTCTTTTTTTGCTTTTTTCAAAATTAGATTGTCATTAACCTTATATTAGATGCCAGTTTAGGTTTTGTTTCAAACGTTCGTTTGGAACAAATTAAAAGGGAATTCGGTGTGACTCCGAAGCTGTTCCCGCAACTGTAAGCACCGCCAATGCTTTGCTTCATGCCACTGGTTTTTACTGGGAAGGCCACATAGCAGGTGCAAGTCAGGAGACCTGCCTAGATTGTTGATTAGTTTGCTTACGGCTCGGGATAAGCCAGAGGCAATAGAGTTTTTTTTAACGTTTTTAATTTTTTTATTATGTGTACTAAAACCTACGGTGTTTTGGCATGTGCTCTAATTACATGCTTTGTCACTTTTGCTCAACAAACCCAAGAACTCAAAGAAGTCATTTTAACAGATTCAAGATTTGAACGTCCTAAGGAACGCACAGGAAGATCTGTTATTATGCTTACAAAAAAAGACATTGCTCCTTTTACAGGGGGTACTCTAGCCGACTTATTGTCTCACCAAGCGGGTATCCATATAAATGCTTCAAACAGTCATCAAGGCAATAATTTAGGGTATTTTATAAGGGGTGGAAACAACCGTCAAGTTCTTGTGATTGTAGATGGAATTCCAGTTTCTGACCCATCCCAAATCGAAAATGATTTTGATTTAAGACTCATAGATCTATCGTCTGTAGAATCCGTTGAAATCCTAAAAGGTGCTTCAAGCAGCTTGTATGGGAATTCTGCTGCAACTGCAGTTATTAAAATCACAACCAACCGTCAGCTATCTTCCAACTTTGAAGGTCTTTGGCGTTCGTATTTTGCGACCAACAACGCCCAAAACCAGTCATTGCGATCAGCAGATGATGTCTTACATCAGTTGAAGTTTAAAGGAGGTAGCTCTAAAGCACAATTTGATATATCCTTGTCACGCCACCAGATAGATGGAATGTCAGCAGTCATCGGAGTAGAAGAGGATCCTGTACGAAGACTTCAGTTCAATGGTCATTTTTCTTCCCAACTGACAAACAATATTCAGCTAAGCGCAATAGCTCAACGGTCCTATTTTGAAACAGGATATGACGATACCTTCCCTGCTATTGCAGATGCTGACAACCGTTTTCTAAGCCGGTTTCGCACCTTAGGAGTGCGTCCTAAGTGGGATTTCGGTTCAGGATCCCTTTCTGCTTCTGCCTCTTGGACGAAGTCTGAACGGGAATTTGAATCCAATTTTCCCTCTGAAAAAGAAGCCAAGAGCCGAACGCTCGAAATGGTGTTTACAACCGAATTTTCCAAAGACTTTAAAGCTTTGGTGGGGCTTCATCACCAGCGTCAGAAATCAAAAGACCTTTCGCGTGTTGATTTGTTTGACCCATATTTTAATTTGCTTTACGAGGGCAATGCTGCGTTTCAAGCCCAGTTTGGTGCTCGTTGGAATGATCACAGTCTTTATGGTAGCCAATGGACCTATCACTTCAATCCTTCCTTGTTATTTGATTTCAACGACTTTGATTTGCAGCTATTTGCTGGAGGCAGTACTGCTTTTATAGCTCCCTCCTTGTTTAAATTATTTGACATATATTCTGGTAACGAGGAATTATTACCCGAAACCAATACCACTTTGGAGTTTGGTACCGATCTTACATTTGCCAACAACACTCAAATAGGTTTGGTCTATTTTAATAGGAATGAGGAGAATTTTGTTGAATACGATAACACGGTATTTAGATACAAAAATGCGGGTCAAGATTTTCGTGTTCATGGGGTAGAATTTTTACTAAACACCCCTGTGGTTGCTAACATAGAAATCAATGCGAACTATACATTTACAGAACTCAGGGACAAAGCAGCCGTGCGTATTCCTAAACACAAAGCCAACATGACGGTTGTTTATAAAGTTTTGAATGGGGTGCAATTGTCAACAAGTTATCAGTACACAGGAACCCGAACTGATTTAGTGTCAGGAAACAAAGTTTCACTCAATCCATACCGTCTTTGGGATTTTACATCACGTTATTTAATACCCAACAGTTCCATTCTGCTTCATATATCGGTTCACAACATTCTTGATGAACAATACGAAGAAATTAAAGGCTTTACAACTCTGGGTCGAAACCTTCGATTAGGGGTGGAAATTCCTTTTTAATGATTTCTTTTGAAAGAGATTTGTAGAGCAGTGAGTTCTCTGTGTTTATCAGTCTTCCATGGGAGCTGTTTTGAACCTTATGAGCTTCTGAGATAGGTTGTCTTTCAGGTAGTAGCCCAATCTGCTGAAGTGTGCGTTTAAGCAAGGGTTCGTTAATATCTCCCAAAACGCCCAAATTGCCAACATTTTCGGTTTGACTCACATCAGGAGTCAGACCGTTGGCAAAGTCGGCGTTGCCATTTTTATCAGTAATCTTAAAGGCGATTGGCTGCATTGCCCATGTGTGATTGGGGTTCACGTTTCCATCATTGTCTATCCAGTCCTTGATGGTATAAGATCCTACATTTTTTCCGACAGATGCTTCGCCAATGGTCACCACATCTATATGAGCTTTGAGACTATTGATCAAGAGTTCACTTGCCGATGCGGTCTGCCCACTAGTGATGACATAAATTTTATCCATCCTAAGTTTTATGGAGTTGCTTTCAGGATGTGATTTAAAGCTTACAGAATCGTTCCAATGAGTTAATTTTTCATTATGGAAAGTTCTTGCAAATACTTCAGTTGTGTCAAACTGACCAGTAACCATAGAAGCAAGGTTTATGGCCGTATTTACAGATCCACCAGGATTGTAACGAAAATCCATAACCAAATGATTAATATTTTCGGTTTGAAATGATCGAAGTGCATTTTCTAACTCGGTTTCTCGAGACGCTAAAAAAGCGTTGTACATCAGGTAACCTACTTTTTGTCCTTGCAATTGAATCACTCGCTCCTTATGAACTGGATTTTCCTGTACGGTGGCTTTTAGTAATGTCACTTCATTCCCACTGGGATTTCCAACAACATCAGTAGCAAAGTTTACTGTGAATTGGTTTTTATTTAACAAATCTCTGTAATTCGATTTTGTTAGCGCAGTGCCGTCTATCCCCCAAAACAAATCCCCTCTTTTAATTCCTTTGATGTCTGCATCTGTGTTGGGCAGTACATATCGAACATATAAGATGATTTCCTCAGATCCCGGAGAAATTTCTGAAATCCCCACTTTTATTCCAGAAGTCTTTCCAACTCTGTTTAGTTGGTTTTCTAAATCTACATAATCATCAACGACCCAGCTAAATCGATCTTTAGAAGACATCAGATGGTCAAACAGCGCATTGGGTTTTCCGTCAAATTCACTCAGAAAATTGGCATAGCCCTTATTGGTGGTAAATCGATTGTCAGCTAAGTCTGGCACCTCTAATTGCCAATAGTAAAAGGTATTCAGACCTTTCCAAACAAAATCTTCTACTTCTAGGTTATAGTCTACAGCAAGAATGTTGTCATCATCATCTTTGCATGAAACAATCAAAACGGACGCCAAAATAACATATAGTACCTGTTTCATATTCATTAGTCTGGAGCTTAAATGTAGTAAGTTTGTGTTAAAGTGTAACAAAAACTTTAGTATCTCGTTAGTTTATTGTTATTCAAAGTCATCAAAAAATAAATGACAGACGCAGATTTTATATGCTTAATACGTCCAATAGAGGATAAGCTTTATCGCTTATCTCGTCGTTATTTGATCTCGAATGAAGAAGCACAAGATGCTGTACAGGAAGTGATGTTAAAAATGTATGCCCACATTCAAAAAGTAAAAATTCTCCATAATTTTGAGGGTTACGCGATGCGAATGGCTCGGAACTACTGTTTAGATCGTCTAAAATCTAAACAAGCAGCTACCTTGCGGTTGGTTCATAGGACAGAAACATCTGACCAAAACAACCTAGACAGAAAACTTGATAATAAGGACAGCTTGGAATGGATCAAAAAACTCACCCATAATCTGCCCCAGCAACAGCAAATGATCCTTCAACTTAGAGATGTTGAGGCTTATGAATTTGAAGAAATTGCAAAAATAATGGATATGAATCCTGGAGCAGTTCGTGTAGCTCTTTCAAGAGCACGAAAAACATTAAGAAAAAAATTGATAGAAATACATAATTATGGAATCCAAACAGGTTAAAATCCTCTTAGATAAGTTTTTTGAAGGGAAGACAACCCTTAGGGAAGAACGTTTACTCGAAATCTATTTCCAACAAGATGAGATAGCAGACGCTTTTGTGCCTTTTCAGCCATATTTTGTCCATACACGCTCTGTTCAATCAGTCTCTATTGACAAACAATTGTCTTTACCAAATAAATCATTTTTGTCTGTGATGGAAAAACGCATCGCCTCAGTTGCTGCAATAGGTTTGGCGGTTTTTTCCCTTACAGTTTTTGATTTTAACAAACCAACAGAAGAGGAGCTGGCTTTTGCGGCCTTTAAAGAAAATATGTTCCTTGTGTCAAATCAACTCAATCGAGCTCAGCAAGATATTACTTACATCAATTACCTTTATAATACTCCTAATCAATCTAAAAAATAATGAAGATGAGAAACATAGTCGCCATATTTTTATTTTTTACAAGCTCCATACTGGTAGCACAATCCGTATTTGATAAATTCGAAAACCATGAATCGGTCTCTTATATGTCGATCAGTCCTCGTCTTTTTCAGATGATGGCCAGTATGAATATTGATAATAATGATCCAGAAGCACAAGAGTTCTTCGAATTGGTCAACAACATCAATTCTTTCAAATTACTACGAACCGATGATCGGCAGATTTCAAATGAATTCATTGTCTGGGTCGATAAACAAGCTACATCAAACAACCTTGAGGAACTCATGCGAGTGAGAGATGGTGGTAGCAAGGTCAATTTTTACATAAAATCAGCTAAGGACTCCGAACGAGTAGAAGAATTGATGATGTTGGTGTCAGATGCTGAAATACCAGATGTTGATATTGATATCAAACCCCAAACTGTTTTATTGGTTATTAAGGGAGATATTGATTTGGAACGCATCTCTGCTTTGACCAAAAAAATGGATCTTCCAGGTTCCGATGACTTAAAGAAACTCAATGATCATGAAAATAATAAATAGAACCCTCCTGCTTTTTTTGATACCACTCTTCTTGGGTTGTTCTTCAAACACAAGCTTACAGGAATATTTTGTGTCTAAATCTGAAGATGGTAATTTTTTAATTGTTAACATCCCTGCATCAACTCTTGGGATTGCTCAAGACAGCTTGTCAGAGACTGATCTAGAGGTTTTGTCTAGCTTTCATAAACTCAACATAATGGCATATAAAGCGGATCCTGCAAATCCTGAGTTCATGGAGCAAGAGCTCACGACCATTCGTTCGATTGTCAGCGCATCACCCTATGAAGAATTGATGACGCTAAATGACAGTCGATTTTCTGGAAAAATCATTGTCGTGGGGGAAGACGTCCATCTAGAGGAGGTTGTCTTTTTTGGACAATCGCCCAAAGCGGGGTTTGTATTGGCGCGTGTATTGGGCAATCAGATGACTACCAAAAAAGTAGCAAAGTTGGCCATGCTTATTCAAGAAGAAAACATAGACACTGAGGTGTTTGCTGGCTTGCAGTCTTTTTTTTAAATACCGGTGTAGTTTTGTGGGCTTATTCCATAAAGCTCATCTTTTACGGCATCTGTCACATCTAGCTGGTCAATAAACAATTTGATGGCTTTTGCATCGATCACACCATGTGTACGCGTAAATGCTTTTAATGCCTCATAGGGATTTTTGTATCCTTCGCGTCTTAAAATGGTTTGAATGGCTTCTGCAACAACCGCCCAATTTTGCTCTAAGTCTTGTTCTATGGCTGTCTTGTTGACTTCTAGTTTCCCGATCCCTTTTAGAATAGATTCCAGTCCGATGAGTGTGTGTCCCATAGGGACTCCAATATTTCTTAATACGGTGCTGTCCGTAAGGTCTCGTTGAAGTCTAGAAACAGGTAGTTTACTGGCCAAAAATTCAAAAATAGCGTTGGCCATCCCTAAGTTTCCTTCTGCGTTCTCAAAGTCAATGGGATTAACTTTGTGTGGCATAGCAGAAGATCCCACTTCGTTTTCTTTTATTTTTTGCTTGAAATATTCCATTGAAATATAAGTCCATACATCTCTGCTAAAGTCCACTAAGATGGTGTTGATGCGTTTGAGTCCATCGCAGAGCGCTGCTAAATGATCATAATGCTCGATTTGAGTCGTGGGAAAAGAATGCTTCAGTCCGAGGTTCCCCTCAACAAACTTTTGCCCAAATGCCTTCCAATCAATATCAGGATAAGCTACTTTGTGGGCATTGAAGTTTCCAGTAGCACCTCCAAATTTAGCCGCCATTGGTATCTGTTGCAACAATCTAAGTTGCTCATCCAATCGCACTACAAAAACTTCGATTTCCTTTCCCAATCGAGTTGGGGAGGCTGGCTGACCGTGTGTTCTCGCAAGCATGGAAACCTGTTGGTTTTGTTGAGCTAAATGATTTAGTGAGTCTTTAACCTCTTCAATCTTCGGAGCCAATACATTGTCAAGAGCTTCTTTGATTGACAACGGAATGGCAGTGTTGTTAATGTCTTGAGAGGTCAGTCCAAAGTGGATAAACTCTTTGTAGGCTCCCAAATCAAGCCGATCAAATTCATTTTTTATAAAATATTCGACCGCTTTAACATCGTGATTGGTGGTTTTTTCAATGTCTTTGATGGCTTTTGCATCCTCGGCAGAAAAGTGAATGTATATGGCTCTCAAGTCATCGTATAAACTTTTTTTGAAAGTATTGAGTTGGGGTAATGGTCGCTCACACAATGAAATAAAATATTCTATTTCAACTTGAACCCTGTATTTAATAAGTCCTTGCTCTGAAAAATATGGGTGTAGGGATTTGGTTTTTTTGCGGTATCTACCGTCAATAGGGGATATGGCGTTGAGGGTGTTGAGAAGCATATAAATTTTATCAGCGACAAAGGTAATATTTTACACTATATTATCGTCTGCTTAGAACTTTGTATTCTTCATAACATCCACTAATTGCTTCTAGAATTTGAAGATCGTTTGCAGATTTAATAAATCCTTCAGAAAAATTACAATTGCGTAATATTTCTTCTAGGTCAACTTGATCCAATTGCAGCACTTCTTCTAAGGTTTCTCGATCATATTTAACAGCAAGCAAATCACGAAGTTCATTGTTTTCTTGCATCATTTTTAATTTCCGAAGCTGCTTTGGTTTTTTACCGAAAAGATTGTGTAAAAAATCAAATGGGTTAAATATGGAACCCACCACTCTTGAAAAAGCAGAGGACCCTCGTGTTCCTGCTTCGTAGCCACTAGAAGGTAGTCCTGGAATGCTGTATCGTGGATTTCTGTTGATAGGCACATTCTTAGCATCAATATCTAAGAAACCTGTAAGTTGGTAAGGCCGAAGGATGACTTCTTCTAAAGCAAGAGCGAGTTGAGTAAGCTTAAAAATGGTTTTGGGGTACTTGATTAAATCGTTGGTTACTTTGACTTTGAGACTTTTAAAACCAAGATAGCTCAACAAGAGTGTGTCGTTCACACTTGCCGGGATTACAAATACACCCTCACTGTCGGTAATGCTCATTTTCACCTTGTTAAGGTTGAGCACATGGACGGTAGACATAGGCTGTCCATTCTCTTCGTTGTGCACCACACCGATCAGCTCTTGGGCTGTCATAGGAGATAGTGCTAAGAGCAAACCTATCGTTAAGTGTTTTGAAATACGAATCATTTAATACCCATCAAAAGTACAAACTAAACTCATTCTTTTTCATCACCAAACCATTTTGCTAAATTTTAACAATTTACCGAGCGCCTTGAAGATATTGCACAAGTTTCTGAACCGCCAAACCTCTATGGCTAATATGGTTTTTTACTTCCGGAGGCAATTCTGCGAATGACTGATTAAATCCGTCTGGCACAAAAACGGGATCATAGCCAAACCCCCCGATTCCTACAGCTTTTTCTGAAATGGTTCCTTTTACAATTCCTTCAAAATAAAGCGTCTTTTCATTGGTCAATAGACAAATTACTGTTCTGAACTGTGCCTTTCTGTTTTTCTCTCCCTTGAGAGCTCCAAGTAGTTTTTCAAGATTTTTCGTGTCATTTTTGGGCTCACCAGCATAGCGTGCCGATCGAACACCCGGAGCCCCATTAAGGGCTAATACCTCCAGTCCAGTATCGTCTGCAATCACCGCTCCTCCAAACAGATCATATATTTCCTGAGCTTTAATTAAGGCGTTCCCTTTTAGGTCAGAGGCGGTTTCTGCGATCTCATCTTGATGATTTAGATCAATCAAAGTTTTAATTTGAAGCTGAGGCAACATGGCCTTTAATTCCTTAACCTTATGAGAGTTATGAGTAGCAAAAATAAAATGGCTCATGAGTTGTGATAGGGTTCGTTTTTGATGATGGTCAGTGCTCGATAGATTTGTTCAATAGCAAAAATACGGATCATCTGATGTGAAAATGTCATTTCTGATAACGAAATAAAGCCATTGGCACGTTGACGAACTTTTTCAGAAAATCCATAAGCACCCCCGACACAAAAGACCAAGCTTTTTGTGGATTGCAGCGCTTTTTGTTCAATAAATTTTGAAAAAGCAACAGAAGTATAACTCTTGCCACGCTCATCCAATAGAATCAGCACATCATCGGGTGACACGGAATTCATAATGTGGATTCCTTCTTGATTTTTGATGAATTCTGGGTTGTTTTTATTGGTTTTTTTAGCATCCCTTACAACAACCCACTCAAAAGGCATATACCGTCTGATTCGTTTGATGTAATTGTCAATCCAGTCTGTCAAATCTGATCGGTTTGTTTTTCCAACGACCATCAATTTAATTTTCATAGGCACAAAGATAACGTCTAATAGATGTTCCACGGGTCATATTTCTTAAATTAGCCCTCATGGATGACCACAACAACTTTCAATTACGACAAATTCCATTGTTGGGTCGTATGGTCTCCTTTCTCAAATCGATTCATCTAAACAAGAAACATCATTTTTCTGTCTATGATTTGATGGAAATGTATATCACAGGTATTTTTAAGGGAGCCCTGACCACAAGGGCTGGTAGCATTGCATTTAGTTTTTTTATGGCGCTTTTCCCTTTTTTGGTTTTTGTGCTCAACCTTATTCCTTTGATGCCCATCTCTGGTTTTGAAGATACTTTTAAACTTTTTCTAGAGTCCTTATTGCCTGTTGATTCACACACCATTTTCGAATCTATTTATGAAGGCATCTATGACAAACGAAGGGGCGGATTGTTGTCATCGGCTTTCTTATTATCCATTTTGTTTATGGGCAACGGAATCTATGCCATTTTTGGAGGCTTTGAAGAATCGTATCATGTGGAGATTACACGTCATTTTTTTAAACAATATCTTTATGCATTAGCGGTGGGCTTGTTGTTGTCATTTATCTTATTACTTGCTGTAGCGGGTTTTATTTTCTTTGAAGTTTATGTGGTGAGTCCAACGACAGGAGGTGGGTTTGATCATACTTTATTGAGTGTTCCTGCGCTCCAGTATGTTTTTTTTGTAATCATTTCATACGTGAGCAGTGCTTGTTTATACTATTTTGGTACCGCTGAGGTCAATACCTTGCGCTTTTTTTCGCCTGGGGCTTTTATGAGTTGTGTCTTGATAGTACTGACTACCTTTTTATTTGGTTTATATATCGAATACTTTTCTTCCTACAATAAGCTGTATGGTTCCATAGGTGCTTTGTTGATTTTGATGCTATACATTTGGCTGAACGCGATCATTTTATTGTTGGGTTTTGAGCTCAATGCGGTTCTTAATAAATTCAATAAAAAACAATGATGACCTATTTTGTAGATGTCATATTGCCCTTGCCGTTGCCTAGGCCATTCACCTATCAAATTACGGAGGCAGAACATGCATTTATCTCTCCTGGTGTCCGTCTGGTGGTTCCTTTTGGGAACAAAAAAAAATATGCGGCACTTGCCCTAAAGACCCATAATCAGGTTCCTGTATATCAATCAAAATCTATTGAATACATCATCGATGAGAGCCCTTTGATAACCTCTTCTCAACTCAAACTATGGCAATGGATTTCTGAATATTATATGTGTCCAATGGGATTGGTGATGCGGGCGGCCATCCCGAGTATGTTGTTGTTAGAAAGCGAAACAGAGTTGGTGCATTTACAGGCTCCCGTTTCGAGCCTACAAATCAGTAACCAAGCCCGTTTATTATGGGAAAAATTGGCTAATGTCGAAAAGATTCCTTTATCTCAAATTTCTGAGTATGTAAACGTAGACAACCCTTTAAAACTTGTGCAAGAATTACTTCGTCATAAGTTGATAGCCACAAGGGAAGAAGTCTATGGACGCTATGCTCCCAAAGAAGAAGTACGAATCGCTTTATCACAAGAATTCACTAAAGAAGAACGCCTTATGAACTTGTTGACATCTCTTCAAAAACATGAAGCACAGCGGCAAACTCTTCTACAAATGGTTCAGCAGAAACAACCCATTGCACGGACCCTTTTTCATAAACTTGCTGGAGTGTCAAAATCTTCTGTACAAACCTTGTTAAAAAAAGGGGTGTTTGTTTTGAGTACCCATCGGGTGGATCGATTGCCTATAAAAACAGAGGCTGAAAATCCTTTGTCTCCACTCACACAACCCCAACAAAAGGTGAGGGATCAAATACAAATCGCCGAGAGTGCCACCACGCATCTTTTACACGGGGTTACAGCCTCAGGGAAAACAGAGGTTTACATGCATCTCATAAATGAAGTCATCCAAGAAGGCAAACAAGTGTTGTTTTTGGTTCCTGAAATCGCATTGACAGCCCAGCTGATACAGCGGTTACACTTGCATTTTGGAAAAAAGTTGTCGGTTTACCATTCTCGTTATTCACAAAGTGAACGGGTAGAGGTATGGAACGCCCTGCTAGAGAAAAAATCCTCTGCCCAGCTTATTGTGGGTGCTCGGTCTGCAGTTCTTCTACCATTCTCTAACCTAGGTTTGATCGTTGTTGATGAATCACACGAATATGCCTACAAACAATTTGAAGCTGCTCCTCGTTATCATGCTAGAGATGCGGCGGTTGTATTGGGTCGTTTGCATAAAGCGCCTGTGGTTCTGGGTTCAGCCACCCCTTCCATTGAATCATACCACAATGCTACTAATGGTAAATATCATTTGAATTCTCTTAATGAACGATTCCAAGGTTTCCAATTGCCCACCATAGAACTAGTAGATTTAAAAACAGCTCAAAAAAAGCAAAAAATGCAGGGTGTTTTCTCTGTCGGTATGATCGAAGCTATTACCCAAACCCTTGAAAATGGAGATCAGGTCATATTGTTTCAAAACCGACGTGGTTATGCGCCCTTTATAAGTTGTATGGCTTGTGGTCATGTGCCTCAGTGTACCAACTGCGATGTCAGCCTGACTTACCATAGTCATAGCCAACAACTCAAGTGTCATTACTGTGACTATGCCACTCCAGTACACAGTCATTGTACAGCTTGTGGTACGCCCCATCCCCGCACCATAGGTTTGGGAACTCAACAAGTAGAGGAGGAAGTGGTTAAGCTGTTCCCTGAGGCTCGTGTGGCGCGTATGGACACCGATACCACGCGAGGCAAAAACAGTCATCAACAACTGATAGATCGTTTTCAGAACAGAGAGTTAGACATCTTGGTAGGAACCCAAATGCTTACCAAAGGATTGGATTTTGGTGGGGTATCTCTTGTGGGTGTGGTGCAGGCCGATGGCTTGTTAAATTTCCCCAATTTTAGAGCGCATGAACGTGCTTTTCAGATGTTGTTGCAAGTTGCAGGTCGCGCAGGTCGTTCGGGCCAACAAGGAAGAGTTTTGGTACAGACCTATGATGTGAATCATCCAGTTTTAAAACAACTTTTGGATGCGGATTACAACGCTATGTTTTCCACTCAATTGAACCAGCGCAGTCAGTTTAAATACCCTCCATTTCAGCGTTTGATACGTTTTGAGTGTAAGCACAAGAGTTTTGCCGTATTGCAAGAAGCTGCCAACTGGTTTGCCACGGCGCTCAAAAGCAACTTCCCTGATGTTTTGGGTCCTCAATCTCCACCCGTAGGTCGCATTCGCAATCAGTATGTATTACACATCTTACTCAAGCTCCCTGCTGACAAATCTACTACAGCGCCCAAATCACAAATCAAACGTATTGTAAACCGCATGGAACAAATCGCTGCTTTTCGTTCGGTTCGCCTCAATATTGACGTGGATCCGATATAATAAATTATGATCAACTTTCAAAGATGTTAGTCGAAGGTTTGTTTAATACAAACAAAAATGATAATTTCGCTGCCCAATTTAGAATTATGAATCATTACGAAACTGTTTTCATTTTAAATCCCGTTTTATCTGATGATCAGGTAAAGGAAGCAGTTCAGAAGTATGCTGATTTCATCACCTCCAATGGAGGTACGCTTGTCCATCAAGAAGACTGGGGTCTGAAAAAATTTGCTTACCCCATTCAAAACAAAAAAAGTGGCTTTTACCACCTTTTTGATTTTCAGATAAGCTCAGATGCCATCAATGCTTTCGAACTGGAATTTAGGAGAGATGAGCGCGTGATGCGCTACCTCACGGTCAAACTCGATAAGCATGCTGAGGCTTGGGCCGAAAAACGTAGAGAACGTCAAACTGTAAAATCTTAAGAAATGTCCACTTTAGAACAAGCAAGTAAAGGCGGAAAACAAGGAGAAGTCCGTTATTTGACTCCCTTAAACATCGACACCGCTACTGCAAAAAAATACTGCCGATTCAAAAAGGCGGGTATTAAATACATCGACTACAAAGACGCAGACTATCTGTTGAAGTTCGTCAATGAGCAAGGTAAGATTTTGCCTAGAAGACTCACTGGAACTTCTCTAAAGTACCAGCGTAAACTTTCTGTAGCGATCAAACGTGCGCGTCACCTTGCGTTGATGCCTTATGTTGGAGACCTTTTAAAGTAAGAGCGCTATGGAATTGATACTAAAACAAGACGTAGAAAACCTTGGCTTCAAGGATGATGTTGTGAATGTCAAAAACGGATATGGGCGCAATTTTCTCATACCCCAAGGTTTGGCCATTTTAGCAACCGCTTCTGCCAAAAAAGTATTGGCGGAAAACCTTAAACAACGTGCTTTTAAGGAAAAAAAGATGGTTGATGATGCTCAAGCATTGTCTAAAAAGCTATCTGCATTAGAACTTAAAATCGCTGCTAAAGCAGGTGCTGGTAACAAGCTTTTTGGTTCAGTAGGTACAGCAGATCTATCAGAGGCTTTGTCAAAGGCTGGCCACGATGTAGACAGAAAATTCATCAAGTTGGCTGGAAGTGCCGTCAAACGCCTTGGTAAATACACTGCGAGCATCCGTTTGCACAGAGAAGTAAGTGCTAACTTAGACTTCGAAGTTGTAAAAGCTGCTGAAGAATAACAATTTATTCTTATAAAAAAATAGAAGCCGCATCTGATGCGGCTTTTTTTATGTAAAAACAAGATATTTGCATTAAATTTAGCCACATGGCGCAAAAACCAAGCACACCTAAGGGCATGCGTGACTTTCTTCCTCATGAAGTCGCCAGACGCTCTTATCTGATTCAAACCATAAAAAACCAATTTGAAAAATTTGGTTTCCTTCCCATAGAAACTCCCGCCATGGAGCGAAGAGAGGTCTTATTTGGTAAATACGGAGATGAAGGAGATCGATTGGTCTTTAAGGTGCTTAACTCTGGAGAAAAAGTAAAAAAAGCCGACCTAGATGCTTTCTCTGAAGGTCAGCTATCACGCTTTTCCAACTCTATTTCTGAAAAAGCTTTGCGCTATGATCTTACAGTGCCTTTGGCCCGTTTTGTAGCTCAACATCAAAACGATATTCAATTTCCTTTTAAGCGATACCAAGTACAGTCTGTTTGGCGGGCTGATCGACCACAACACGGAAGGTTTCAAGAGTTTACTCAATGCGATGCGGATGTGATTGGCTCTGACAGTCGTTTGGTCGAATTAGAGTTTGTTCAGCTTTTTGATGCGGTCTTTACTGATCTAGGACTTAAGGGTTGTACATTAAGGGTCAATCATAGAAAAATATTAAGTCTTTTGGCGCATCAATCTGGCGCCGAGGACAGAGTCGCAAGTTTCCTTATCATTTTAGATAAACTTGATAAAATAGGTTGGGATGGTGTGATTAAGAGCCTTAAAGAGGAAGGTTTTACGACTACTCTTGTTGAAAAACTTCGTGCCTCAGAAAGCACTTCTATGGCTCCGAGCCAGAAGATTGATGTGTTGGCTGATCTTATTGATCCAGACGGTACATCTGTCGCTGCTTTTGATGAGATGCGTTTTCTGTTTTCAAACTTCTCTTTAGCTTCTTTAAAAGTGGATTTTGATTGGACTTTGGCAAGGGGCTTAGATTATTACACAGGTACCATTTTTGAAATGGCCCCACCCGAGCAAGTTAAAATTGGAACCATCGCCGCTGGAGGTCGATATGATGACCTAACAAGTGCATTCGGTCTTTCTGATATGAGCGGTATTGGTGTTTCTTTTGGTTTAGACCGGCTTTATTTAGTTTTAGAGGAATTACAATTGTTTCCTAAACACTTGGCTGCTCCGATAGATCTGATGGTCGTTCAGTTTGATCAAGAAATAATCACTCAGTTGATGCCATTATTACATCGTTTGCGTTCATCGGGTGTGAAAATTATTGTTTATCCAAATCCAACTCGACTTAAGAAACAGTTTCATTATGCTGATAAGTTAGGTATCCCCAACGTATTGGTAGTGGGTTCTGAAGAATTTGAAAAAGGGCAAGGTGTGTTAAAAAATATGCTTACAGGCAATCAAAAAACAATATCATTAGAAGCCTTGGATGCTTCATTTTTTCAGTAACAAACTCATTTCTAGTGTTATTTGTGCAAAGAAATTTTGTCACGCTCTGCCTGCCATGACTCAAAAACCCTAAAAACCTCAACGGATAATCTGTTCGTTTCTATACTCCTTTTGCTGTGTTTTCCTAGAATTAACCATTCAATTGAATACTGTGGGAAATGTTTGGCAATTTTTTGAATTACATCATGATTGATTGAGGCGTTTTTCGCAAAGAAGTAGAAATTGAATTTCTGCCCACATTTAATGCGCGCTCAAAAGCTGCAATAGACATTTCCTCGCGTTTGATGATTTGCATCAATCGATCATGTATGGTTTCAGACATGACACAATTTTTTTGATTTGGATTAAATAGTAATGTCTGAATATTTAAGGGAAAAAAAAATTTGTCAAATGGTTATTTCTGAATTTTTAAAAGAAATAAAACCTCCTCAAACAAAAAAAATACCAAATATTAATTTAGAATCGAGACCCTTTAAGATCTGATTTTTTGCTCCCATGCCCAAGCTGAAGCAATGGCTTGATCTAGGGTTTGTTTGGCCTTCCAACCCAATACTTTCTCTGCTTTTTGGGTGTCGGCATAGGCAGCAATAACATCTCCATTTCTTCGAGGGCCAATCGTGTAGTTTAGCTTTAGACCAGAAACTCTTTCAAAACTTGCGATCACTTCTAACACAGAATTTCCTGATCCTGTTCCCAAATTAAATACTTCATATGAATGATCACCTAATTGATTTTCAAGTCTTTCTAAAGCAGCGATGTGAGCCTTGGCCAGATCTACTACATGGATATAATCTCTCACACAAGTGCCGTCTGGTGTGGGATAGTCATTGCCAAAAACAGTAAGTTGTTTATGAAGCCCAACTGCGGTTTGGGTAATAAAAGGGACTAAGTTTTGAGGGGTTCCTAAGGGGAGCTCTCCAATTTCGTTGGAAGGGTGAGCCCCAATCGGATTAAAATACCGTAATGAAATCACGTTTAGATTTTCAAGGGCTTGAGTGGCATCCAGTAAAATCTCTTCTCCGATTTGTTTGGTGTTCCCATATGGTGATTGAGCTGGTTTGATGGGCTCTTCCTCTGTGATGGGCAGGCTGTTGGCTTCTCCATAGACTGTGCAAGAAGAACTAAAAATAAATGGAATCTTTCTTTCCGATTTTTTTATTTCTAGTAATAGATTGAGTAGGGGAACGGTGTTGTTTTCGTAGTACTCAATGGGTTTATGTACGCTTTCACCTACTGCTTTAAAAGCCGCAAAGTGAATGATGCCTTGAATCTTATGGTTATTAAAAAGTTGTGTTACCTCGGTTTTGTTTTTGAGATCAAGCTCTACAAAAGAAGGTTTTTTCCCAGTGGCTCTTTCAATCCCATTAAGAACCTCTTTTGAACTATTAGACAAGTCGTCTGCTATGAGGACTTCTTGGTTCTTTTCAAGAAGCGCAGCAGTGGTATGCGCGCCGATAAAACCCAAACCACCCGTAACTAAAATCATATTTTTGAAAAAATTGTAGCGAGGGGGAGACTTGAACTCCCGACCTCCGGGTTATGAATCCGACGCTCTAACCGGCTGAGCTACCTCGCCAAAGGAGTGTGCAAATATAGAGCTATTTAAAACAGTTGTCAAAACTATAATTGCTTGTTTTTTTTTGTACCAATAAAAAACATCTTATATTGTGAGCCTTAAGAATAACAACAACGTGAAAACCAAATTTGAACTCGAATTTGTCTTCCAGGCATCTCCTCAGTTACTTTATCAGTACTTGTTTACACCATCAGGACTATCTGAGTGGTTTGCTGACAATGTGAATTCCCGTACTGACAAGTATCAATTTTTTTGGGACGATAGTGAAGAAGAGGCTTTATTGATTAAAAAGAAGTCTAATGAATTTGTCCGATATCGTTGGCTCAACGACGAAGAGGATCAAGATGAGTACTTCTTTGAAATGCGTATCCAAGTTGATGAAATCACCAAAGATGTTTCCTTGATTGTCACAGATTTTTGTGATGACGACGAGGAAGAAGACGCTAAACTCCTTTGGGACAATCAAATCTCTGATCTTAAAAAGGTTTTGGGCTCCCGATGATGGTCAACCTTAATGGAACACTGCTTTCAGGTGCTTCACCTTCTTTGACTGCCGATAACCGTGGGTTTCTTTATGGGGATGCGGTTTTTGAAACAATCAAACACACCGGTCAAAAAGCCTTGTTTTTAGAAGACCACTATTTTCGCCTTATGGCGTCTATGCGCATTTTTGGAATGGAAATTCCCTTAGAATTCACATTAGATTTTTTTGAGCAAGAATTTTTGAGAACCATCAAAGGTCAATCCGTTACAGCTCCTGCATGGCGTGTTCGTTTAACAGTTTACCGAGCCGAAGGAGGTAGGTATATGCCCGTTAACAATAATGTAAATTTTTTGATTCAATCTGAGCCTTTGGATCAACTTAAATATCCTCAACCAAATGACAATTACGTAGTCGATTTGTACAAAGACTTTTATGTGCAAGCCAGTATGTTGTCGAATCTAAAGTCAAACAATAAAGCGTTGCAAGTACTAGGTAGTGTCTTTGCTCAACGACAAGACCTTCAAAATTGCATTTTGATCAATGACCGAAAAGAAGTTACAGAGGCTCTCAATGGAAACATTTTTCTTGTATTTGGAAATGAGTTACATACTCCACCTCTAAACTCAGGCTGTTTAGATGGAATTATGCGAAAACAACTAATGGCAATGGCTGACAAATTATCATTGAAGGTAGAGGAACGAGCGATCACCCCATTTGAACTTCAACGAGCCGATGAGCTTTGGGTAACTAATACGATTACAGGTATAACGCCAGTGGTTCAATACAGAAGAAAAACATACCAAAACCAAGTGGCAATAAAGGCATTGGATTTGTTAAATACTTTCGTCGCTTAAGCGTTAATTTAAGTGTGGATGACTGGGTGCATTGGCCCATAATTTGTAATCCCCTCCTAATGTTATCATTTTTGACTTCCAATAAGAAGCATCTGCTGTACAAGTGAGTTCTTTGTCATTGGTTTGATCAAAAACAATCCAGGTTTTGTTAGAGATTTCTTTTTCGAGTTGGTGGGCGTCCCAACCACTATATCCTAAAAAAAACTTGATATCACTAGGGGTAAGCTCTCCGTTATTAATTTTTTTAGTTACCGCACTGAAACTTCCACCCCAATAAAACCCTCCAGTTACTGGTTTGGATTCGGGTATCAAATCAGGTCTTTTGTGAATAAAATACAAACGATCTTGTTCTACAGGCCCTCCTTGAAAAACAGGAAAAGCAACGCTGATTTCAGGAATGAAAGTATTAAGGTCGTATAGGATGGGTTTGTTTAAAATAAAACCGATGGTTCCTCCGCTATCATACTCAACCAGTAGGATGACTGCACGTGTAAACGACACATCACCGATGATTGACGGGTCTGCCGCCAATAGTTTGCCAGGACAAAGGAGGTTTTCCATCCTTACAATATACTATTTTTTCTTCATTAAACTCTAAACGAAGTAAGCGTTCTCTGAAAATGAAAAACCATTTAGCAACTCCTTTGAGTTAAGTGATTTTTTGTTTGGTAATTGAATTTTATGAATCTTTAGAACACCTCCAATGACATTGACAAAAATCTGCATGTCCTCAATAAAGATGCTTCCATTTGAGTTCTTGTGGTCACATGGTTCAAAGACAGCTTCATGAATTTTACATATTTGACTCTCTCCGTCATTGATCAGCTGGGTCCATGCTGTGGGTGAGGGGTGAAGCCCTCTAATAAGTCTTTCTATTTCTTTTCCAGATTTATCCCAATCGATACGTGTATTAACTTTAAAGAGTTTTGGCGCGGATTTTAAATCTTTAGAACAAACTTGAGGTTGGGGTGTCACCTTGTTGGAAGCAATCATATCAACCGTTTCAACAACCAAACTACTCCCCAGTGATTCTAATTTTTTACTCAAAGACCCTGTAGTTTCATGGGGCTGTATTTCGATTTTTTTTTGAGCAATGACTGCCCCTGTGTCTATGTTTTGATCAATAAAGAAAGTAGTTACCCCTGTTTCTTTGTCACCATTAATAACGGCCCAGTGTATCGGAGCTGCACCTCTATACTGTGGAAGTAGGGAAGCGTGAAGATTGAACGTTCCATAGGGAGGTAATTCCCAAACCGCTCTGGGTAACATCCGGAAAGCAACCACAACGATAATATCAGGTTGAAAAGCGGATAATTCGTTGATAAAATCAGGGTCTTTTAAATTGGCCGGTTGTAATAGGGGCAGTTTGTTGTCTTGACTAAAAGTTTTGACAGGAGAAGGGCTTATTTTTTTTCCTCTCCCTGATTTTTTGTCAGCTGCAGTCACCACCACCACCACTTGATGCTTTGACTTTGTCAGGGCCTCTAATGGTCCGATGGCAAAGTGAGGTGTTCCCATGTATGCGATGCGTAGTGATTTCACTTTCTTATGCTGTATTTATTGTTATGAAATATAATTTTTTCTTCGTCTAATAACCTTATAAGTACCTTATTGAGCATTTTTGAATTTATTTTGGATTGCTCAGCTAGTACCGAAGCCGTTTCAGTTTTGTTTTGTAAAAGTCCCAAAATATCTTGACTTATTCGATGTTCATCCATGGGTTTTTCACAACTACTGCATTGACCACAGTCCTTATGGGTCTTTTCACCAAAATAATTGAGAATAAAGTTTCTTTTACAATCTTGACTGTGTACATAATCCTCAACAGCTTTTAGCTGTTTTTTCTTAGTTTTAATCTTGTGTTCTAGGATTTTTTTTATTCGACTCAAACTGTATTCATCTTGTCGTGGTTCCAAAAACCAAATGCTGATGTCAGAGCGAATGCTTTTGAGTTCTATGAAACCTTGCTTTTCCATGATCAAAAAATATTTTTCAAGCGCTTCTTTATTGATTCCTGTTCTCTTTTGCAACCAGGCTGTATGTATGCGATGATATTGATTTCTAATGCCTCCATATTGACGCATTAAAAGTTCCAAAATGATCCTTGTAGGGCTTCCAGCAATGCTCTGATTTGCCAGCGAATGACCATCTATCAAAACTTTAATATCGTATTTTTTAGTGTGGTTTTTTTGAAGTTGAATCAAACCAAATTGATCCATAAGCCGAAGACTATTGAAAGACTTAGTTGGAGACAATGAATACACGTTGGTGAAATTCTCAAATGAAAAATCGAGTTGTTCTTCTGGTTTTTCCCCATATGCGACTTGTAGAAAGCTACACAACTTTTTGTAAACCGATTTGATTTCTTCATAACTTGGGACAGAACCAACAAACTGATTGTAGAGATTTTCAATATCTCTCTTACCAGTCAAAATAACCGCACGAGCTGGTAGTGAATCTCGACCCGCCCGACCCGCTTCTTGATAATAACTTTCAATGCTCTCAGGAAGTGCGGCATGGATCACGTAGCGAACATTGGCTTGGTCGATACCCATTCCAAAAGCAGTAGTAGCGACCATTACGGGTGTTTTTCCAGACGACCATTCTGATAATAATTTTTCTTTGTTTTCACTTCCCCCATGAAAATAGTTTGCGGGGATGTTTTGTTTCCGCAACTGTTCAGCCAATGACTCGCAGTGTTTTCTAGTTCGCATATATACAATACAGTTCCCTTTACATTTTTGGATAAGCTCTGTCAAAGCCCCAAGTTTGTTGGTGGTATGAATAACAACATAACTCAAATTGTGTCTGTCAAAACTGGTTTGTACAGTTTTTGGATTTCTAAGTTGCAGAGATGCACATATATCTTCTTTAACTAGTGGAGTTGCTGTTGCCGTAAGCGCCATTACGACAGGATACCCAACCAAACGGATGGTTTCATGAATTGTACGATATGACGGTCTAAAATCATGTCCCCATTGTGAAATACAATGAGCTTCATCCACAACCAACAAGCCAATTGTAAGGTTTTGAAGACGCTCTTTCACCAAAGGGTGTTGGAGGCGCTCGGGTGATATATATAGAAAGTCTATCTTACCATATTGACAACGATCCAAAGCTTCCACAAGTTCTTCTTCCTGTAGAGTGCCGCTTATGCTCATAGCATTTACTCCTCTTTCTTGTAATGATTTAACCTGATCTAACATCAAGGCTATCAATGGACTTATCACCAAGGTTAACTTTTGTTGGTACAAACCCACCAATTGGTAGCAAAGCGATTTACCACCTCCAGTAGGTAATATCACTAAAGTATCTTGACCAGATATTACAGTTTTAATAGCCTCCTCTTGACCAGGACGAAAGTGTTCCCAACCCCAATATTTTTTTAAAATGGATTTAAGCTCCATTAAAAATGAGACTTTATAAATTCAATTCGCTGCTCGACACTTGTTTTTGGTACCTCTACGATGAACATTGAAAATTTTTGATAAACCGCTTTCAGATGTTCGTGAATATTGATTGCGTGTTGAAAGGTTTCATACCGCTCTGCATCTTGTGTGTATATTTCTTCCCACGGGGGTAGCAAAAAAACTTTGTCATAAACATAACTTTGAGCTTTCTTGTCGAACTCAATCGGGTATTTTGCATTGATTTCTTCAAGATAAGCAATCACATCATGAATCCCTCTGTCGTACAAGTGAAAGGGTGCTTGCTTTGGGTGGTTAAATTGATCAATTCTTTTTGAGAGCAATAGATTGCTAAATAACATAGGATCTGTTAAAAAAGGTTGTGCTTTTCCAGATTGTTGAGCCTCTGAAATTATTGACCTAGAAACCTCTTCAAAACAGAAGACATTATCCATCTTAAAGGCATTGATTAATGTGGTCTTGCCGCTACCAGGAGCGCCAGAAATCACATAGCGTTTGAGTTTTGGGATTTGCATGTGATCAAATTTAAGGATTTTGAAACCAAAATTAGGTATCTTTGTCTTCGATGAAAAGTCAATCTAAAGAAGCCTCTTTCTATCAGCGTTTGCACAAGCAGTTGTCCGAATCATCTGACTGGCCTACAAACTACTTGTTTAAGTTTATAATCCCCGCTGACGAAGCTCGAAAAACAGCACTATTATCCATTTTTTCTAAAATTGAAGCAAAAATCAGTTCGAAAAAATCCTCAGGAAACAAGTACGAAAGCGTTACGGTAGAGTCTGTTTTCGAAACACCAGATGCCATCATAGACATATACAAAAAAGCATCTCAAATTGAGGGGATCATTCAGTTATAACTTTATTTAGTATTTTTAACCAATAAATCAATCCCTTGAACGAAAATCTTCAATACAATACAAAACGATCGCGCCTTAGGATACCTGAGTATGGTCGTCACATACAAAAAATGGTAGACCAAGCGCTTCAGCTCACCAATCGAGATGAACGTAATAAAATGGCACAAGCCATCATCGGAGTGATGGGCAATCTAAACCCCCACCTACGCGATGTACCTGATTTTCAACACAAGCTTTGGGACCAGCTTTTTATAATGTCTGAATTCGAACTGGATGTAGACTCTCCTTACCCTATTCCGCTTAAAGAGGTTTTGTCTGCTCGCCCTGAGCCACTGTCATATCCTCAGAACTTCCCAAAATATCGTTTTTATGGCAACAATATAAAAACCATGATCGAGGCTGCTTTAAAATTTGAAGATGGCCAAGAGAAAGAAGCTTTGTTTTTCGTGATTGCAAATCACATGAAAAAATGTTTTCTAAACTGGAACAAAGACACGGTGGAGGACAAAGTTATTTTTGATCACCTTTTTGAGCTTTCGGATGGTAAAATAGACCTCAGAAACGCTGATGAAACACTCTCAAACTCTGACGACTTGATTCGCTTAAGCAATAAAAGGTTTGGAAGACAGAAACCCCAAACTCATAAAAACAAAAAATTCCGTTCTAAACGTCGCAAATAGATATGGGGACATTTGTAGTTGAGGGCGGTCACACCCTCTCAGGATCTATTCAGCCTCAAGGAGCAAAGAATGAAGCTTTGCAAATATTGTGTGCCGTTTTGTTGACTCCCAATCGTGTAGAAATTAGCAATGTACCTGACATTGTTGATATCAATAAATTGATAGACATTCTTACTCAATTGGGCGTGAAGGTTGATAAATTAACAGCCAACAGCTATGCATTTCAAGCCGACAACATCAATTTGGACTACCTCACTTCAGAAGCATTTAAGACTGCTGGTCGAGGTATAAGAGGGTCTATTATGTTAGTGGGTCCATTATTGGCTCGCTTTGGAAAAGGTTTTATCCCCAAGCCTGGGGGTGACAAAATTGGACGTAGACGTGTAGACACCCATTTTGAAGGTTTGATGAAGCTTGGTGCTCAGTTTCAATACGATCGAGAGGCTCATTTTTATGGTGTGACATCTCAAAATCGTCTTAAAGGTGCTTATATATTGATGGATGAGGCTTCTGTGACAGGCACTGCAAATATTGTTATGGCAGCAGCCTTGGCAGAAGGCACAACTACAATTTACAATGCTGCATGTGAGCCTTATTTACAGCAACTTTGTCATATGCTCAATCGAATGGGCGCTCAAATTTCAGGAATAGGCTCTAATATGCTTGTTATTGAAGGCGTTGAAAGTCTTTCAGGAACCCAACACCGCATCCTGCCCGATATGATTGAAATCGGTAGTTGGATAGGATTGGCTGCACTGACCAAAAGCGAATTGACCATCACTAATGTAGCTTGGGAGTATTTAGGTCAGATCCCTGCAGTCTTTCGAAAACTGGGAATTCAGATTGAGCGTCGCGGTGATGATATGTTTATTCCAGCTCATAAAAATGGATATGAAGTACAAGATTATATAGATGGATCTATACTTACAATTGCCGATGCGCCTTGGCCTGGGTTCACTCCCGACTTGTTGAGCATTGTTCTCGTTGTTGCTACTCAAGCAAGAGGCAGTGTGTTGATTCATCAAAAAATGTTTGAAAGCCGCTTGTTTTTTGTGGACAAACTTCTCGACATGGGAGCTAAAATCATTCTCTGTGATCCTCACAGAGCTACTGTGATAGGTCATGATTTTAAATCCTCTCTCAAAGCGACAACCATGACTTCGCCCGATATTAGAGCCGGAATTTCATTGCTTATTGCTGCACTTTCTGCTAAAGGAACCAGTACCATCCATAATATTGAACAAATTGATAGGGGATACGAGCAAATCGATACCCGTCTACGTGCATTAGGTGCAAAAATCACTCGTCAGTAGACCACATTTTAAGAGTCAATTTGGCGGCAGTCGAGATCAACGTTTCCAGTTTTTCCAAATTCACATCCTCAAGTTTTTTAACATATAAGCAGCCCTTTCCCTTTTTGTATGTGCCCAAACCTTCAAAAGGCAGCATCTTATGTTCTAAATCACACATAAGATATAGAGTAAGTGTGTGTTTGCGAGGTGCAAAACCTGACACAAACCATGTTCCTTTACGGCCACTTCTGTACTGGTATTCGTATTGACCAAAACCTATGATACGGTCTCCCCAAACCACAGGGGTTTCACGAAGGGTTTTCTTATAAAGCTCAAGTAGTTTTTGACAATCTTGACGTTGTGTATTTTCTGAAATACTTTGGAAAACAGACAAAACAGTCTTGTTTGTAGGTTGGGTTTTATTGGACATTGGGGGTTTTTGTACAATGTACAAAAATTACCTTTTGGAAACTTTGTTATTACTGATTGATTTTTGGCGACTGCATTTAAATCGCTGTACATCAACATTTCTTTTTTTGCTATGTTTGGTAGCTCTGCCTTGAACACGGGCACGCCACAATCGAAAACTACTGGGTTTTAAATTGTTTCGCATCAGTTTGATTACATCTTGCTCTGAAAGGTTGAATTGAAATTTAATCGCATCAAAAGGCGTTCGATCTTCCCAAGCCATTTCGATGATTCTGTCTATTTCGATAGTCGTTAAGGCTGGCTTTTCCATGTAAATCAACTAAGAAATTGTTTAAAAATTATCGGGGTTTGATAGAATTGCATAAGCACGCTCCTTAACAGCGGCAAGTTCAGGGGTTGGGATTTTTTTAAGTAAGTTTAGCATCATTCCCATACGATTATTAGACTGAAGAAGCTCCCGTTTATCGTCCAAGAAATTCCAATACAAGCTATTAAATGGACATGCATCATCGCCTACTCTCTTTTTTTGGTTGTACACACATGATTGACAATAATCACTCATTTTGTTGATATATGACCCAGATGAAACATAAGGCTTAGTTGCAACAATGCCACCATCTGCATATTGACTCATCCCACGTGTATTTGGCAACTGTACCCACTCTATGGCATCGGCATAAACTCCCAAGTACCAGCGATCTACCTCATCTGGGTCGGATTGTGACAACAAGGCAAAATTTCCAGTGATCATCAACCTTTGAATGTGATGTGCATAGGCGTTATCTAAGCTGTTTTTAATGCTTGTAGAAAGGCAATTCATCTTTGTTTTTCCTGTCCAATAGAAATCTGGAAGTGTGTTGTGATTGTCTAAGGCGTTCATCGATTTATAATTGGGCATTTCTTTCCAATACAATCCACGCATATATTCTCTCCAACCTAAAACTTGACGTACAAATCCCTCGACTTGAGCCAAACTAATTTTTTCTTTGTTTTCTCTGTATGCAGCTACTACCTGTTGAATTACATCTAAAGGATGTAGAAGTTTTACATTCAGGCCAAAAGATATCCTGGCATGAAACAGATTGACCTCTTTAGTATGCATGGCATCTTGATAAGTGCCGAAGTGCTCCAACAAATGTTCACAAAAGTAGTTTAGTTGTGCCTGCGCCTCTTGATGATTTAAAGGGAACAAAAAGTTTTTTTCATCAAAAACACCCATCGTTTGAATACCAGATTGATCGATGATTTTTTTTAGTCTTTGGGTTTCAGTAGTTTTGGGTTGATAGGGAAGGGGTATTTCAGGAGTGCCTTTCCATTTGTTCCGGTTGTGTTTGTCAAAATTCCACGCGCCTCCTTCAGGTTGATCACCGTTCATCAATATTTGATGCTTTTTTCGCATATGGCGGTAGAAAAACTCCATGACCATGCTTTTTTTTCCTTTGAAAAAATGAGCCAATTCATCACGACTTGTCATAAAATGCTCTGTGTCAATGGCTTTTGACGGTAATGACGTCTTTTTACAAAATGTTTTCAATTGTTCATCCAAGCGATATTCATCAGGGTATAAGTAGGAGAATGAACGGGCATTTAACATTTTGATGGTTTTTTCAAGATTTTTATCCAGTTGATGTTCATTCTCTGGATCGTCAATCGTGAAATACAGCACCATGTGGCCTTTCGATTCTAAATGCTTAGCAAATTGACGCATGGCCCCAAAAAACGCCACTACTTTTTGGATGTGATGACGTACATAGTCGGTCTCTTGCCGCATTTCATACATGACATAGCATATATCTTTATCTACCTTCGTAAACCAACTGTGGTCAGGGTTCAATTGATCGCCAATAATAAGCCTTACTTCCATTAAAATAGCGTGTTTTGTAACCATAAATTCTGGTACTTGCTATTGGGATCATAGCGTTCCGCTTGAAGCCGTATATTGAATACACGATCTCTTGGGTCATTACCCACGCCCGCGTTGTACATCCAGTTGCCATAATTGCTATGTACATCATAGTCAATGAGCATAGATTCAAAATATTGTGCGCCCCAACGCCAATCAATTTTCATCTGTTTGCTTAGAAAACTAGCTACATTTTGACGGCCACGGTTGCTCATAAACCCCGTTTTTTTCAATTCGATCATGTTGGCATTTACAAAAGGCTCATGGGTGGTCCCTTCGATCCAAGAAATGAAATCACTCTTGTTGGTGCTCCACGAATATAGTTTTTCTTTAATGCCTCCAATTAAAAAGAAACGATTTCTGTGCTTGAGCGATAGAAATTTGAAATAATCACGCCAGATCAGCTCAAATATGAGCCAATAGGTTGATTGGTTTTTTTCAATCTTCCTCTCATATTCTTTAACAGACCAGTATATCTCTTTTGCAGATAAGGATCCGTTGGCAAGCCAAGGTGAAAATTTAGAGCTATAATCGGTGCCTAGGAGTCCATTTCGAGTTTTTTTGTAATAAGAAAGTCGCTTGGATTTCCAAAAATAATCGTCTAGTCGCTCATTTGCGGCCGAGGCACCCCCCTGAAAGGGAAATGCGGTATTTGGATTTGGCTCGTGGTTTTTAAAACCTAAAGAACTCAATGAAGGGAGCCCTTGAGTGTTTTCCAACAGATTTTCGGATAGCATAGTACTAGGTATAGGCGTACAAGGACGAATTTCAACATGTTTTTCACATGCCTTTCGGAATACGGTAAATATTTCAGGTAAGCTTTCTATCGACATCGGAATGTCATCTGGGTGAAATAGAAACTGATCGTAGTAACGATGAATAGTTACAGACTTAGGTAAGTGTTCTTCCTGTTCTTTCTCATCTCGTGTCCACTCGTGTTGTAGGTACACATCGCTTACCGTGTATTTATCACACACATCAGTCAATTCAGACAATTCGTTTGTGCTGATAAGTAAACTTATGTTGAGTTTTTGGAGTTCTGCCCTTAAATCTTTGATGCTTTCTAATAAGAACTTTGCTCTGAAGTAGCTGGTTTTTATAAAACCAAGAGGGTGCAGATCAAACATGGATGTAGGTACAGAAACATAACCAATCACTTTTTGATGGTTGTTTACAGCTGTTGTCAAAGCTGTGTTGTCTGTAATCCGCAGGTTGTTGCGGAACCAAACTAAGGCTGTTTCTTTAGACTTCTGCATTTTTTACTACAATATTGAACTTCCGTCCAGTTTTTTTCCCATTTTTTTCTCCAACTAAATGGCCGTAAACACACGACACAAACTTTAGTGGGTAAGTTTGTTTTTTTTACGCCTCGCATTAGCTGATAGCGGATTTGTAAACCTCTAAACAGCGCTGACGTGCTGCTTGATGATCTACCATAGGTTTTGCGTATTTCAACGAATTTAGCTCAGGCACCCACTTCTGTATATACTCATGGTTTTTGTCAAATTTTTTGATCTGCGAAGTGGGATTAAATATTCTAAAATATGGAGCTGCATCTACTCCACATCCTGCCACCCATTGCCAGTTACCAATATTGCTCGATGATTCATAATCCAAAAGTTTTTCGGCAAAATAGGCTTCGCCCCATCGCCAGTCTATAAGTAAGTGTTTACATAAAAAACTTCCAACCAACATTCTAACTCTGTTGTGCATAAACCCTGTTTGATTCAACTCCCTCATACCTGCATCTACAAGTGGATACCCTGTGTTTCCTGAACACCATAATTTGAACTCCTTAGCGTTGTTTCGCCAAGGAATCCGATCATACTGTGGTTTAAAACTCTGGGTCTGAGTATGGGGAAAATGCCATAGAATCTGCATAAAAAATTCTCTCCATATAAGCTCTTTTAAAAAAGTAGGATTTTTTGAAGCGAGTGCTGATTGAACGGCTTTTCGTACGCTTAAACTGCCAAACCGTAAATGCATTCCGATTTTTGAGGTCCCTTCAATAGCAGGGAAATCTCTATGCTGTTCGTAGAGATCGATTAGCTCTTTGCTGAGTCGAATCTGTGGGATGATCTGTTGATTTTTCTCAAACCCAATTTCCTCTAATGTGGGGGTTGGGGCAAGCTCGGCATCAATGAGTTTTTCCAAATGGGTTTCACTCGAATAAAACGTTAGTGTTTGATCTTCAAACAGTTTGCGCCATGCATTTGAGTAAGGTGTGTAAACTCTGTAGGGTGTTCCGTCCGATTTGACTACTTCGTTTTCTTCAAAAATGACATGATCCTTATGAGTTACAAAATCAATTTCATGATCTGATAACAATTGTTGAATTTCTTTGTCTCTCTGAATTCCATAAGGCTCATAATCTCTGTTTGTATGGACTTGATGGATGTTGTATTGCTCAACAATTTTTTTGAAAATTGTCAATGGATTGCCATGATGTACGTGAATTTTTTTGCCAGTTTTGGCTAAATGTGAATTCATCACACACAATTGATTGTGTAAAAACCCTACCCTGGAATCATTTTTAGGAAGCTTGTTAAGAATGTTTGTGTCGAAGATGAAAATGGGTAACACAGGGAGGGATGAATTTAAAGCAGCGTATAGGCCTGCGTTGTCATTTAAACGCAAATCCCTACGAAACCAAAAAACAACCACTGAACTCAATTTAGTGCGTGTTTAGAGCCGAAATCCCACCATCCATACCAATTACTTGGCCAGTCATCCAGCTGCTTTTTTCGCTAAGCAAAAACAGTGTCAGATCAGCAATATCTTTTGCACTTCCAATTCTTTTTAAAGGATGTCTCTGTGCAGATTTTTCAACCTTAGCTACGTTGTTTAAAAAACGATTTGCTAACGGAGTGTCTGTGATAGAGGGAGCAATTATATTCACTCGGACTTTTGGTGCCCACTCTGCAGCCAAAGACCTGCCCAAACCTTCCAAGGCTCCCTTGGATGTTGCTACACTCGCATGAAAAGGCATGCCGATTTTAACAGCAACTGTGCTGTACAATACCACACTAGAATCAGCTGTAAACTTAGGTGATACCACATGGAGGGTTCATACCAACCCCATGACATTGATCTGGAAATCCTCTTCAAAAGCTTCGGGTTTTAGTCCTTTGAATGGACGAAGGTTGATGCTGCCAGGGCAGTACACCAAACCTGAAATCTCATCAGGCAGTTGTGAGGTGTCAAGAGTGTCAGATGTTGCATCAAAAGGGATGTGTGTGACTTCCAATCCACTAAGACTTTCTGAAGATCTCGATGCCACATAAACATTAGATTCTTTTTCTAAGAGTTTAACCGTCTCCAAACCTATGCCCGATGAACCTCCAATAATTAATGTATTCTTTTTCATAATTTCAATTTTTTATCCAAACAACTCGTTTAATTTTTGAGTTCTGTAGCTGAATATTTGCTTTACCTTTTTTGACACAAAAAGAGCATGTGCCAGTTTTCCCAACAGACCTAGCGGGAGTTTGTAGTCTACAATGTCTATCATCTTTACGCCACCATCTGTGGGCTCAATAAAATGTTTGTGATGCCAAAATGTGTAAGGACCGAACCGCTGTTCATCAACAAAATATTTGCCTTGATCGACATGTGTAATTTCTGTCACCCAACGGAATGGAATGCCTAAAATGGGCGTTAGTATGTATTGTATAATTTGACCAGAGAACATCTTTCGGTCTGCACCCGAAATGATGTCAAAACCCATGTAGTCTGGGGTGATGGTCTTGAGGTTTTTGGGATCAGATAAAAAATCCCAAGCTTTCTCCATGTCAATGGGTAGAATCTGCTCGCTTTTGTATTGATACATCCAAGTGGTTTTTCACAAAGGTATCAATAATGTTTAATAAAAAGTACAAAAGATTAAACAAAATTAAAAACGCTTTGCTATTACCACAGCCAAAGAGGCCCCTAAGAAGGGGGCGGTAAGGTATATCCAAAGAGGTTGGACGTGCCCAGAAACTAGGGCTGGACCTAAAGATCGTGCGGGGTTCATTGAGGCATTTGTCAATGGTCCCGCAAACATAGCTTCTAAAAGGATCACACTACCTACTGCTAAGCCTGCTACAGGGCCAATTTCTTTACTTCCAGTAGAGATATGAATTATCACAATCATTAAAATAAAAGTCAATATTGTTTCTAGAACAAAGGCACGTGTTGCATCTATTGATGGGATACTGGCCCCAATAAACTCGCTTTCTGGTAGTAAGTATTTGACTGTGATGCTTGCTAGGGTAGCGGCTATTACTTGCATTGTGATGTATATGGGCACGTTCTTCCATGCAAATCGACCCGAAAGAGCAAAACCGACCGTTACAGCGGGGTTAAAATGTGCTCCTGAAAGTTCTCCAAATGCATAAATCATTGCCATGACGATCAATCCCCAAGTAATGGCCACACCTACATGCGAAATACTTCCATTTATTTCGTTGACAGCCATGGCTGCTGTCCCACAGAATACCATGGCATAGGTGCCCAAAAACTCTCCGTATAATGCAGATCTTATGATTTTCATCGTTTACAAATTTGAGTTAAGAATAACTCTTTGTCAAATTTTTCATGTTGTTTTTAGGTTAATACTTCAACTCAACAAGATACGCTTGTTTTAAACGATAATATTTATTGAAGCTCCAGTGCATGTAAAACATTAAAACAATAGTAGGTAATGGTTTTATCGAAGTTGTAATGAATCTCTGTATTGGGTATCTGTGTTTTGGTTTTTATTCCAATAGTCAATGTTAATTTGTCTGGGGCTATGAGCTTTGGTAATAAATTTCTCATTTTGTTGAATGACAATTTCCTTCCAACCATCTATTTTGAATGGAAAATTTTGGTTAAATCGAATAATCAAACTTCTGTCGATTTCAGGATAATGTAGCGTGTAATGATATGACCCTTTTTCTTGATGCAAAGAAGCTGAAGCCTCGAACACCTGTTTGTCCAGATGCATCAATTTGATAGACTCCAATGATGGTATTGCTTTAAAATTTCCAGTGGGAA
>JADHML010000017.1 GCA_016780065.1 Flavobacteriaceae bacterium
CATAAAAACTTACTGATATTTGGGGAAGACTCAGGTAAAATCGGAGATGTGAATCAAGGTCTCGAAGGTCTGCAAGAAAAATTTGGTGTACATCGTGTAGCTGATCGTGGGATTCGTGAAGCAACCATCATAGGAGAAGGCATTGGAATGGCTTTGAGAGGTTTGCGCCCTATAGCGGAGATTCAATACCTAGATTACGTATTATATGCTTTGCAAATCATGAGTGATGACTTGGCTACCCTGCACTACAGAACCCACGGAAAGCAGATTGCTCCTCTTATCATTCGTACACGAGGTCACAGGCTGGAAGGTATTTGGCATTCTGGATCTCCTATGGGTGGACTCATTCATCTTCTTAGAGGTATGTATGTTCTTGTGCCTAGAAACATGACCCAAGCAGCAGGTTTTTACAACACACTCCTACAAGGTCAAGATCCTGCGTTGGTGATTGAATCTCTAAACGGGTACAGACTTAAAGAAAACATGCCAGACAATTTAGGGACTTTTACAGTACCTATAGGAAAAGTAGAAACCTTGCGTAATGGGAAAGACCTCACATTGATTTCCTATGGATCAACCCTTCGATTGGCTTTAGAGGCGACTGAAGAACTAAGTCAAATGGGTGTTGATGTAGAAGTCATAGATGTTCAAAGTTTGCTTCCATTTGATTTAAATGAAGACATAAAGAAAAGCCTTTCTAAGACCAATCGTCTTATGATAGTTGATGAAGACGTTCCCGGTGGTGGTACAGCATATATATTAAGTCAACTCATCGAAAAACAAAATGTTTTTAACCTTTTGGACAGCCCTCCTAAGTTGTTGAGTGCTAAAGCTCACCGACCTGCATATGGTTCTGACGGAGATTATTTTTCAAAACCATCTGTTGATGACATTATTGAACACGCATATGGAATATTACATGAAGTAGATCCTAAAAAATATCCTGAGCTGCGTTAACCCCTTATTTCATTAATCAGTTGTTTGAGCAGATCACCTTGCTTAACATTCCCTACTCCTACTCCCTTAGATTTCATATCTGTTTCTTTGATTTTGGCTAATATGAAGGCCAACGACTTCATGGGATATCGACGTGAAGCTTGTTGGTATTCTGAAACAAAAAAAGGACGAATACCCAACACACGTGCTACATGATTTGGATTGTGATCTTCTAATGCGTGATATTGAAGCAATTGCATGAAAAAATTATGGAGTGTAGAAAGAGTCACCACAATAGGATGTTGTCTAGGGTGTTGAGCGAAATAATAGCAAATTTTATGTGCGTGTGTAACATTTCCTGAACCTAAAGCCTTCCGAAGTTCAAAATTGTTGTAGTCCTTACTAAACCCAATGTGTTTTTCAATGTGTGATTCTGTAATCTGTTCACCTGAACTCACCAATATAGTCAATTTGTCAAGTGCTCGTTCAATGGCACTTAGTTCGGTTCCTAAACACTCTACCAAAAGATGTGAAGCTTTGGTGTTAATAGATCGATTGTGTTTTTTGGCCCATCTTTGAATCCAATCTGGAATTTGGTTTTCGTAGAGTTTTTTACTTTCAAAAATCACACTATTTTCTTGAAGGGCTTTGTATAATTTTTTGCGTTTATCTATAGATTTATACTTGTAACAAACCACTAAAACTGTTGACGGTTGGGGTTGGTTGACATAATCCACCAATTTGTCAATTGTTCGTGACAATTCTTGTGCCTCTCGAACAACGATTAGTTGATGTTCGGCCATCATAGGATATCTTTTACATGAATCTACAACATCCGCTATGTTAGAATCTTTTCCGTAAAATAGGGTTTGATTAAAAGCCTTTTCATCTTCAGTAAGCACGGTTTCAGTTAATGCTTTTTCAATCATATCGATAAAATAAGCTTCTTCACCCATTAAGAAATAAACAGGGGAAAATTGTCTGTTATTTATATCCGATAAAATATTTTGGAGGGAATTCAAACCTTTTTACCAATTTTGCAATATGCTCAAGCTAGCTTTTGACACATATCAATTTCAATTCAAAAATAGTGAAAAGGGTCGTCAAATTTTTGATGTAATTCGTAAAAAATTTGTTGCCCTAACGCCAGAAGAATGGGTTCGTCAACACGTCGTGCAGTTTCTCATCAAGAAAAAGAAAGCGCCAACCTCATGGATGAACGCCGAAAAACAATTTTCTCTAGCTGGACTTACCAAACGATTTGATGTCATCTTGTTTCGATCAGACGGGACTGTTCAGCTCATCGTAGAATGCAAAGCTCCTAATGTACCCATTGATCAAAAGGTTTTTGACCAAATTGCGCGATACAATCTAAAATTCAATGCAACCTACATGATGGTCACAAACGGAATTGAACATTATTTCTGTACCTTCGACCATGTGAATCAAAAATATGTTTTCCTTCCAGACCTACCTGATTTAAATCCATAGTTGTTTGAAAACCGCCATTGTCATATTGAACTATAACGGAAAAGACTTGATTGCTAAATATCTACCGAGCATTATTCGCCATCGTTCTGGAGCCGATATATGGGTTGTCGATAATGCATCAACTGATTTGTCATTGGAGTTTATTCATAAAAACCATCCGACTGTCAAAACCCTAAAACTTAAAAAAAACTTAGGGTATAGCAGTGGGTACAATGCTTGCGTTCAGAAAATTGATGCAGAACTTTTGTGTTTTATTAACAATGATGTTGGGGTCGACAGTGCGTGGATTCCACAAATCGAGGATCATTTTAAAAAGCATCATGGAGTAGCGATCATACAACCTAAAATATTATCAGACGTTCACGATGGATTTTTTGATTATGCGGGTGCAGCAGGTGGTAGAATTGATTTTATGGGACTCCCCTATTGTCGAGGTCGTGCGCTCCAATATTGTGCAAAAGACCGAGGTCAATACAATGATGTTGCGTCAATACAATGGGCAGGTGGTGCTGCTTTTTGCATACGTAGAGATGTTTTTTTAGAACTTGATGGATTCGATGAAGATTTTTTTATGCATTTCGAAGAAATTGACCTCTCTATTCGGGCATTGGCTAATGGTTGGCAAATTCATTATTTAGGTATTTCTCAAGTCAAACACCTTGGAGGTGCCAGTCTTCAAAACAACGATCCACTAAAACTCTACCATAACATTCGAAACTCTATGCTAGCCTATACCAAGTGTCTGCCTCTTTTCAACTATGTACTTTGGCTGTTTATGCGTTTGGTGTTTGACTTCTTTTTAGGATTGTATTTTGTTTTAACAGGTCGCTTTAAACACATGTTTGCTATCGTTAAAGGACACCACAGTTTTTTTTACAACTTCCCCTTATTTTGGAGAAAAAGATCCATTTTGTTCAATCCTTTTCAAAACAAATCAGTCTTTATTGAAAATTTCAAAGCAAAACTAAACACACAATACGATATTCGTTAAAATTACGTTAATTTAAAATATACGATGTTAATTTTTTTAAATTTGACGAAACTTAATTCCACACCAATGAAAAAAACCCTCATTCTGTTTGCTGCTCCAATTTTGCTAGCCTCATGTGTGTCTCAAAAGAAATATGCTTCTCTTGAAACACAACACAATCAAACCAAAGATTTGCTAAACTCAGCAACCGTTAAGCTCAATACTTGTATTGACGAAAAAGCTACAAGTGAAGCTTCATTGGCAGCACTTAAAGAACAAAACAGTTTTTTAAGAGCTAACAATCAAGATTTAATAAACAATATGGGTAATCTAACTACCTTATCCCAGAAAGGTGCTGAAAATCTTGAAAAATCTCTAGAATCACTTAAAGAAAAAGACCTAACGATTCGTAAAATGCAAGACGCTGTCACTCGCCGTGATTCTGTCACCCTAGCCCTGGTTACAAGTCTTAAAGGTGCGCTTATCGATATCAACGACTCTGACATTGAGGTAAATGTTGAAAAGGGTGTTGTGTTTATTTCTATTTCAGATAAATTATTGTTTAATTCAGGTAGCTACATGGTTTCTAACAGAGCAAAAGAAGTACTAGGTAAAGTAGCTACTGTACTTAACGACAAGCCTGAAATTGAATTTTTAGTCGAAGGACATACCGACAATGTTCCAATCCGAAATGAAGTTTTATTAGATAATTGGGATTTAAGTGTTAAAAGAGCTACTTCTGTTGTTCGTGTTCTACAAAACGATTTTGGAGTATCTCCAGAGCGTATGACAGCAGCGGGACGTAGTTACTACATTCCACTAGATGACAATGAAACGACTTCTGGAAGAGCAAAAAACAGAAGAACGCGCATCGTTGTACTACCTAAACTCGATCAGTTTTTTGAATTGATTGAACAAGGCATGGAAAAAGCGACGGCTAACAACTAAGATCTTCATCACAGAATTATTATAAACGCAACTTTCGAGTTGCGTTTTTTTTTGGTTAATTTTAGAGATATGATGGGACTCAAAAAAATATTGTCTGAAAGGGAAATAAAAAGAATTGATTTACTCACGATAGAGATAAACAATTTACGGTCTATCGATTTAATGGAGCAGGCTGCTAAAGCTTTTGTACAATATTTAATGACTCAACATATTGCCAACCAAAAAATAATGGTTTTGTGTGGGCCAGGCAATAATGGTGGGGATGGTCTTGCAATAGCTAGACTCCTAAATGAACATGGTTTTGATACAAAGGCATATCTAATAAATACTAAAAAAGAAGTTTCTTCGGATTGTTCTGTAAACCTAAAAAGACTCCCAAGCACAACTCTTGTTTCAAATCACACACAAATTCCAGATTTAAGCAATGCAGATATCATCATAGATGCTTTGTTTGGAATAGGCTTACATGGAAATTTGGAGGGGCTATATGCTCAGGTTATTCAAGTTGTCAATGATTCAAAAAAACTGGTTTATTCGGTGGATGTTCCATCGGGATTGCCTGCAGACTCAATAACCCATTCAGATCTTGTCATTCAGGCAGATATAACTATGACGTTTCAACGCCCTAAAGTTTCTTTCTTTTTTCCTGAACATAAAAAATATGTCAGTGAATGGATTGTCATTGATATTGGGCTGGACGAAAAACTTATTCAAAAGTCTCATTCAAAGATTTTTGTTCTTGATAAAGAAATCCAAAATCAAGTAAGATCTAGAAAGATGTTTTCTCATAAAGGTCACTACGGTCATGCTTTGTTATTGGCAGGTTCATATGGAAAAATGGGAGCTGCTACATTAGCTGCTCGTGCTTTGATGAAAAGTGGAGTTGGTTTGCTAACTGTTCAAGTGCCTAAATGTGGTGTAAACATCATGCAGGTTTCAGTTCCAGAGGCCATGTGTGTTGTTGATCCATCAGATTATTCACTAACCGAACTATCTAACATAAAACCATACAATGTTGTTGCTTTAGGGCCTGGAATAGGAACTGACGCTTCGACACAACAATTGATTCATCATCTTCTAAAATCAATTGATGTTCCACTTGTTATAGACGCTGATGCGATCAATATATTGTCAAAAAATCCAGATTGGTCAAGGCTTATTCCAAAAGGAAGTGTATTAACTCCTCATATCAAAGAATTTGACCGACTGATGGGTGGAGTATCACAAAGTTCAGAAAGGTTGATACAAGCCCAAGAATTTGCTGCCAAACACCATTGTGTTATTGTATTAAAAGACGCATGTACCTGGGTGATTGACGATATTGGAAATCGCTTCATTCATTACGGAGGAAATCCAGGAATGTCCACTGCAGGTAGCGGAGATGTGTTAACAGGGATCATAGGAGCCTTGATCGCCCAGAAATACGATTCAACCGAAGCAGCTTGTATTGGAGTCTACCATCATGGTTTGGCAGGAAATATTGGAGCCCAAACAACCGGTCATATGGGTCTAACCGCTTCTACTATCATCAACAATCTGAAAATAGATTGATTTTTACCCTTTGAAATTCCCAGCACCCTGTCGGGTGATTTTTATGTCGTCAAAACACATGTCAATAACTGTGGAGGGCAAGTTATTTCCATAGCCACTATCCAAAAACAAATCAACTCGATCATTCCACTGAGCGTCGATTGTGTCAGGGTCTGTTGTGTAGTCAATTATACGATCATCGTCGTGTAAAGATGCAGAGGCAAGAGGGTTGCCTAAAGCCTCTACCAAAGCAAGAGTGATTGGATGATCCGGAATACGTAGGCCAATTGAAGATCTTTTGCCTAATGATTTAGGTAACTTTTGAATGACTGGCAAAATAAAGGTAAATGGCCCCGGAAGATGTGATTTTAAGGATCGAAAAACAACTGTGTCTAATTGTCCCGTGTACTCCCCTATTTGTCTTATAGAAGAACAGATCAAACTTACAGGTGACTTTTCGCGCTTTGAGTTTTTAATTTTAGCCAATCGACTTAATGCGACATGATTGAGTGCATCACAACCCAATGCATAAACAGTATCCGTTGGATAAATAATCAGCCCGCCTTTTTTTAAGACCTGAACAGCCGTGTCTATATGCTTTGGATTGGGGTTGTTTTCAAAGACTTGAAGACGCATGTTATAAGATATCTAGTTTAGCAAAACGTAACAGTAGGTTTTTCTTTCCTCCATTTTCAAAGTCAATAAGAGCTTTAGCATCACCCCCGCTGCCTTCTACCGAGCATACGACCCCTTTTCCAAATCGACTATGGTTTACCTTGACACCCTCTTGTATAGACGAAGTATCCATAGCTTCAGTTGTTTGTGAACGCAACACAGGTTTGAGTTTGGCTTTGGGTGGGATTGTTTTGGATTTAGGTTTGACTGTAGGCTTTTTAAAACGTACCCTGTCCTTGGGTACATCTTCAAAAATACTATTATCCACCAAAGGTTTAAAACGGTAATCATCATCAAAGACTTGGTTGTCGATGAATTCTGGATTGAGTTCCGTTAAGAAACGACTCGGTTCAGCATCATTGAGTTTCCCCCAACGGTATCGACATTGAGTGTAAGTCAAGGTTGCTCGACTTTCAGCACGTGTTAGGGCTACATAAAACAAACGCCGCTCTTCTTCTAGTTCATCACGTGTATTCATATTAAAAGCAGAAGGAAACAGATCTTCTTCCATGCCAACTACATAGACATGTGGAAATTCTAACCCTTTTGCAAGGTGTACTGTCATCAAAGCAACTGTGTTTTCTTCCTTTTTATCGTTGTCAAAATCAGTTGCAAGAGCAACATCTTCTAAAAACTCTACTAAGGATCCAGTTGCGTCAACCAGTTCACGCTGACCTTCTACAAAATCACGAATCCCATTGAGAAGTTCTTCAACATTCTCCACACGAGTCACAGCTTCGGGCGTACCTTCCTTTTTAAGCTCTTGAACAATTCCTGTTTTTTTTGTGATCAAATCAGCAATGGCAAAAGCATCCTGAGTAGTATTGACTGCTTGAAAACTACGAATCAACACTGCAAAATCATTGAGCTTGGCTTTGGTTCCCGCATGAATATCTAAGGGAAGTTCATGGACTTTTTCAACAACATCAAAGATTGAGATATTATGTTTTTGTGCAGCCACAACAAGCTTGTCTATCGTTGTTTGCCCGATTCCTCTTGCCGGATAATTGATGATGCGTTTAAGGCTTTCTTCATCTTTGTGATTAACCGTGAGCCTTAGATAGGCCAAAACATCTTTTATTTCTTTACGCTGATAAAAAGAAAGTCCTCCAAAAACTCTGTAAGGAATGTTTCGTTTACGTAAAGCGTCTTCAATAGCCCTAGACTGGGCATTGGTTCTGTACAGGACCGCAAAAGATTGATAGTTTAATTGTTGTTGCATGGCTTGCTCAAAAATGGATTGAGCCACATATCGACCTTCGTCTCCATCCGTTGGGCTTCTGTGAACAATGATTTGCTCTCCCATTTTATTAGCTGTCCATACTTCTTTTTCAAGCTTATTCTGGTTATGAGCGATGAGGCTGTTTGCAGCAGAGACAATGCTTTTAGTCGACCGGTAGTTTTGTTCCAATCTATAAACCTTAGCATCTGGATAGTCCTTTTGGAAATTCAATATGTTTTGAATATTCGCCCCACGAAAAGCATAGATACTTTGAGCATCGTCCCCTACAACACAAATGTTTTGAAAGCGATCAGCCAAGGCCTTTACAATCAAATATTGAGAATGATTGGTATCCTGATACTCATCGACCAAGATATAGCGAAAACGATCTTGATACTTAGCAAGCACATCAGGAAACCGATTAAGCAACTCATTGGTTTTTAATAGTAAATCATCAAAATCCATCGCTCCAGCCTTGAAACAGCGTTCCACGTAGTTTTGATAAATAGATCCCATTTGTGAACGTCTTGCTTCGCGGTCAGCTTCTACAAGTTCAGGGTTGTTGTAGTATGCACGAACCGTGATAAGACTATTTTTAAAGGCTGAAATTCGATTTCTGATCTGTTTTGTTTTATATACATCCTTGTCTAGCTTCATCTCTTTGATGATTGAAGCAACCAGCCTTTCCGAATCTTGGGTGTCATAAATAGTAAAGCTCGATGGATAGCCCAATCGGTCTGCTTCAGCTCTTAGTATTCTTGCAAAAACAGAGTGAAAGGTACCCATCCAAAGGTTTTTGGCCTCACTCTCCCCAACAATCTCAGCGATTCTACCCTTCATTTCACGAGCTGCTTTGTTCGTAAAAGTCAACGCCAGTATCGAAAAAGCATCTACCCCCTTTTGCATTAAATATGCAATACGATAGGTCAACACACGTGTTTTACCAGACCCCGCACCTGCAATCACCATCAGCGGTCCATCAGTATGAGTGGTGGGTTGTTGTTGTGCTTCATTAAGTTTTGACAGGTAATTCTGCACTTAAATATTTTTATGTGAAAATATAAATTCCAAGAGTGAATATCTACCAATTCGAATATGGTTTATCAACAGATTTCAACCGAAATGATTTATCTTCGTTCGTATGTCTGATGCTTTTTTGGAAAAACCCATAGACTATCTGAAAGGTGTAGGGCCTAACAGAGCACAATTGTTACGAGGAGAGTTAGGAATTCACACCTACAAAGACATGCTTTGTGTCTTCCCGAATCGTTACATTGATCGTACACGCTTTTACAAGATAGGCGAATTAGCCCAATCGCAAGCTGATGTACAAATTATTGGTCAAATCACTCACATAGAGACCATTAACACAGGCAAACACAAAAGATTGGTGGCCACTTTCGAAGATGCAACAGGTCAAATAGAGCTGGTTTGGTTTAGAGGTGTGAAATGGATTCAAAAAAATTTAAAAACACATACTGATTATGTAGCATTTGGACGATTGAACTGGTTTGGAAAAAAGTGTTCTATCGCGCATCCAGAACTGGATCTTGAAATTGATTCTAAAAAACAAGGTGTTTTTCAACCCATTTACCCTTCGACTGAAAAACTTGCCAGCCGTGGCATATCAAATCGAATTATTCGCCAAATCATTTCTAATCTTTTTGATGAAGTAAATTCTCGTTTCTCTGAAACCCTTTCAGAAGAGCTGATGAATTATCACAACTTGATTGATCGATCAAAAGCACTAAGGGCAATTCATTTTCCCTCTCATCAAAACGAACTCGCTCAAGCTCAATATCGATTAAAATTTGAAGAATTGTTTTTTATACAATTACAAATATTGAGAAGGAAACAGCATTTAAAAAACAAATTTAAAGGATTGGTTTTCGACAAGGTTGGAAGTTATTTTAACGAGTTTTATCAGCAACACTTACCCTTTGATTTAACAAATGCCCAAAAAAGAGTCATCAAAGAAATTCGAACTGATATGGGAAGCAAAGCTCAAATGAATCGTTTGCTTCAAGGGGATGTTGGATCTGGAAAAACAATTGTTGCTTTGTTAACAATGCTTATTGCCCTAGACAATAGTTATCAAGCTACCTTGGTCGCCCCAACAGAAATTTTAGCCCAACAACACTATTCTAGCCTTTCTTCACTTCTCGATCCTTTAGATATTAATGTGGAGTTATTAACGGGGTCAACCCCTCGAGCAGCTCGAAGAATAATTCATGAGGATTTAGAAAGTGGCAAATTACATGTGTTGATTGGAACCCATGCTGTTTTCGAACCTACTGTGATTTTTAACAATCTTGGATTGGCGATCATTGATGAGCAACACAAATTTGGCGTTGCTCAAAGAGCCAAACTATGGAAAAAAAATACAATTCCACCTCATGTGTTGGTGATGACTGCGACCCCAATCCCTAGAACATTGGCAATGACTATGTATGGAGATTTAGACTTATCAATCATTGACGAGTTGCCTCCTGGTCGTAAACCCATTACCACAGCACACCGAACGGACAGAAATCGACTTGCTGTGCAACGCTTCATAAAAGATGAAATTAAAAAAGGTAGGCAAGTTTACATAGTATATCCTCTTATTGAAGAATCTCAAAGTATGGATTATAAAGACTTAATGGATGGTTATGAAAGTATGGTTAGAGACTTTCCACAACCAGACTATCAGGTGAGTATCGTACATGGAAAAATGAAACCCGAAGCCAAAGCATATGAAATGAAACGCTTTGTTGAAGGGCATACACACATCATGGTTGCCACGACAGTAATAGAGGTTGGTGTTAACGTTCCCAATGCTTCTGTGATGATTGTTGAAAGCGCTGAACGTTTTGGACTGTCTCAATTGCATCAACTTCGAGGACGTGTGGGCAGAGGAGCTGACAAAAGTTATTGTGTACTCATGACTAAAGAAAAATTATCAACTGATGCCAACACACGTATCAATGCTATGGTCGGCACACAAGATGGTTTTGAACTGGCTGAAGTTGACCTAAAACTTCGGGGGCCTGGTAATTTGATGGGTACTCAACAGAGCGGTGTACTACAAATGATCATTGCAGATCTATCTAAAGACCAACCCATTTTAGAGAGTGCTCGTAAAGCTGCATTGAGCTTACTACACAAAGATCCAAACATCAATTCAGAGGTTAATAGTGCCATCACTTCTACCCTTTTACAGCTTGAAAGCGGAAAAGGGATATGGAAATACATTTCTTGATTCCAAAAAAATTCTTAATCGTATCTTTGTACTTTATCTGTTTCAATGAAGATATCATACAATTGGCTCAAGGAGTTTGTTAAAACTGACTGGGACACATTACAGCTAAGCGAATTATTAACGGATTTAGGCTTAGAAGTCGAAGGAATTGAAGATTATGAATCTATACCGGGTGGACTTAAGGGTCTTGTTGTTGGTGAGGTGGTCACATGTGAACAGCATCCGAATGCGGATCGACTTAAAATAACAACTGTTGATATTGGAACAGAGGAAATCCTTCAGATTGTTTGCGGTGCTCCGAATGTCGCTAAGGGTCAAAAAGTTGTAGTTGCTCCTGTGGGAACGCTGCTTTACCCAGTTTCTGGTGAATCTTTTACCATCAAAAAAAGTAAGATTCGTGGTGAATTAAGCCAAGGCATGATTTGTGCTGAGGACGAAATTGGTATTGGTAGTGATCACGACGGCATCATTGTGTTAAAGAACACTCACAAGGTTGGAAACACTTGTTCTGATATATTTAAAGTAGAAAACGATTCTGTTTTTGAAATCGGTCTTACCCCTAATCGAGCAGATGCGATGAGTCATTTTGGGGTCGCTCGCGACCTTAAAGCAGGTTTTTTGCAAAAAGGAATCAATACCGAATTGATTAGACCCAACACCAATGGGTTCAATGTAGAGCTCACAAATGCCTCTATGCGAATCGACGTTGTAGATAAAAAAAGTGCACCTAGATACTGTGGTTTACGTATTTCAGATGTAAAAGTTGCACCTTCACCCGAATACATACAAAACAAGTTAAAAGCCATTGGTCTAACTCCTATTAACAACATTGTTGATGCGACCAACTACGTGCTTCATGAATTGGGACAACCTCTTCACGCATTCGATGCAAATGCCATAGACACAGGAGTTGTAAAAGTTCAAACACTGAATGAAGGAACTTCTTTTACAACTTTAGATGGCGTTGAACGCACCTTAAGTGCTGAGGATTTAATGATCTGTAATGGTGATACACCCATGTGTATTGCCGGTGTATTTGGGGGGATAGACTCTGGCGTTACTGAAAAAACCACTGAAATATTTTTAGAAAGTGCTTACTTTGATCCAGTAAGCATCCGCAAATCAGCCAAACGACATGGATTAAGCACGGATGCATCATTCCGTTTTGAACGAGGGGTCGATATCGAAATGGTAGAGTATGCTTTAAGACGCGCCGCCTTGTTGATTATCGAACTGGCTGGTGGACATGTGTCTAGTAATGTCATGGACGAATACCCAACCAAAGCTGAACCCATTCAGTTTATGGTTCATTTTGATTATATAAATCGTTTGATCGGTGAAGAATTGCCCAGAGAAACCATTAAGTCCATTTTAACTTCCTTGGACATCAAAATCAATAATGTAACTGAAACTGCATTGGCGTTAAGTGTTCCACCTTACAGAGTTGATGTAACACGACCTGCTGACATAGCAGAAGAGATTTTAAGAGTGTACGGATACAACAACATCGAGTTCTCTAACAAACTCTCTACTTCTTTACCAGATGTTAACTTATTTGAACAAAATGATTGGGAACGCAACATCAGTCGCCAACTTGTAGATTTAGGTTTTTATGAAATTTACAACAATTCACTCGCTGCACCAACAAATGAGGAAGACCCTGAGCTTGTCAGACTCGTCAATCCTCTAAGCAATGAACTCTCTTCGATGAGAAAAGATTTGATTGGAGGCCTTGTTGATGCGGTTATATATAACGTTAATCGAAGACAAAAAAACTGCAAATTCTTTGAATTTGGCAATGTTTATAATGTAAAAGAAGGCGTTTACAATCAATCTAAAAATCTAATCATAGCAGCCAGTGGCAACCAACACGACAGCCATTGGATTGCTGGAGATCAATCTGCTGATTTTTATTATATCAAAGGCGTTATTAACTCCTTAGCTGAAAGAGCCAATCTGACCATTAATGAGGAAAAAGCTGAACACTCACATTTAACTGATTGTATAGCGCTCCTCCACAAAAATCAATGTATCGGGTATATTGGAAAGGTCAAAAACGATCTTTTCTCTTCTTTAGATGAAGAAACCTCACTTTTTCTTGCAGACATTGATTGGAGTGTATACTTGAGTTTGGCAAAACATGTGAACATACGCGTCAATCCACCTTCTAAGTTTCCATCTGTAAAAAGAGATATGGCGCTTCTTGTTGATGATGCTGTAGAGTTTTCATCATTGAAAAAAATGGCATTTGAAACAGAAAAAAAACTACTGGAGTCTGTTCAGCTTTTTGATGTATATCAAGGAAAAGGCATTCCCGATGGCAAGAAGTCTTATGGCTTAACTTTTACAATATCAGACCACAGCAAAACCCTGACAGACAAACAAGTAGATAAAATAACTTCTAAGATTTTCAGAAGATACCAAAACGAATATGCCGCAGAATTGCGCTGATACATATTTGTAGATTATTGCCCTTTTTTTTACTTTTGAACTAATTGCTAAAAAGAAAAAAAATGATGGATTCTATCGACCTTCAATCCAAACTCCTTTCAATACGTAACAAAGAAAAAAATGTATTGGATCAGGCCTATAAAATTCTTTCAATAGAAGAAGCAATTAACAAATTTGATTTTGACAAACTTGAGTCAAAAAACATATTTCATGTAAGTCATATTCGAAATATATGCATTGATTATAGGCTTAGATTTTTGGATCTCAATCGTTTTAAAGGTACAATCCCTGACGAAGCTCATGAAAAAATTAATTCTCTTGAAAAACTTCATAAGACACAGATAAAGGATTTTAAAATCATGGCACCTTCTAAGCTATTTAAACTAGATAGTACAGACGATCCATTGTTGTTTGCCCCTCTTGGAAATGATTACTATTATTTAGTTCACAAATGGGGAAATGACATGAGCCCAATTAGAAAGACGCTCGTTTGGCCATTTAAGAACATTGTCAACATGTGTGTATCTCTCATATTGATAAGTCTTGTTTTGACTTGGTTGTTGCCTTTAAATTTATTTAACCCCAATCCCACTATGTCTGATTTTTTATTGGTTTTTCTTTTTGTGTTTAAATCAATTGCCGCTGTGGCAATATTTTATGGTTTCGCCTTAGGGAAGAATTTTAACAGAGCCATATGGGATAGTAGGTATTATAATTCCTAAACAATGTCATCTGATTACCAACTCTTATATTCGGGCAACTTGATGGAGGCTCAACGCATTTGTCTGGCATTAGAGGAGATTGATATTCGAGCGATTGTTAAAGACCAAGAGACCTCAGCCATACGTGCGGGTTTTGCAGTTCCGTCTATGACAGACGCCGTACAAGTATTTGTCCACAGAGATGAATTCAAACGCGCCAAAAACGTTCTTTAGGCGTACATTTTTTTGCGTAGATCTTTAATTTTATCATCAGACATGTAGTCATCAAAAGACATATGTCTATCTATCACTCCATTGGGAGTCAGTTCAACAATTCGATTGCCAACAGACTGAGCAAATGCATGATCGTGGGTCGTAAGTAAAACCGTCCCCTTAAATTTCACCAAGGCGTTGTTGAAAGCGGTAATAGCTTCTAGATCTAAGTGATTCGTAGGTTCATCGAGCATGACCACATTGGCTCGTTGCATCATCATACGAGACACCATACACCGCACCTTCTCACCACCAGATAACACATTAGACGACTTAAGAGCCTCTTCTCCGCTGAACAACATTTTCCCTAAGAACCCACGTAGAAAAACTTCTTCACGTTCTTCTTGGGTTTTTGCATATTGACGCAACCAATCTACCAAAGACCACTCATTGTTAAAAAAAGTGCTGTTGTCCAAAGGTAGGTATGACTGATTGGTAGTAACACCCCAGCTGTAATTGCCTGAACTGGCTTTTTCGTTGCCATTAATAATTTGATAAAATGCAGTAGTTGCCCTTGGATCTTTTGAAAAGACAATAACTTTGTCACCTTTCACCAAATTCAGGTCTACATTTTTAAACAGCGTTGCGTTATCGAGCTGAGCTGTGAGATTGTTTACATTCAGAAGTTGATCACCTGCTTCGCGTTCTTGTTCGAAAATGATGGCGGGGTATCTTCGTGAAGAGGGTTTGATTTCTGAGATGTTGAGTTTGTCAATCATTTTTTTACGAGAAGTTGCCTGCTTTGATTTTGCGACATTGGCGCTAAATCGCGCTATAAAAGTTTCCAGTTCTTTCTTCTTCTCTTCAGCCTTTTTGTTCTGTTGTGCACGTTGACGAGCCGCTAGTTGACTCGACTCATACCAAAAAGTATAATTTCCGCTAAAATGATTTATTTTCCCATAGTCTATATCAGAAATGTGTGTACATACAGCATCTAAAAAATGTCGATCGTGAGACACCACAATCACTGTGTTTTCATAATTTGCCAAAAAATCTTCTAACCAGGAGATGGTTTCATAGTCTAAATCATTGGTTGGCTCATCCATGATTAAAACATCAGGATTGCCAAATAAGGCCTGTGCTAACAAAACACGAACTCGTTGCTTACCATCTAAATCACCCATTAGGCTATAATGAAGCTCTTCTGAAATACCTAAATTTGACAGCATGGCAGCAGCATCACTATCAGCATTCCATCCATTCATTTCTTCAAATTTAATTTGAAGTGCTCCTACTCTATCGCTGTCTGCATCTGAAAAATCTGGCTTTGCATATAAATCGTCCATTTCTTTCTTAATAGCATACAAAGGGGTATTACCCATAATCACTGTTTGTAACACAGGGTATTCATCAAAAGCAAAGTGGTTTTGCTCCAATACCGACATACGCTTACCAGTTTCGAGGTGTACATTGCCTGAATTAGGTTCAATCTGACCACTTATGGCTTTTAGAAAAGTAGATTTTCCAGCTCCGTTCGCCCCAATGATTCCATAACAGTTCCCTGTCGTAAAGGTAACATTGACCTCATCGAACAATACACGTTTTCCAAATTGAATAGATAAATTAGATACTGAAAGCATAGGTTATAAATAAGTGGCAAAATTAAAAAAATAGGGACAGAAAACTGGCCCTGAGTACATATTAATCGTTTGAGAATTTAGTTACCTTTTTGATGGTCTGCTAAAAACTTCTCCAAACCAATGTCTGTCAGTGGATGTTTTAACAAGCCTACAATGGCACTCAAAGGTCCAGTCATAACATCAGCACCCACTTTGGCACAGTCTAAAATATGCATTGTGTGACGCACAGATGCAGCTAAAATCTGAGTGTCAAATGAATAATTGTCATATATCAAACGGATTTCATCGATTAAATTCATACCATCTGTTGAGACATCATCAAGACGACCAATAAAAGGGGATACATATGTAGCACCTGCTTTGGCAGCCAACAAAGCTTGACCTGCTGAGAAAACCAATGTACAGTTTGTTTTGATGCCTTTGTCAGAAAAATATTTTATGGCTTTGATGCCCTCTTGAATCATGGGAACTTTAACAACAATCTGTGGGTGAAGGGCTGCTAGCGCTTCTCCTTCCTTAACCATCCCCTCAAAATTGGTTGAAATAACTTCAGCAGACACGTCACCATCTACAATATTACAAATGTCAACATAGTGTTTGAGGATGTTTTTCTGACCCGTGATACCTTCTTTGGCCATCAAAGATGGGTTTGTAGTTACTCCATCTAAAATTCCAAGGGCTTGAGCTTCCTTGATCTGGTCTAAATTCGCTGTGTCAATAAAAAATTTCATGATTGATTAGTTGTTATAAATTGTAAAATTTAGCCAGCATGTATTCATACCAGCGTTGAGGTAAAACAGATTTTAAATGTACAGAAAATCTTTGGAGCCAAGATCCTACAGTGTAATGGGTTTTTACATTTCTTTTACACAGTACTTTATGGATTTTTTCGGCTACAATTCTAGTAGAAACACCATGGTCTACATGTGTATTCATGACTTCTAATGACTTTCCATAAGTGGCTTTGTAAGGAGAATTTTCTAAAACGGGTGCATGAAATCTACCTTGAGCAATATTGGTAGCTACAGCACCTGGAGCGATGGTACAGCATTGTATACCAGAGCCTTTCATTTCTAACCGAAGACTTTCAGTAGCCCTGTCTAGAGCACTTTTGCTAGCAGAATACATACTACGAAAAGGCAATCCTGAATAACCAGCAATAGAGGTAATGTTTACAATCCTTCCTGTATTTTGATGGCGCATATGTGGTAAAACACATTTGATAACCTCAATCGGCCCATACAGATTGGTGTCAAAAAGATTTTTAACCGCTTCAATTGGCAATTCTTCAAGAGGACCAGAAATACCTACACCTGCATTGTTGATCAAAACATCTATACGACCATGTTTTTCTGTAACCTGATTAACAGCATTTTGAATGCTTTCAGGATTTGTTAGTTCCATCTGTACAAGGGGAAAAGAAAAATCTTTACATCGATCAGGGTTGCGACTGGTGCCAACAACAGTAAACCCCTTTTCAGCAAGAAGTATAGCTGTGGCTTTTCCGATTCCGGATGATGCACCTGTAATAAAGACAACCGCTTGAGACCCCATAGAAAAAAAAAGGGTAAGCGACCTACATCACACCGCTACGACTGCCTACCCTTGCTGCGTTCCCGCCCTGGGGGAATTTAGCAGGAGCTGGTTGTGTAGAACTTACCCTTTTGCAAATATAATCTGATTTCCATTTTTACGTTAGATAATTAATGAATAATTTAGTTAGCTCAATTTCAAACATGAAATACTTCGTTCTATTTGCGGTTTTTTTAAACTTAAGTTGCAGCTCTGTGGGACCTCAACACTTTCGACTTAAAACGAATGTCAATGACAATGTTGGTGTTTTGGGAGACACAGTTTATTATGAAATCATAAATCCCAAAAACCACGCAATCAACAACATAAGCTTTGCTTTAAACGGCACAACGATCACAAATAATTATGCCGTAATATCAGATTTAGGGAAACATTTGCTGACCGCTAATTTCTTTTCAGGAGATTCAAAAATAGTATTAGAACAAACCATAGACGTATTTGCCGAGGAAGCTCCTGAAATTTATTCTTATGAATTGATCAACACATACCCCCATGATCCCGATGCATACACCCAAGGATTGGAGTTTTATAACGGTTATTTGTATGAAAGTACTGGCCAGTATGGCAACTCGAGCCTCAGAAAAATAGATTTTACCACAGGAGAAGTGTTGGATAAACTAGAATTAGATGCATCTTTTTTTGGAGAAGGGTTGAGTTTTGTAAATGATCAACTTGTTCAATTGACATGGAAAGAAAACATAGGTTTTGTCTATAATCCGGATGATTTTACACTCATAAACTCTTTTGAATATGGGAAAAGTAAAGAAGGTTGGGGCTTATGCGCCGATAAAAACAACCTCTATAAAACAGATGGAACTGAAAAACTCTGGACATTAGACCCCGAAACCTTTAAAGAAAAGGACTTTGTGGAAATTTTAACCCACAACAAATACATTAATAAGGTCAACGAACTAGAATATGTTGATGGTCTTGTTTATGCCAATACCTATCAGTTTAATAAAGAAGTTGTGGTCATCATTCATCCTCAATCTGGCGTGGTTGAAGGAGTAGTTGATTTTTCAGGTTTAAAAGACAAAGTAACCAAGCACAATCGTTTGGATGTTTTTAATGGAATTGCTTATCACCCCGAACGCAACACCTTTTTTGTTACCGGTAAATACTGGGATAAACTGTTTGAGGTTAAAATAATCAAGAAAAACTAAAAAAACGGATGAAGCAACTTACAAGATTGGTAGTAGGCTTGATGTTGGCATTGATTTGGAATGCTTGTGATCATGAACTTGATTTTGTTCCAGCCCAACCTCAGGATCTCAGTTTTAGTAGAGACACAGTTTATCTGGATACCGTATTTACCAATATAGGATCTGCTACATATAACCTAAGAGTTTACAACAAATCATCTGAAAATATTTTAATAGAGCGCGTTCGTTTAGGTCAAGGATCTGATTCGAAATTTAGAATCAATGTAGACGGTCTTAGCGGAAAAGATTTTGAAGATATTGAGTTGTTAGCCAAGGACAGTATGTATGTTTTTGTCGAAACCACTGTCGACATACAAGATTACATTCAAGATGCCAAAGAGTTCTTGTATGAAGATAAATTGTTTTTTAACAACCAATCCGTGGATTTGGTAACACTTGTCAAAGACGCCATATTTCTCTATCCCGAAAAAGATGATCAAGGCATTAAAGAATTCATTCCTATTGGTGAGGATGAAGAAGGTAATCTGATCGGAATTGAGGGGTTTTATTTGGATGATGATGAATTGACATTTACCAACGATCTTCCTTATGTAATTTATGGATATGCGGGGGTTCCTACGGGCAAAACAGCTGTCTTTGAAGCAGGAGCTCGAGTTCATTTTCATGAAAATTCTGGTTTGATAGTAGCTCAAGAAAGCAGTGTTCATGTTTTAGGAAGCCCTAGTTCTGATACTGCCTTGATGGAAAATGAGGTCGTTTTTCAGGGAGATCGACTAGAACCCTTTTTTGAAAACATTCCAGGGCAATGGGGAACTTTGTGGCTCACTCAAGGAAGCACGAATCATATATTTAGACATGCTACCATCAAAAATGCGACTGTAGGTATATTGATGGATTACAATGATGGAGGAGATCAGCCAACCCTTTTGTTAGAACAAACTCAAATACATAATAGCAGTTCGGTAGGGTTATGGGCAAAAACCGCACATATAGAGGCGAATAACTCCATATTTGGAAATGCCGGGAACCTTTCCTTTTACGGAAACTATGGAGGGCAATACGATTTTACACATTGCACATTTGCCAACTACTGGAATCGAAGTTTTCGAAACACTCCCGCGGTTGCTCTCGACGACTATATTCAAATATCAGAAACAGAAATTTTAGTCGAGCCTCTGGTCAAAGCTAATTTTAACAATTGTATCATAGACGGCAATCAAAGGGTTGAGTTTTTAGTCAATCAGGAAGGAGAAACCCCTCTAAACTTTACACTCAATCACACAAGTGTTCGTTTCGATACCATGGACCAAAGCGTTCTCTCAAATCCCTACTTTGATTTTGAGGATAGCACTTACTATAATACTCTGTTCCAAAATATTAAAACATCACTCAATGATCCCCAACAAAATGATTTTCGCCCCACTCAAGACAGTGAAGTCATCAATAAAGGTGACAGATCCATTGCTGAAGGACTGTCTATAGATATAATAGGAATAAACCGAACAGAAGCACCAGACTTAGGCGCCTACCAGCATCAGGTTTTCGAAGAAGATTAATCTACAAATAAGGGTCGATGTGCCATCATCTGGTGAACACGTTCTGCTACAGACGCAATAACTTCTTCATCTGTATGATTTTGAATAACTTCATCAATAAGTGCTACAATGGGTTCCATGTCAGATTCAACCAGGCCGCGAGTGGTAATAGCAGCAGTTCCAAAACGAATACCTGATGTAACAAAAGGAGATTTGTCATCAAAAGGCACCATATTTTTGTTTGCAGTGATATCTGCTTTCACCAAAGCTTGTTCTGCTTCTTTACCAGTGACGTTTTTGTTTCGTAAATCGAGTAACATCATATGATTGTCCGTACCACCAGAGATGATGTGATAATCACGAGCTACCAAGGCATCGGCCATGGCTTGAGCATTGTTACGAACTTGCACGATGTAGTGCATGTATTCATCTGATAACGCTTCTCCAAAAGCGACTGCTTTGGCTGCAATCACATGTTCCAATGGACCTCCTTGATTTCCAGGAAAAACAGCAGCATCTAACAAAGATGACATCATACGTTTTTTACCATTTTTCAAAGTAATCCCAAATGGGTTTTCAAAATCTTTACCCATAAGAATCAAACCACCTCTTGGACCACGTAAGGTTTTATGGGTTGTGGTTGTAAGCACATGGCAGTGTGGAACGGGGTCATTTAGAACACCTTTAGCGATCAAACCTGAGGGGTGCGAAATATCTGCAAGTAGAAAGGCCCCAACAGAGTCTGCAATTTCACGAAAACGCTTAAAATCGATGTCTCTTGAATAGGCAGAGGCGCCTGCAATAATCATTTGAGGGCGCTCACGTTCAGCGATTTCGGCAATGTTGTCATAATTCAATCGACCTGTCTCTTTTTCAACCCCATAAAAAACTGGATTGTAGAGTCGTCCTGAAAAATTCACAGGTGATCCGTGGGTTAGATGCCCTCCGTGTGACAAATCAAACCCCATGATTTTATCACCAGGTTTTAAAAAGGCATGGTAGACAGCGGTATTGGCTTGTGAGCCTGAGTGAGGTTGAACATTGGCATATGCTGCACCAAATAAAGCTTTGGCTCGATCAATTGCTAATTGCTCTACTTCATCCACGACCTCACAACCTCCATAGTAACGTTTACCAGGATAACCTTCAGCGTATTTGTTGGTTAAAACAGAACCCGTAGCTTCCATTACTTGGGCACTGGTGAAATTTTCTGAAGCAATCAATTCAATACCTCCTAACTGGCGTTGGTGCTCGGCTTCAATAAGTTCAAACAGTTGTTGATCTCTTTCTATAGACATAGCTTATTTATTCAAACCGCAAATGTATGTATAGATGAATGTCTATGCAACGAAATTTAACAGAATACATGAAAGTTTTTAAGAACGTAATCAACAAAATTCTTTCAAAACAATGCCGAAAAGTCAGTGTAACTCACCAAATATGACGTCATTATGTCATTTTTTGGGTTTGGTATTAAAATTGTCAATGATTCTAAAAAAAAGATGATGAACCCCAACACACTGACCACAAAAACGCAAGCAGTTATTCAAGAAGCTCAGATGCTGGCACAACAAGCCAGCCATGCGCAAATAGACAATGACCATCTACTGAAAATCTTGGTAGATGTAGATTCTCTGCAATACATATACAAAAAACTAGGTGTTAACTTACCCCTACTCAAACAAATGGCTGAGAAAAACCTGGCTTCAAAACCAAGTGTTCAAGGTGGGCAAATTGGTCTTTCACCTGAAACGAATCGAGTATTTACTGATGCATGGTCTGAAGCCCAAAAAATGAAAGATGAGTTTATAGCCGTAGAACATTTATTGTTAGCCTTGGTTAAAAACAAATCAACAGCCTCACAAATACTGAAAGATCAGGGTGTTAATGAAAAAGAACTTATCAGTGCCATTAAAGAAATGCGTCAGGGCGCTAGAGTAACATCTGCTTCAGCTGAAGAAAGTTACCAAGCACTTGAAAAATATGCTCGAAACCTGAACCAAATGGCTCAAGATGGGAAGTTGGACCCTGTAATTGGTCGCGATGATGAAATACGTCGGATTTTACAGATATTAACCCGTCGTACCAAAAACAACCCCATATTGGTTGGTGACCCCGGAACGGGTAAAACCGCCATTGCGGAAGGGCTGGCTCATCGAATAATAGCAGGAGATGTACCTGAGAATTTAAAAGACAAACGTGTATTTGCCCTCGATATGGGAGCTTTGATTGCAGGCGCCAAATACAAAGGGGAATTTGAAGAACGTCTAAAAAGTGTTGTCAAAGAAGTGACTCAAAGTTCTGGGAACATTGTGTTGTTTATTGATGAAATTCACACACTTGTAGGAGCTGGAGGTGGCGAAGGCGCTATGGATGCTGCAAATATTCTAAAACCTGCTTTGGCTAGAGGTGAACTGCGGGCTGTAGGGGCGACCACTCTTGATGAGTATCAAAAGTATTTTGAAAAAGACAAAGCTCTTGAGCGAAGGTTTCAAAAAGTAATGGTTGATGAACCAGACACCGAAAGTGCCATCTCAATTCTGAGAGGTATCAAAGAAAAATACGAGAACCATCATAAGGTCTTGATAAAGGATGAAGCCATTATTGGGGCAGTTAAGCTATCACAACGTTATATAACCAACCGTTTTTTGCCTGACAAAGCGATTGACCTAATTGATGAATCTGCATCTAAATTACGAATGGAGATCAACTCTAAGCCTGAGGAATTGGACACGCTCGATCGAAAAATCATGCAATTAGAAATTGAGATTGAAGCCATAAAAAGAGAAAACGATAAACAAAAGCTCAAAGCACTTAATAGTGAATTGGGTAATCTTAAAGAAGAAAGATCAGGGCTTTATGGGCAATGGAACGCTGAGCGTGAATTGATTGAGGCAATACAAAAACACAAAACGGAGATAGAAGAGTTGCGACTCGAGGCTGATCGAGCAGAGCGTGAAGGTAACTATGCCAAGGTAGCCGAAATTCGTTATGGCAAAATCAAAGATCTTCAACAACATTTATCAAATGAACAAGCGCAATTAGCCAAACAACAAGATGCCTTAGTCAAGGAAGAAGTTACTTACGATGACATTGCTGAGGTGGTCGCCAAATGGACTGGAATTCCAGTGAGCAAAATGCTTCAATCTGATCGTGAAAGATTGATGCAATTAGAAGAAGAATTGCACAAACGCATAGTCGGACAAGAGGAGGCAATTGTTGCTGTGAGTGATGCGGTTCGGCGCAGTCGAGCAGGACTTCAAGACCCCAACAAACCTGTAGGTAGTTTTTTGTTTTTAGGAATGACAGGGGTTGGTAAAACAGAGTTGGCCAAAGCTTTGGCCGAATTGTTGTTTGATGACGAAAATTCGATGACACGTATAGACATGAGCGAATATCAAGAGCGACACGCTGTAAGCAGACTGGTCGGTGCACCTCCCGGATATGTAGGTTATGATGAAGGAGGACAGCTCACAGAGGCGGTTCGCAGAAAACCCTATGCTGTCATTTTATTAGATGAAATAGAAAAAGCTCACCCAGACGCATTTAACGTTTTACTTCAAGTTTTAGATGAAGGCAGACTGACCGACAACAAAGGAAGAGTTGCTGATTTCAAAAACAGCATCATCATTATGACGAGTAATTTAGGTAGTGAATCGATTCAAGATATTTACACTAATGAATCTGATATGGACAGAGCATCTGTATTGGCTAAAGATGCGGTTTTGGACATCCTTCGTAAAAATGTACGACCCGAATTTATCAATCGTATCGATGATATTGTTTTGTTTAGTCCATTAACCAAAGAGGATATTGTTTCCATAGTCCAGTTGCAAATCAATTTACTCAACAAGCGATTAAAAGATCAAGACATAAAGATCGAGGTCACCAATGAAGCATTACAATTGCTAGCGGAAAAAGGATTTGATCCTCAATATGGTGCTAGGCCTGTTAAGAGAGTGGTTCAAAACATGGTACTCAATGAATTGGCAAAACGATTGCTTACAGCGGAAATACAGAAAGAAAAAACCATTCTGTTAGATGCATTCGACCAAGAATTGGTGTTTCGCAATGCCTAAAAGGATTGTTGCTACCTTTGTAACATGCAAAAGCAGATCAATATTAAAAACAAACGTGCACGATTTGAGTACGAGCTACTCGATCAATACACTGCTGGACTGGTATTGACAGGAACTGAAATCAAATCGATACGGGCAGGTAAGGCTTCGATTGGAGAAAGTTTTTGTGAGTTTAATGATCAAGGTGAATTATTCGTTATCAATATGTATGTGGACGAGTACAGTCATGGGGGGTATGTTAATCACCGTACCCGTGGAGACCGAAAACTTTTGCTTAACAAACGTGAGCTACGAAAACTTCACAAAGAAGTCAAAAACGTCGGCTTGACCATCGTGCCACTAAACTTATTTATCAGCGACAAAGGATATGCTAAACTTCGTATTGCATTGGCCAAAGGAAAAAAAATACACGATAAAAGAGAAACGCTAAAGGATCGAGATCATAAAAGACAATTGGATCGTGTGAAGAAACATTTTTCAAACAAATAATACACGATTTTCTTTCTCTACTCTTACATTA
>JADHML010000003.1 GCA_016780065.1 Flavobacteriaceae bacterium
TGAAAAAGGAGTTTTATCCAGCCTGGGCGAACTATTTTGCCAAATTTATTCAGGCCTATGAAGCCGAGGGGATTCCTATTTGGGGGCTGTCGATTCAGAACGAACCTATGGCTGTCCAAAGGTGGGAATCTTGTATTTATACCGCAGAAGAAGAGCGTGATTTTTTAAAAGATCATCTGGGCCCCACTCTTGAAGGTGCAGGATTGGGAGATAAAAAAATCATTGTTTGGGACCATAATAGAGACTTATTGTTCGAGCGTGCAAGTGTAATCTTGAATGACCCCAAAGCCAATAAATATGTTTGGGGAACAGGCTTTCACTGGTATGAAGACTGGAAAGACGGCAAACCCATGTTTGACAATGTAAACAAAGTTTCACAAGCTTTTCCAGATAAGAAATTGATCTTTACTGAGGGATGTAATGAGGGTTTTAATTTAGACCGCATCAACGATCCAAAGCTTCCAGAGCGCTATGCAAAAGCCATGATCAATGATTTTAACAATGGTACAGTCGCTTGGACAGATTGGAATATATTACTCAACGAGTACGGAGGTCCCAATCATGTGGGTAACTTTTGTTTTGCCCCTGTTCATGGTGATACCAATTCGGGAAAGCTCTTTTTTACGAATTCATATTATTATATAGGTCACTTTTCTAAATTCATCAGACCTGGTGCTAAGCGTGTTTCTAGCGGAACTACTTCAAACCAACTTACAGCCACGTCATTTGTCAACCCTGATGGAAGCCTGGTGGTGGTTGCCTTGAACGAAAACAATCATAATGTAAAATACACTCTTACAATCGGAGATCGCACCCTAAGTCTAGACATGGCTGCACATTCCATTCAAACCATCGTTTTAAACTGATCAAAGTACTTTTTTTATGAAATTATTTTTTCGTTTAACCTTATTGGTTTCTCTGTTCTCATCATCCCTTTCGGCACAGTTCCTTCGCGCTGAAGGAAAAGAGATTTTGGATAAAGACAACAACCCAATCATATTGAAAGGATACGGTCTGGGTGGGTGGATGCTTCAAGAGGGTTATATGATGAACTCTGTTGGGGGTGCTGACACGCAGCATGAATTCAAATTTAAGCTCCAAGAACTCATCGGGATAGACAAAACTCAAGAGTTTTATGATGCTTGGCTTGATAATTTCGTTACCAAACAAGACATAGATTCCATCGCCTCATGGGGTTTCAATAGTGTTCGAGTAGCGATGCACTATAATCTTTTTACCCTTCCAATAGAAGAAGAAAATCAACCTTGGGAAAACACTTGGCTTACCAAAGGTTTCGAAATGATTGATGAATTGCTCAACTGGTGTGAGCAAAATCAAATTTATTTGATTCTTGACATGCACGCTGCTCCTGGTGGCCAAGGGTATGACGCTGCTATTTCTGATTATGACAGCTCCAAGCCTTCTCTTTGGGAAAGTATTTACAACAGAAACAAACTTATTGCACTTTGGGGGAAACTCGCAGAACGTTATCAAAATGAAACATGGATTGGGGGTTATGATTTATTAAATGAACCCAATTGGAATTTACAAGATACACAGTTGCGAAATCTTTATGTACAGATCACCAATAAAATTCGCGAATATGACACCAATCACTTGATTGTCATTGAAGGCAACTGGTTTGCAAATGACCATACTGGTCTAACCCCTCCATGGGATGACAATCTAGTGTACAGTTTTCATAAATATTGGAATTATAACGACCCCGAAAGCATCGCTTGGATAATAGACATTAGAGAACAGTACAACGTGCCTCTGTGGATGGGTGAAAGTGGTGAAAATTCAAACGCCTGGTATACAGAAGCGGCTGCGCTTTTTGAACGTAACAATATTGGATGGTCTTGGTGGCCATGGAAAAGAATCAACACCATCGCCGCCCCTTTTTCAGTCCCATCAAATTCCAATTATGATGCCATAGTCAGCTATTGGAAGGGAGAATCTTCAGCTCCTTCCGTAACGGATGCCATCGCTGGCGTTATGCAGTTGGCAGAAGACACTCAGGTAATAAACAACACCTATTACAAAGATGTAGTTGATGCGTTGATAAGACAACCAAACTCATCTGAATTAAAACCTTTTGCGCCCAATTTAGTGCCCGGGATCATCAATGCTTCTGACTATGATCTAGGCACTCAAGGAGTGGCTTATAATGATACAAATTATGCAAACTTCAGTCTTTCTACTGGATCTTACTCTCCATGGAATCAGGGTTGGAATTATCGAAACGATGGGGTAGACATTCAAAGTGGAGTTGTTGGTGGCAACGGATTATATCTTGGTTTTATAGACCAGGGTGAATGGGTTAAATACACAATTGATGTCGATCAAACGGGTTTTTACGATCTCAATCTTTACTATGCAAGTACTCAAAGTGGAGGTAAAATAAAATTAAAAAATAATGGCAAATTACTACTGCCCGAAATCACCTTGTCAAATACCACGAGTTACACAAATTTTTCAGCAAGATATATTCCGTCTTTATATTTGGAAGCAGGTAAAAATGTTTTTGAGTTTGAAAAGAATGGGAATGTTGGCTATAACTTATCGAGATTTGAGTTCAGTCACGCTCAAGCCCCACCAAATGACTTCTTTTTGATTGAGGCTCAGACATCCACTAATTTTAGTGACATTGAACTCGCATTTAACCAACCTGTGTCGACTTCGGGCCTCGACCTTGATCAGTTTGAAGTAAACGTAAACGGACAAGTAATTGCTCCTCTTACTGTTGAGACTGAGAACCGCTTTTTACATTTTCAATTACCAATAACTTTAGCGGCTTCAGACAACATTATGATCTCCTATATAGGAAACAGGGTTGTATCCTCAAATGATACTCCGTTAAGCGTCTTCAGTTCTTACCTAGTGCAAAACAATCTCTCCCAATACAACCTAATTCCTGGAAAGTTAGAAGCTGAAGATTTCTACTACCAGATCGGATTTGAGCTAGAAAACACCTCTGACAGTGGCGGAGGCCAAAATTTAGCCTATACAAATTTCGGTGACTTTGCTAAATACAAAATTCATGTTTCCCAATCGGGCACCTATGACCTCCATTTTCGTCTGGCTTCACAAAATTCGATTGGTAAAATTAGCCTAAACCTTGACAATGGTGTATCAACTTCCAATTTAGCAACCATTGATACCCCTCAAACAGGAGGCTGGCAAAGTTGGCAGACTGTTACCCAGCAAGTAACCTTGACAGAAGGTACTTATGATTTGACTTTAAACATTACCAAACCTGAGTTCAACATCAATTGGATTGACTTTGAATTTATCAACGATGAGCTTTCAATTGACGATCACTATGACCATCAAATTATTTATTACCCAAACCCTGTTGAAAACACTTTACACATTATTTTCAATAACACATCACCGACTAATTATACCATATTTGACATCAATGGAAGAGAGGTTAAAAAAGGTGAATTTAATATCATTAATAACAAATCAATAATTCAGCTAAACTCCTTGCAAAAAGGTGTTTATCTATTGAAAATTGATTCTAAAAAATACAGTTTAACCAAAACATTTATTAAAAAATAACCAAAAATGAAGAAAACCCCTGCCGCTATTATTCTATTACTTTTTTGTATTGCTTTTTTTTCTTTTGAAAAGAACCTATTTTCAAATACATCCGTCCCCGAAGGAAATACTCAGGTTTGGGAGGTCGATTTTTTTGATGACTTCGATACATTTGATCATGAAAATTGGCAAGATCAACGTATTTGGGTTAACAATGAAAAGCAGTGTTACGTTCCTGATAATATGTATGGCACACGAGAGGTTAGCGATGGAACTCTCAAGATCAAATTAATTAACATCGGTGAAAAAATTGACTGTGACAACATGGACAAACATGGTAAACAACAATCTCCCACCCCCTATGTTGCCGGTCGGATCGCTTCTAAAAACCGCAAGGAGTTTGTGAAGGGGAAATGGACTGCTAGATTGCGTCTTTGGGGCAACGGAACTCCAAGTATGTTCCCTGCATGGTGGATTTTAGGCGCTCAAAATAATGAGCCTCCTGTAGATGAAACCAACGAGGATGTTTGCTGGCCGATGACAGGTTCTGGGGAAATTGATATTTTTGAGCACCATGGTGACCACCACCATGACCACTACACTACGGGCGCCATCAAAAACTTAGGCGAATGCGACAAAGGAGATTGGTGGACCCTAAGAACAGGAATACCATCAACTCTTGATGAATTTCATGACTATTCCGTTGAATGGGAAGGGAGTGATTTAGTTTATCGACTAGATGGTATTGAAGTTTACCGCAACCAAGGAGAGGGTGAGAAATATCCTGAAGCGATGTTTGCCATTTTGAATTATGCAAAGATTACAGATACTCCGATGACGGGTGAGTGGGTTATGGAAGTTGATTGGGTAAAACACGAAAGAAGAAATCTTTAATTGGTTTTTTCTTTCTATTCCGTTTAAAGCCTTTTTATTTGTTTTACGCTTTATGTTGTGTGTGGTTTTCTTTGTGTAAAATTTTTTAAAACCACTACATTAATTAAGAAAATCCACGTTTGTTTATGCTTTTAGCGTATTACTCTAACCATATATGGATAGATTATTTATACCCAAAAAAAGATTCAACCTAATTTATATTGTATATTCGTTTTGCCAAAAAACAATCATATTCCTTTGAATAAATTTATATTTCACTTCAAATACAGGTTAAAAAAACACCTCAATAAAATTGGCATTCACAAAGCAGACCGTGCTCTGATGGTTCCCAAAATGACCTACAAAGAATACAGTTTATTCAAAAACTTTTTAGCTGAAAATTTAGGGTCCCTTTATTTAGAAAGTGTCTCAGGAGGCAGCACTCTCATCGCTGAAAGAATCGGTCTTGACTACCACGCCTACGAAACCAATGCAGGATATGCTGAGTATATGAACGCATTGCTTGGTATATCCAAAGTGAATCACATTCCAGTAGGGGAGACTGCCAAATATGGAAGACCCTTAAAGATAACCAAAGCTCATGCTGATCTTATCAGCGGAGTTTTTGATGATCACATCAAAGCCAATAATACCCCAATGTTATCGCCTTTTTAGATGGTCGTTGTCGTGTGTTGACTGCCCTCAAAATACATCCGCTGCTCAAAGCAGACGATGTGGTGTTGGTTCATGATTTTCATAGATCCAACTACCAGGATATATTAGAGGCTTATGATTTAGTAAATAGAGTTGATAATTTAGCAATGCTAAAAAAGAAAAAAATTTCAGAGCCTAAGCGTGTGTCTTTAGCAAAAAAACACGCAACAGATATTGAGTAATTGCAGCGCATTTACCAAAACGAAGCCTTTATGTTTTTGAAATCAATAGATCGTAGTGCTTTTTTTTGCCTATTTTTTTGAACTTATGAAACCCAAAACTTGAAAGCGTTTTTCTAATCGATTCTACCTCAACCCAGTCTTCATCGATTTCACAAAAAATCATTTGAACTTGCTTAAAAAACGAACATTTTACAAGTTCGTTGATAACTACTTCCTCGTGTCCTTCAACATCTATTTTTACAATGTAACAATTGTGCTCAGGGATCAGTGAATCAATTTTGGTGTGATTGATTGCCTTAATTTTTTCAGAGCCTTTTTCTTCAGATTTGGTATTTCTGAGAGTACTCAAGCCTGAATGACCATCTGTAGAATGGAGTGAGAGCTCTTTATTTTTGTCAGAAATGGCAGCCTGAACGACCCGACAGTTTTTTACATTGTTAACTTCTAAGTTTTTCCTTAATAACGACGATGTTTTCTTCGATGGTTCAAAGGAGATAACTTCTTTAAAATTAGAGTTCTTGGCCGCTAAAATTGTGTACAACCCTTGATTTGCCCCGATATCTACAAAGACAGCAGGTGTTTTATAATTCTTTAATAGATTGCTGAAAAATGTTCCGTAAGTTCCTTTGAAGTAGTACTTAAAGGTGATGTCCTTATATGAGGGGATCAGATAAATATCATAAATACATTTAAGAGGCTTCGAAGACCTCAATAAATACTTGTGTAGAATAAGTTTAAACTTGAAAATCTTTTTTCTGACACGAAATGGTAGGACAGTTAATTTCACGTTTGTGTCTTAGTTATTGATTGTAGTCTGCCTCGAGTGTTGATTTTTCAGTTTGTTGTGTCATCAATAAATATTTTTCCAAAACCAACAATGATATAAGACGTTCTCTTTTATTGTCTCTAAACTGATCTACATATCTATTGGCGTTTTTTATAATCTTCAAACATTCATTTGGACTTTCAATATAATAATTTAACCTTTCCTCTAGATCCGAATAGTCCTTTTTAATTTCTATATAATGGTAATTTGGAATCAAAGTGCCTTCCATAAACCATGTTTCCATGGTAGGTTTGGGCATCACAGCAATGGAGTTAGAAGACATTACCCATTTTAAGTTGGATGAAACGTCAATTCCTTCCAAGCATAAAATAAATTTAAATTTAAGTTGACTTTCGATTGATATTTTTTTCTTGTACCAGTAGTGGTATTTGCTGTTTTTGTTCGTTTGCCCTAAATCACACATGGGATGGTTGAAATACTGATTGTAAAAGCTTATCCTTTTTGGCTTGTGGTCACTAATCCCACCACGCCCGATTAATATGTTTTTTTTGTGTATAAAATTTCGGGTATCTTTTGTGTAAGTAAAGTGCCTTACTTTATTGAGTTTTAATAATACTGAGTTTTCATTGCCCTCTGTAATAGGTCTGCTTTTAACAACCGTTGGAACGTTTGGCACATCAACCACGTCACCAAATTTGAAAATGACTTTTAATTCAGGCTTAAAATGTCTGGTTATGGCATAACTGTCAAAAAAATATGTCTTTTGATTTTTTGAAGTCGATGATTTGCCAGAGATTTAGTGTCGCTAGGCAACTCATTTTTTGTTTTTAATTTTATGTAGTAAATAACTCTAGTCTGGATGTAATCAAAATCATAATTTTTTAAAGAGTTTAATCTTTTTGATAACAACCGTCTGTAAATAAAATTTGGAACCAACAACTTGAGTGCATTGACTACATAATACAATTGCTTAATATTTTTATGGACTTTAAATCCAACCATCAAATAGCATACTTTTTTGTCAGCCAATCAATTATGAAATCTTGCTTGAGCTTAGGGCATTGGTCAAGGCTTTGAAGATTTAAAAAGAGTCTGTTTTGTTTTTTGCTAAGATAATTCAGTTTAAACTTCAACCAAAACAGAGGTTTCTTATAATTTCTAAAATGTAAAAGTTTATAATCTTTTTTAAGCACACATTGATCTTTTTTGATTTCTAAATGATTCGCCAATCCTACCATCAAAAATTGATCAATGCTTCTAAATTTGGGTTCCGAATTGGATTGCTCTAACGAAGAATTTGATGTAAAAAATGATCTTACGGTAGAGACTCTCATTGGGTGAGGCGTGTGATGAAATCGAAAAAAAAGCTTGTATCCTAGGATTTTAGCACTTTTCTCTTGAGCAATGATGTACCCAGGTTTTTCTTTCTTTCGAAATATTTTTTTGTAAAAAATATCCTCTTTAAATCGATGCCATTTCCCTCGAATTATAGGCTTCCCCTCATGAAAAAAATCTGATGGATTGACCACTTTATTTAATAAAAAATCATCATTAAAATAAATAAAATGTTCAGCAAGCCCTGGGATTTTATATAATTTGGTTTCAATACTTATAGAATTAAAAACAGGCAAACATGAAAGGTTGTCTGTATAAATATCTTTGTGGTCAATAACCACAACTTTTTTATAGCGTTCAGACTTGGTCACTAGAAAATCAGGTATTTGGTTGTCTGTAACAATAAAAATATTTCTTATAAACGGGGCGTACTTGATAATAGAATGAACTGTAAATTTTATTTCACCTACATGTTGAAATCGAGTTTTAAAATCCAAATCCTTCAATAAGTTGGTTTCTGTAATATTGTCAGCAATTTTTTTTTGATGATTCTCATCATTGCCATCAACCCACATGATTACTGCATCTATAGTGAATTGATCTTGCGATTTATTCATGATGTACATAATCTAAACTAATAATTATCGTTTGATGAAATAATAACAATCTAGTAACCCCTAAATTATTACCAAGTTATGTGCTTTTCAAAAATATGATTTTGTTTTTTAATGTTTAGGTGTTCAATTAGAGCTCTTGTGATTTAGATCATGCGAAATACCCCTTTTTTTTTGTCTTTTTCAACAGCGTCCCAAGGAAAGCATCTTCCTTGCATGGTTACATAAACGCCATTTGGTTGAGATTGCACAAATGCCAATGCACACCCTAGATTAAAAAAGCCATCTGAAGAGCTACCGAAAGCATATGGAATCATCGCCCCTGTTAATAAAATGGTTTTTTCGATTCCTGCTTTAGCCAAGGCAGCTGCAGTATGGGTCATGGTGTCAGTGCCGTGAGTAATAACAATTCTGTTGGCTGTAGTTTCGCGACAAGCCTGTACTACAGTTGCAACGTCGTCAACGCTCAACTCTAAGCTGTCCTTCATCATCAGGGTTTTGATGTCGATTTCTAGTGTACAACGACTTCTTTTTAGCATTTCAGGAAGGTGGGTTTTGTTAAAATACAATTGTCCATGAATATCATCGTAGCTTTTGTCAAAAGTGCCACCTGTTATGAAGATTTGTATCATATTTTATTTTGAATTTTTTATTTCACGAGCGAGTTGTTGGGCTTCAGGAATCCATTTCTTTAGGTTTTCAATGCGTCTTTCTTCGCTGGGGTGTGTGCTTAAGAACTCTGGTGTGTCTCCTTTTGAGGCTTCGCGCATGCGTTCCCATAATAGAGGAGCTTCGTTAGTATCATAGCCTGCTATGGCCATTAGTTGTAATCCTATTTTGTCTGCTTCGCTTTCGTGTTTTCTACTAAATGGCAACATGCCCCCAACGGTGGTTGCAACCCCATAAGCCTGCATAAAAACAGCTCTTTTTTCATCGGACTCTTTTTGAGTTAAGCGGTCAGTAAGTGCTGCGCCTGCCATCTGTATGGTCGATGCACTCATACGCTGTGCTCCGTGATCGGCTAAGGCATGAGCTACCTCGTGACCCATAATAGCAGCAATCCCGTTTTCGTTGGCTGCAATGGGTAAAATTCCCGTGTAAAATACAATTTTACCACCTGGCATACACCACGCATTCACGGATTCATCCTCTACCAAATTGAAAGCCCATGAATAGTCTTTTAGATAGTCAAGCAAGCCTTTATACTCAAAATAGTGTTGGGCAGCAGCTGCAATTTTTACTCCTATTTGCTGTATTTGTTCACTCTCTTTGGTCCCTTGAATTACTTTGTTTTCTGCCAAAAAGGTATCATACTCTCTAAATGCCATCGGAAACAATTGCTTATTCCCATATAGGTTAAGGGTTTTCTTTCCTGTAAAGTGGTTGACTTTACAACTTGATATCAATAATAACAAAACAATTATAATGGGGCTTTTCATAGTTTCTAAGTTTTTGATTGAATCCAATTTTCTATTTTTTCCTCTAATAAAGCCAAGGGAATGCACCCAGACTCTAGCACCAAACGGTGAAATTCCCGTATATCAAAGGCTTCACCCATGACCTCTGTTGCCTGTGCCCGCAATGATTGTATTTTCAATTGTCCTATTTTATACGAAAGCGCTTGCCCAGGGTTGGCCATATATCTTTCGATTTCTGAAATAATTGAGGCTTCGGGTTCGGCTTCATTTTCTAGAGAATACTGAATGGCTTGTTCCCGAGTCCACCCTTTGGTATGAAGACCTGTGTCCACAACCAATCTGATGGCACGGTGCATCTCAGCACTCAACATTCCAAAATATTGGTATGGATCGTCATAAAGTCCTAATTCTTCGCCTAAAGACTCACAATACAAAGCCCAGCCCTCTCCATAGGCACTATACCACAATGTCTTTCGGAAATCGGGTAAATCTGTGTTTTCTTGTTGAAGTGATATCTGAAAATGATGTCCAGGAATGGCTTCGTGTAGAAATAAATCCTCATCCGAAAATATATTGTATTGACTGACGTCAGGAATCGGAACATAAAAAATGCCTGGGCGGCTTCCGTCTAAAGAACCCGGGTTATACTGTGCGCTGGCCGAGGCCTCTCTAAAGGCTTCTGTTCGACGCACTTCAAAAGCCGTTTTGGGTTGTAAGGAAAACAAACGATCAACCTGATCTTTCATTTTTTCGTGAATCGCATTAAAATTGTTGATTACTTGTTGCGGATCTGTGAATGGTCTCAGCTTAGGAAGGGTGCGAACGTGATCGAAAAAAGAGTTTAAATCCCCCTCAAATCCTACTTGTTTCTTGACCTTTTCCATCTCTGAACGTAAGCGTGCAACCTCGCTGATTCCAAGCTGATGAATTTCATCAGCATTCATGCTGGTAGTTGTATACAGCTTGATGGCATAATCGTAGTATGATTCCCCAAAATCATAAGCATCAAAGCCACTACTCTCTCTACCTGAAGTCATATAGTCTCCAGCCATAAAATCGTGTAATTTTTCATAAGCGGGTTTGACTTTTTCTGATATCATTTTTTGGTATTCATGACGTAGAGACTGCTTATCGTCTTCTAAAAAGTCTGTAGGAAAACTTTTAATCGGACTGTAAAAAAGATGGTCTTCAACTTCTGAAAAAGCCATGCCATAGAGTTGAGGCAATACTTTTTTGATGAGTGATTTTGGCAAAACCACACCCTTTTCCATGCCCTCACGCATACGTTCCTCAGCAGATGCCAACCACATCAGATAATCATCTACTCGAAGCAGCCAGTTTTGATAGTCGGCCACGGTTTTAAATGGCTGTGCACTTGTTCCTCCTGCCAGTTGACCCATGGTTAACTGCAAGGTCCACATCTGATTGATGGGAAGTAGGTGAATAGGATACTCCAATCGCTTCAAATTCAGATCACACTCCCATAAAAGGACTTTTTTACTAAGTAAATCCTCTTTGTCAAGTGCGTGATTATCAATCTTAAGTAACGCTTCTCTGTATCGATTGTAGAATTCTTTTTCTTTTTCAATGAAACTGTTAGATAAAAAATTGGGGAGGTAATCGTTGTAACGTGTGTCTCCCTGAAAGGTAGCATTGAGCGGGTATATCTCTAGGGATTCTTCGTAATAATCTTTCATCAATTGATGAAGTTTGTCTTTCTGATGGGTGGTGTTACATGCGCCAAATAGCATTAAGATTAAGGTTGCATATACCAAAGTCAAATTTCTCATTTTATGATGATTTGGCAATGAAGTTACATAATTTAAGACAGATTTCAAGGCATTGCCAAGCGTCCGCTGCTATGGTTCTTTGAGGCTCCTGTAACTCTCGCAAAAACATTATCTCTCCCTGTGTAGCGCAACCAACCTAATAAAGCAAAAACAAGTGCCTCTTTAAAATCGATCAATTCCTTTTTTGGAATGATGATTTCACACCCCGTGTTTGAAATAATAAGTTCTGTCAAATAAGTGTTAAAAGCCCCACCTCCTGTTGTCAAACAAGACTTACCACCAATTTGATTAAGTGTATTTCCTATTTGTTTTCCCAAGTAATGGGTATATGTGTGAAGGGCGTCAAGAGACGAAATGTTTTCAAGTAATGGCCATACGGTACTTTCTACATATTCTCTACCCAAAGATTTAGGGGGTTTCTGTTGGTGGTAATCTAGGGTATTCAATTGATCAAATAAAGATTTATTCAAGCGTCCCGCTCGAGCAAAATTTCCGTTGTTGTCGTAGTCTTTTCCCATACTTTTTGCCAATCGATTCAACACGAGGTTACACGCGCAGATGTCAAAAGCAAGGGTTTGCCTGAGTTGTTTATGCGAAATGTTTGCAAATCCACCCAAATTTAGACAAGCGTCATATTGGCCAAAGAGAAAAGCATCGCCCACAGGAACCAATGGAGCGCCCTGTCCGCCTAACTCTACATCTTGCTGTCGAAAATCGTAAACAACTGGAATTTTAGTCAGGTTTGCAATTTGCTTTCCATCACCAATTTGAAGTGTAATTCCCAGATCGGGTTTGTGAAAAACAGTGTGTCCATGCGATGCTATCAGGTCGATAGAATGAAGGTTGTTTTCTTCAATAAAACATACGATCTGCTCCCCTAAAAAACGTCCATAATCCAAATCTAGTTTGCTTATGTCTTCTGCATTGGCAAAAAAAACATTTTCTAGTTGGTCTTTCCAATAGGAGGGATAGGGAAGGGTGTTGGCGGCAAGGATTTCGAACTTGTGTAAGTCATCGGAAAAAGCAACACAGCATAGGTCAAGGCCATCAAGAGAAGTACCACTCATCAAGCCCAAAACCACTGGCATGACCTATGGATTAACTTGTTTTGAAAGGGATGCGATGGTCTCTGTTGGGTTTTCGGATCGGAACACAAAACTGCCAGCTACCAAAACATCAGCTCCTGCTTCCACTAAGGCGGTTGCATTATCGCTGGTTACACCGCCATCTATCTCAATAATGGTGTTGACTTTTTTGGAATCGGTTATTTGGCGTAGGGCAACCACTTTATCATATGTACTCTCTATAAAAGATTGACCCCCAAAACCAGGATTGACACTCATCAAGCAAACCAAATCTAATTCGTGAATGATGCCCTCTAAGGCTGAAACTGGAGTGTGCGGATTGAGAGCCACTCCTGCTTTCATTCCTGCTTGTTTTATGGACTGTACGGTGCGGTGTAGATGAGTACAAGCTTCAAGATGTACGGTCAGTATGTCGGCACCCAACTGTGCAAACGTGTCAATATATCGATCAGGGTCGACAATCATCAGGTGAACATCTAATGTTTTGGTAGCATGTTCAGCCATAGATTTTATGACGGGCATTCCAAATGAGATGTTGGGCACAAAAACCCCATCCATAACATCTAAGTGAAACCAATCAGCAGCACTGTTATTGACCATTTCAATATCGCGCTGGAGGTTGGCAAAATCGGCTGCCAACATAGAAGGTGCTATGCGAACCTGACTCATTAACCTAAATAAGTTTTAAGAATTTTACTTCTTGATGTATGCTTGAGTCTTCGAATGGCTTTTTCTTTAATCTGACGTACTCGCTCACGAGTAAGATCAAATGTTTCACCGATCTCTTCTAGTGTCATCGGGTGTTGATTGCCCAATCCAAAATACAGACGAACCACATCAGACTCTCTGGGAGTCAGTGTTTCTAAAGCGCGACTGATTTCAGTACGTAAAGATTCGTGCAGTAATTCCCTATCTGGATTGGGTGATTCTCCACTACACAATACATCGTATAGGTTTGAGTCTTCACCTTCCACTAAGGGTGCATCCATGGACACATGACGACCTGTGTTTTTCATAGATTCTTTTACATCTGAAACCGTCATGTCCAATTCTTTGGCAATTTCCTCTGCAGAAGGCACACGCTCATGAGCTTGCTCCAAATAAGCATAAGTTTTATTGATCTTATTGATCGATCCGATCTTATTCAAAGGCAAACGCACAATACGAGATTGCTCAGCTAGGGCTTGTAAGATAGATTGGCGAATCCACCAAACCGCATAGGAGATAAATTTAAAACCTCGTGTTTCATCAAAGCGTTTCGCAGCTTTGATAAGCCCTAAATTGCCCTCATTGATGAGGTCGGGTAGGGTCAGACCTTGGTTTTGATACTGTTTGGCTACAGAAACCACAAAACGCAAGTTGGCTTTTGTGAGTTTTTCAAGAGCTATTTGATCTCCAGCCTTAATACGTTGAGCCAATTCAACTTCTTGTTCAGCAGTAATAAGGTCTACTTTGCCAATTTCTTGTAAATACTTGTCTAGCGAAGCAGTTTCCCTATTGGTAACCTGCTTGGTGATTTTTAACTGTCTCATGTATGGATTAATGTGCTTTTACAAATGATTATACGTGCACATCATCCAAAAGGTTACATTTTCAACTTACTTTTTTTGATTTTCTAAATCCAACAAAAAGGCATAAGATAGAGCCACCTCTTTAAAACGTTTAAATCTTCCCGAGGCACCACCATGTCCCACTTCCATATTACAATCCATAACTAAGGTGTTGTTGTTGGTCTTGGTGTCTCTAAGTTTGGCAATCCATTTGGCTGGCTCCCAATACTGCACCTGACTGTCCCAATAACCCGTTGTAATAAGCAAGTTGGGATAGTCTTGGGCAACGATATTGTCGTAGGGAGAATAGGACTTTATGTATTCATAATATTCCTTGTCCTTTGGATTTCCCCACTCATCAAACTCGAAAGTAGTTAGGGGGATGGTTTCGTCTAACATAGTAGATACCACATCCACAAAAGGTACGGCTGCTATGGCTCCATTCCAAAGTTGAGGTGCCATATTGATGACCGCACCCACCAATAGACCACCTGCACTGCCCCCCTGAGCATACAAATGTGATGTGTTGGTGTAGCCCATCTTAACTAGGTGTTGTCCTGCGTCTATAAAATCGAAAAATGTATTTTTTTTATTCAGCATCTTTCCATCTTCATACCAAGAGCGACCCATTTCTTGCCCCCCTCGAATATGCGCAATGGCAAAAGCAAAGCCACGATCCAAAAGGCTTAAACGAGATGAACTAAACCATGGGTCTATCGTATTGCCATATGAACCATAACCATATAGAAGTAGAGGCTCGTCACCGCTTTTTTGATAATCCTTGTGGTAAACGATAGAGATAGGTACTTGAGTTTCTCCATCGCGACTCGGGGCCATAATTCGCTCCGATACATAATTGGCACTATCGAACTGTCCACCCAAAACTTCATCTTGTTTTTTAAGTGTACGTTCTTTATTGTTGAGATTGTAGTCATAAATTGTCGTTGGGGTGGTAAGCGAGCTGTATCCATAACGCAGCAATGTGGTGTCGAACTCAGGGTTGCTAGAAACCCAAGCGGCATAGGTGGGGTCATTAAAAGAAATGTAATGTTCGCTGTTATCTGCCCATTGAATCACGCGCAATCGTGTGAGGCCATTTTCTCTTTCGTTTACAACGAGGTGGTCTTTAAAGATTTCAATGTCTTCCAGCAACACATTCGATCGATGCGGAATGATTTCCTTCCAATATTCTTTTTCAGATTGATTGACAAGGGTCTTCATCAATCTAAAATTTTTAGCTTCCCAGTTGGTAACTATGTAAAAATGGTCTCCATAGTGATCGACAAAATATTCCAATTCTCTTTCTCTAGGATGCACAACTTTCCATATGCCATTGGGAGTGTTGGCATCTAAAAAACGAAACTCTGTCGATAAGGTTTGGCTAGAGCCTATCATCAAATAATCACGCGATTTGGTTTTATAAACCCAACACGAAAAAGTTTCATCTATTTCCTCATACACTAGTTCGTCATCGCTCGAGGGGGTACCCAAGCGGTGTTTGTATATCTGATTTGCTCGTAAAGTTTGCGGATCTTTCTTTACATAAAAAACCGTTTGGTTGTCATTGGCCCAAGTGACACTGCCCGTAGTGTTCTCTATCTTATCTTCTAAAAGCGCTCCTGTTGTCAAGTCTTTAAAATAGAGAGTGTATTCTCTTCGAGACACCCAATCTACTCCATAAGCCAAGAAACGATTGTTCTCGCTCACACTCCTTCCGCCTACGGCAAAATAACTTTTGTTTTCGCCCATTTTGGGGCCATTGAGCATGATTTCTTCTTCCGCATTTTCAATGTTTTGTTTACGACAATAATATGGGTAATCCTCTCCTTGTTCAAATCGAGTGTAATAGGTGTAGCCATTCACAGAAACAGGAACCGATGAATCGTCTTGTTTGATGCGACCTACGATTTCTTCAAATAAAGTCTCTTGGAGGGCCTCGGTCGGTTTCATGACTTTTTTGAGGTAGTCATTTTCGGCGTTTAGATAGTCCAATACATCTTGCGTTTGTGCATCAGGAGTTTCCGCTTCTTTTTGGTCATCACTCAGTCGCATCCAAAAATAGGGGTCGATTCGAGTGTCATCATGTATCTGGAGTTTTTCCTCTATTTTTTTGGCAATAGGAGGGTCTATCTGCATATGGGTTGTACAATTTATCGTAACAAACGCAAAGATAAGAAGTGTTGTTTTGTTCACAATCAAGGTTTAGGTAAATAATATTGCACAACTTAATAAAAAAATCAATGTAAATGCGTAATCTACGCAATCAATTCCGTTGATTGGGCTTAATGTATATAAATTTATTCTTGTAATCAATGATGGTGTTAAACCTTTTGGCGATTTGCGAACCGATGACACCGGCATAGTTTTCAAACGACAAGAGTCCTTTTTTTGAGTTCGTTACGCGAACCACCACAGAATCTAACGGATGGCCTCCCAAAGCTAGTGATGGTAGCATCACTTTTTTGTGGGTCACTTTGGTTTGGGTAAGTCCACCTTCAACCTTTATGGTTTTAATGGCTTTAGACTTCTTTAATATATTGAGTTTGGCAGCAAAGGGTGTGTTAAATATAAAAGAGGTTCCTGCGCCTATGTCGTAAAAAACGCGTTCTGAAAAAGTTTCACCATTGGAAAGTGTAAAATCCATATCCAGTTGCGGAATGGGGATTCGATTGTCAAATGTAAAAGGGATTTCTGTAAACCCTGTTTTGTCCACATCATCAATACTTTCATAGAGTTCTAATTGTCGATTGTCGTAGTCGATTAAACAAACATATTTTCTAAAAATAGTAGCACCCAAAAGACCATCTGTTGGGTTATCAGCAACTGCTAAATTGCGTAAGCGCAAGAAAATGCCCTGTCCCAAATCGAGTCGTTGGTTATGAATTACATTCAAGGAGGTACTGCCACTCACTCCTGTCGCGTTGATCTGTTGTTCTTCGCTGAGGGAAATCCCAAGTTTATCAGCAGTATGTTTGGCTAGCAATTCTCCAGAAGCTCCTGTATCTAGAAGAAATTCTAATTTTTCAGGATGATCATTGAGCTGTACCTCAAAAATGATATGTCCATTTTTTTTTAATTCAAAAGGTAGGGAAGCGATTTGTGCATGAAGTGCAGGGGTTAGGAAGAGTCCAACAAAAAGAAAAATTCTTTTGACAGATAATAGGGCATGTAAGTCCATTGGGTATATGTTAAGATTTGGTCTATCAAATGTAGAAAATTTAATTCATAAAAAAAAGCCCCAAACGGGGCTTTTGCTTTATCTGCGGTTGCGGTTGTCGCGTCCGCCGCGGCGGTCACGTCCGCCTCCACCTCCTTGGCGGGGTGGGCGTTCTTTGTAGCCTTCGGGCTTTTCCGTAAGTACCTTTCGCGACACACGATCTTTTCTGCTTCGTGGGTCTATACCCATGTACTTTACCTCAAGTGTGTCACCTAGGTTGACAATATCTGTCACATTGTTGGTGCGTTCCCATGCCAACTCACTAATGTGTAGCAGCACTTCGTTCCCAGGGGCTTCTAAGTATTCTACTACAGCGCCAAATTCAAGAATTTTGATCACTTTCACCTCATAGACTTCGTCTTTTTCAGGCTGGAATGTCAAGGCTTGGATTTTCGCCAATACCATATCAATTCCTTCTTGATCCGTACCCAAAATTTCTACAATACCTTCACCTGTTACAGGGTCCTCATTGATGACAATGGTGGTATTACTTTCTTTTTGCAGCTCTTGGATTACTTTACCTCCTGGGCCAATAAATGGTCCAATAAAGTCATTCGCAATAGTGGCGGTCACCATCTTTGGTGCATGTGGCTTCACATCACTAGCCGGTGTTTCTATCGTTTCAGTTAGCTTATCTAAAATATGAAGGCGTCCCTCACGAGCTTGTTCCAAGGCTTGGATTAAGATCTCATAAGAAAGTCCTTTGATTTTGATATCCATCTGACAAGCAGTAATTCCGTTGGCAGTTCCAGTGACTTTAAAGTCCATATCACCCAAGTGATCTTCATCACCTAAAATATCAGAAAGAACAGCAAAGCGCTCTCCATCAGAAATCAATCCCATGGCAATACCAGAAACTGGATTGGTGATTTGCACACCAGCATCCATCAACGCCATCGTCCCAGCACAGACCGTAGCCATTGAAGAAGAACCATTGGATTCTAATACTTCAGAGACCACACGTACCGTATAAGGGCAATCGTCAGGCATTACTTTTTTAAGCGCACGTTGGGCCAGGTTTCCATGACCTACCTCACGGCGAGAGGTGCCACGCAGTGGACGTGCCTCCCCTGTACAGAAGGGTGGAAAATTGTAATGTAAGTAAAAAGTTTCTTCCCCTTGCTCAGAAGGTAAATCAATAACGTTGGCCTCTCTAGAAGTTCCCAAAGTAACCGTCGCTAATGCTTGGGTTTCTCCACGTGTAAAGACTGATGATCCGTGTGTGGAGGGCAAATAATCTACCTCACACCAGATGGGTCGGATGTCTGTCGTTTTACGACCATCTAGACGAGCTCCTTCTGCTAAGACCAACTCACGAACGGCTTCTTTTTGAGCTTTACTAAAGTATTTGTTAACAAGGGCTCCTTTTTCTTCCAACTCTTCTTCTGAGAACTGTGTTTGTAAGGCTTCCTTGACTTCACCGAATTTTTCACTTCGATCCTGTTTAGAAGATCCCAATTTGGCAATCTCGTAGCATTTGTCATACACAAATTCATGTACTTGCTTTTCGAGTGCCTCATCGTGGTCCTCCTCTTCGTATGTACGGGTTTCTTTTTTCCCTACTGCTTCTGCAAGTTTGACCTGTGCTTCGATTTGTTTTTTGATGGCTTCATGACCAAAGCGAATGGCGTCGGCCATTTCTTCTTCAGAGATTTCATCAAATTCTCCTTCAACCATTGCTACAGAATCAGCACTTGCTCCGATCATAATGTCTACATCTGATTCAGCAAGTTGCGCACGACTTGGGTTCACGATAAAAGCCCCATCTACACGGCCGACACGTACCTCAGAAATTGGATATTCAAAGGGGATGTCTGAAAGTTGAATGACAGTCGAGGCTGCCAAACCAGCCAATGCATCGGGCATGACCTCTTCGTCATGTGACATGAGTTGAATCATGACCTGAGTTTCGGCATGATAATCTTTTGGAAAGAGTGGACGTAATACACGATCCACCAAACGCATGGTTAGAATTTCTTCGTTGCTCGGACGGGCCTCACGCTTAAAGAAACCACCCGGAAAACGTCCAGCAGCGGCAAATTTTTCGCGATAGTCCACCGTTAAGGGTAAAAAGTCTACGGGGGAGGCTTGGCGTGCAGAAACCACGGTAGCCAATAACATGGCGTTGCCCATGCGGATAACGGCAGATCCATCTGCCTGTTTGGCTAGCTTACCCGTTTCAATGGTAATGCTACGGCCATCACCTAAGTCTATAGACTCAGAGAATACTTTTGGTATCATATTTTTCATTTAAATTAAAAAAGGGTTGTTGTGTTGTTGTCGTAGCCCCCCAATGAAAAACTATGATGCTTTTAATGTTACTTTCGGATACCGAGTTCTTTGATGAGTTCTCGATAACGATTGATGTCTTTTCCTTTCAAATAGTCGAGCAAACTTCTTCTTTTACCTACCAATTTTACCAACGAACGCTCTGTGTTAAAATCTTTGTGATTTTTTTTCAAGTGAGTGGTTAGGTGGTTGATGCGGTGGGTAAACAAAGCAATTTGTCCTTCTGTAGATCCGGTGTTTTTTTCGGATTTACCGTACTTTTTGAAAATTTCTTCTTTGACTTCTTTTGTTAGATACATGCCAATATTATTGTAAATGATTATTATGTAATTTCCTAAGATCTTTTCTTAGGGCTGCAAATGTACAGATTTTTATTCAAGCAAACTAAGATTGGGACAATGCTCGGTTAAGAACCAAGTCCAAATACAAGTTTACTTTTTTCTTAAGTTCTTTTCGGTGTGTGATAAAATCTAGAAATCCATGTTCCAACACAAACTCTGCTGTCTGAAACCCATCGGGCAGGTCTTGCCCTGTTGTGTCTTTCACGACTCGGGGTCCAGCAAAGCCAATCAAGGCACCTGGTTCAGCAATATTTATGTCTCCCAACATAGCAAAAGAGGCGGTTGTTCCTCCAGTTGTTGGGTCTGTGCATAAAGATATGTAGGGAATACCTGCATCTGCCAACTGGGCCAACTTGGCGGAGGTTTTAGCCATCTGCATCAGTGAAAGAGCTGCTTCCATCATGCGAGCACCACCAGATTTTGAAATGACAAGTAGTGGTATTTTATTTTTAAGGGCATGGTCTGCTGCTCGGAATATTTTTTCACCAACTACAGACCCCATAGAGCCGCCAATAAATCCGAAATCCATACAAGCCACTACCAAGGGATTCCCGTTAGAGTTCCCAACAGCTGTACGAACAGCATCTTTGAGATGTGTTTTCTTTTTAGCCGCTTGCAAACGAGTCTTATAACTTTTTGTGTCTTCAAATTTTAGTGGATCTTTTGAAGTCAATGTTGGATCCAACTCTTTGTATTTGTTGTTGTCAAAAAGGATTTCGAAATATATATCACTGCCTACACGAACATGGTAATCATCCTCTGGCGAAACATAAAAGTTTTTAGCTAATTCGTCTGTATCGACTATTTTACCCGTGGGAGATTTGTACCAAAGCCCCTGAGGAGTGTCTTTTTTCTCCTCAGTTCTTGTTTGGATGCCTTTGGTCGTACGTTTAAACCAATCCATAGGGTCGAATTTTAATCAAATATATAAAACCCAAATAAACTACAATGTATTTACATTGTTTAGATCTTCAAAAGCTTTTTTGAGTCGCTCAACAAAGGCATTTTCTCCTTTACGAAGCCACACTCGTGGATCATAGAATTTTTTGTTAGGTACATCCTCTCCCTCAGGGTTTCCAATTTGTGATTGGAGGAAATCTTTGTTGTCTTGGATATAATCTCTCACACCACTCATGTATGCATATTGCATGTCAGTGTCAATGTTCATTTTGATAACTCCGTATCCGATAGACTCACGAATTTCTTCTAGGCTAGAACCAGATCCTCCATGGAATACAAAATCAATGGTGTTGTGGTCAACGCCATATTTTTCACTTACGTGCTCTTGTGAGTTTTTTAGGATTTTTGGAGTGAGTTTAACATTTCCAGGTTTGTATACTCCGTGGACGTTTCCGAAGGCCGCAGCAATCGTGAATTGATCACTTACTAGAGAAAGTTCCTCAAAAGCATAGGCTACTTCTTCGGGTTGGGTGTAGAGTTTGGATACGTCAATATCAGTGTTGTCAACACCATCTTCCTCACCACCTGTTACACCTAACTCAATCTCAAGAGTCATTCCCATTTTAGACATACGGGCTAAGTATTCTTTACAAATGGCAATATTTTCTTCAAGGGGCTCTTCTGAAAGGTCAATCATGTGTGAACTGAACAAAGGGGCTCCAGTTTCTTTGAAGTGTTGCTCACTAGCATCAAGCAAACCATCGATCCATGGTAGTAGTTTTTTAGCTGCGTGATCGGTGTGAAGAATGACAACAGCTCCATAGGCTTTGGCTAATTGGTGTACATGCTTCGCGCCTGCCACAGCACCTGCGATGGCAGCTTTTTGTCCTTCATTGCTCAATGCTTTACCAGCATTGAATTGGGCACCTCCATTTGAAAATTGAACGATTACTGGTGCGTTAAGTGCCGCAGCGGTTTCTAAAACGCCATTGATAGAATTGGATCCAATGACATTAACAGCAGGTAAGGCGAATTTTTTTTCCTTGGCTAATTTGAAAACTTCTTGAACTTGTTTTCCAGTGATAACACCGGGTGAAAAAGATAAACTCATGGTGATTTATTCTAATATTTTAAGCGGCAAAAATAGTATAAATTTTATCCTCTAAAAAGGATAATTGATACCAATTGTAAAGTTGGCTTTTCTAAGCTTGAAATCTGTGAACCAACGATCAGGTTTTGGAAGCGCCGGATTGTGTGTTTTAAACCCTGTATCCAAACGAAATAGAAAAAGACCAAAATCATATCTGAGTCCTATTCCAGACCCCACAGCTAATTCTTCAAGATCATTGACCCCTTCAAATTTTCTTTTTGAATCTGTTACATCATCTCCTAAATTCCAGATATTTCCAACATCCGTAAATAACGCTCCTTTGAGAGCACCAATGACATCAAATCTATATTCTAGATTGAGCGCCAATTTGAAGTTTGCCTCGTTGAACTCATTTCCTGTATTGCTGCTTCCTGGCCCCAATCTATACACTTCCCATGCCCGGTTATCGTTGGCTCCACCAGAAAAATATGAGCGGCTAAATGGTATGCTTGTTGAGTTTCCTAATGGAAGGGCCAGCCCAATAAAACTCCGAAAGGCCAAAACAGAGGCATCTCCTAACAGCCAATGTCTGATGTAGTCAAATTCTCCCTTGATGTATTGAGTGTAGGGTAAGTCGAATAGCAAGTATGAATCGCCCTGTTCTTCCAAATTCAAACTCGGGGATAATAGGTGCAATAGATTGCCGACGGTTTCAATTTTAAACCGAATTTGAGAGAAGTTTTCATCAAAATAATCCGTTTGAGTATTATAAACAAAATCAAAACTTGAACCCAAAATCAAGTTGTTTTGTGTAAGTCTGTTTTTTCTTTCGTCAATTCGTTGTACCAAACGGTATTCGGAACTATTGCTAGCGATTTCTGAATTGCCCGACAACACGAAATCTACAAACGATTCTACACCCAAGGGAATATCCAGTGCGTTGCTGTCAAAAAAATCGGATGTACCAGAAATGTTTAGAGCCAATTGATTGAGTTCCGAAAAGGCATTGTTGTAAATGTTATAATAATTTTCAACATTCTGGTTGTTGATAAAAGCAAAGTCTATCAGTTTGAAATCAATGCGTTTGTAGTCGTTTGGTTCCCAACGATAACTCAGGTTGGCCGAAAAAGTTTGTTTATCCAAACCAATGTTGTTTTGAATGGCGGTCCCCAAACTCAGTGCTGTACTCGGTTTTTGGTCTACTGGAATGAGCTTGGAAAACATGTTTGGAGCAAATATTCTGGGAATATTAAGGCTGATATCTCCTCCAAGCTCTGAAATCACCTGATCGCCAGATCGACCAATCGTCCCTCGTGCTGAAAGTTGTAGTTTTTCGGCTCCTTCAAATATGTTTAGTACGCTCAGTCCTGAATTAAATGCAATCCCTTGATCTTGAATGTTAGACTGTGTAAGATCTGCCCCAAATTCAAGACCAAAACGTTCTTTCGGATGTAAAATAATAGAAGCATTTAAATTCTTTTGAAGGCTGTCAGAATAGCTATAATTGATTGTTGGGTATTCAAAAACCTGAAGTCTATTGAGCTGTCGCAAACTTTTATCTCTAGCTTCATCGCTATAAACATCTCCAGGACGCAAACCAATCGCTTCTGCGAGAATCTTTGGGCTGTAACGCAATTTGTTTTCGCTGAAAAATTCAAGTCCGTCAAAAGAGGTCGATTGTTCATAGTCTGGGACTAAAATTTCTTTACTACCATCGCTGGTATAAACAGTAACCTTGTTTATTTTTTTGATTGAATGGCTCGATAAAGACCCTATGGTCTGATTGTTTGGCTGTGGCGTTTCTATGTTAATTTTAGTGGGAAGCAAGAAGTCGGTTCCAGTTGTATCCCATAAGACCTCGTAATCGATAGAGTTTAATTGAAAATCATAAACACCTGAATTTCTAAAATGTCGATACAAGCGATTGCGTTCTGCCTCAAAAGCCAAGGTGTTAAAAGTGTCGCCCCTTTTTATCAAAGAACCTTTTTGAATTTCACGGTACAGTGAATCAATGACTGGGCTTTGGATTTGAGTGCTGATGGTGTCTAGGGTGTATGGGAGATCTGTTTGGATATGGTAAACCAAATTTTTTCTTTTCCTCTTTTGGTTTTCTAAAATTTCTTCTACGTCTACTGTTGCTTTAAAAAATCCATTATTAGAAAGGTAGGTTTGGATATTATTCGCATAATTGTTGTACAGAACTGAGTCAACCAGAGAGGGTGGTTCACCGTTTCTTGTCTTCCACTCTTGAAAACGCATCTTGTAGGCTCTCATTTGGTCTATTTGTTTCTGAGACCATATACTTTTCATCCTTGAAAGACGTTTGGGTTTTCTGAGCAACCATTGGTCAAAATCGTCCCCAGCATTTGGATTGGCTCCTTGGTGCAACAATAATTTCAGTGGAATGCCTAATAATTTTGTATTAGCTTTTTGAGGCAAGAGTTTGCGTATTGAATCGACATTTGTTTTTTCACCATTGTACATAATAATGTTTTCACTGAGTAAAAACTGATTCTCATCCATCGTTTTATGAACACTGCATCCAGCGAAGATGATGGTAAAGCAAATGAATAATAGTATTTTTGGATCGGTGTGTTTCAAAAATCGCACTTTAATCATCAAAAATACGTCATTTGTATGTTTAGCAAAAGTCGGGCAAAGTACATTCAACAACTCTCTCAGAAAAAACACAGAAACCAATCTGGTTTGTTTGTTGTAGAAGGGCATAAATCCATACTTGAATTTATTCATGCGGGTCATCTGCCTAAGGAATTGTATGTTTTAGACAATACTTTATTTAAAGATCAAAATGCGTGGGTTGTTGATTTGAGTCAAATGAAGTCTTTAAGTCACTTAAAGACACCGTCTAACGCACTGGCTGTTTTTTCAATACCCAATAAGTCATTATGCTCTAAAACAGATTTTATTTTAGCACTCGATGGTATTCAAGACCCTGGAAATATGGGCACCATCATTCGGTTGTGCGATTGGTTTGGGATCAATGAGCTGGTTTGCTCAAAGGATACCGTAGATTGCTACAATCCTAAAGTAGTTCGTGCAACTATGGGTTCACTGGCGCGTGTTGGTGTTTGTTATGTTGACCTAAATCATTGGCTAACCGAGCAAAAAGATCACATGATTGTTGGAGCTTCTATGAAAGGACAATCTATTTACAAGACTCCTATTCCTAAACGTACTATTTTGGTTATCGGAAACGAGGGACAAGGCTTGTCGGCATTGGTGGCTGGTCAACTCCATAATGAGGTTTCAATTCCTCAATACGGCAAGGCTGAAAGTTTGAATGCGGCCATGGCGACTGGAATTTTGATTAGTGAAATCAGAAGGAGTCAAGCTACTCGAATATAAAATTCAAAAAGACCCCTCTTGTCTTTAAACCATCAATATTGCTGGTCCAAGAGTCTGAAACCAATTCATCATTCAAACCAAAGACTCCACGAATGGAAGGGGTAAATTTAAAAAAGGGTAGGTAGAGTTCGACACCCAAACCCAACTCCAAAGCATGCATTTGAGTGATTGTTCTGAATTCCCCAGAGTTGTTGTCTTCGGTGCTGTTTTCTTTACTAGACAAGTTTAAAGAAGTTGAAGCGCCTGCGATAACATAGGGTCGTACATTATGAAGTCGAAGGGCAGAAAACTTAAAAACCAGTGGCAATCGGATGTAGGTTGATTTAAGCTCTCTTGATAAGTTTGTAGAGGTGGCTTCTGGCCAACTGTCTGGAAAAGTAATGTTACGCTGGGTAGTAAACATTCCAGGCTCAAAACGAAGGTTGACATGGTTGATCAAACGTAAATCGACAAACAGACCAACATTGAAACCATACTCGGGATTGATGTTTAATTGTTCAGGGCGATCTTCAACATAATCAGTCTTAAAATTTGTGTGGTTAAGGCCAAGATAATACCCAAAACGAATCAGTTTGTTTTCAGATGATTTTCTATAATCTGGGACATATCTTTGTTGTCCATATGAGAAAACACCTCCCAATAATGCTATAAAAAGTAAATACTTACCCACTAGGATTTGATTTTTTTGCATGATAGATCGTTACCACACCAAGAGTTTGGGGGTGATGGTTTACTTCAATAAACCCATTTTTTTCTAAAATATTGTTAAACCCCTTCCCATGTGGAAACGCCGCTGCTGAGTCGGATAGGTATTCATATGCGCTTTTGTCTTTTGAAAAAAGCCTTCCAATGATTGGTAAGAACATTTTGCTGTAAACCTGATAACCTTGTTTGAAAGGGAATTTGGTTGGCACAGATGTTTCTAGTACATAGAGCTGTCCATGCGGCTTAAGAATGCGTAAAATTTCTTGTAATCCTTTGTCTAGATCGCCAAAATTACGCACTCCAAAAGCAACAGTAGCAGCGTCGATGGATGCGTCATCGAATGGCAAAGATTCTGCGTCGCCTACCACCATATCGATACGTTTTTCTAATTCTCTTTCTTTCACTTTGTTTTTGCCGATAGCAAGCATTTCAGGTGCAATGTCTAACCCTGTAATCTTTGTCTTTTCGATGTTGCTCAGAGCAAGAGCCAAATCGCCTGTTCCTGTAGCTAAGTCCAATATAGTATTTGGGTTTTGTTTTTGAACCATTTTCACTAAGGTGTTGCGCCATTTTTTGTCGATTCCCATTGAAATCACTCGATTGAGCATATCGTAGTTAGAAGCGATATTGTCAAACATCTGAGTAACCTGCTGCTTCTTGGTTTGCTTCGAGTTTTTGTAGGGAGTGACCATTTTTTTGGACATAACAATTTTTAAGCAAAGATAATCGAATGGACGAACAAAAGGCCATTCTGGGGGCTCAACGCAAAATCTTCTATATTTGTACCGACAAACCATTAGCCCTTCATGAAAATTATCATAGCAGGAGCAAGCGATGTGGGACTTCACTTGGCAAAATTGCTTTCGTTTGAGTCTCAAGACATTACACTCATTGACTGTGTCAAGGATGATCTCAATTATGCCGATACCCATTTGGATATTCGGGCCATCAAAGGCGACCCATCTGCACTGAGTACACTCAAAAAAGCAGATGCGGGTGCCTCTGATATGATGATAGCGGTGACACCCTCTGAGACAACAAATTTGATGTGCTGTTTGCTGGCCAAACAATTGGGTTGTAAACGCACCATTGCCCGTGTAACCAATATTGAATTTGACAAGTACAAACAAGATGTTGACTTTCATTCATTAGGAATTGATGAACTCATTTCACCCGAGGAACTTGCGGCTAAAGAAATTCAACTTTTGGTCAATCAATCTGCTTTTAACAATAGTTATGAGTTTGAAGGAGGTGCCTTGACTATGATGGGCACTACCTTGCAAACTTCTGCTCCTTTTGTTGGTAAGTCTGTCAAACAAGCTGCTGCTTTTTTTCCTGAAGTTCACTTTATGCCGATTGCCATCAAAAGGGTTGACAGCACATCAACGCTCATCCCCAGAGGGGATACGATGTTTGAAGCGGGAGATCAAGTGTATTTTATCAGCTCTAAAGAAGGAATGGATGAGCTGTATAAACTCACTGGCTTTACCCAAAAAAATGTCGAAGATGTGATGATCCTTGGCGGAGGACGTATTGGTTCTAAGACTGCAGAGGAGCTTTGTGCTAAAGGAGTTCGTGTGAAATTAGTAGAGCTAGACAAAGAGAAAGCCATTTCACTTGCCGAACGCCTTCCCAATACCTTAGTGATTCATGGAGATGGACGCAATGTTGAGCTACTTGTAGAGGAAAATATTGAAGGTATGGATGCCTTTCTGGGTGTTACCGATGATTCTGAAACCAATATTATGTCTTGCTTAATGGCTAAGTCAAAACATGTATCTAAAATTATCGCCTTAATAGAAAACACCGACTATTTTGAGCTGACTAAATCTATTGGTGTCGACACGCTGATCAATAAAAAATTATTGACCGCTAACACCATTTTTAGATACATACGCAAAGGGAAGGTTGTAGATTTGGCCAAGCTCAATAATATGGACGCTGAGATATTAGAATTTGTTGTCAGCCCTGAGTCCAAAGTTTTAGGAAAAAAAATTCGTGATTTAGACTTGTCCCGAACGGCTACCATAGGAGGTGTGATACGCAATGGAGAAGGAGTGATAGCATTGGGGGATTTTGAAATTTTCGCCGGGGACCGTGTGTTGGTTTGTTGCTTGCCCAAATCCATTTCTAGAATTGAACGTATGTTTCGTTAAGCATGTTTCATTACAAAACCATTTTGCACATACTTGGGTTGTTGTTGCTTTTCAACGCCGCAGCCATGCTGGTTGCTACATTGGTGAGTTTGATAGTAGATGATGGTGCAAGCTCAGGACTGTTATTATCTACAGGAATTACTTTTGGAGTAGGTCTATCAATGATGTTGTTGACCCTCAAACAAAAGAGAGAGATTAAAAAACGTGATGGCTATTTAATCGTGGTCTTAGGGTGGTTGGTGATGGTTGTTTTTGGAACCTTACCTTATCTGCTTACCGGATCTGTTCAATCAGTTACCGATGCTTTTTTTGAAACCATGTCAGGGTATACGGCTACGGGTGCTACCATTATCCAAGACATAGAGTCTCTGCCCAAAAGTTTGATACTGTGGCGATCTCTAACCCACTGGTTAGGGGGCATGGGAATCATTGTCTTAGCGATTGCCATTCTTCCCCTTCTTGGAATTGGAGGTGTGCAGTTGTTTAGCGCAGAAGCGCCCGTTGTTGGTGGTGACAAGCTTCATCCTCGCATCAGTGATACAGCAAAACGCTTGTGGTATATTTATGTTGGGTTTACAGCATTGCAAACCTTGCTTTTATCGATGGCTGGTATGTCTGTTTTTGATGCTGTAAATCATGCGATGAGTACGATGGCATCAGGTGGTTTTTCAACCAAAAACAATAGCATGGCATACTGGAACCATTTGCCTGCCGTTCAGTACATTGTTATTGCGTTCATGTTTTTAGCTGGATCCAATTTCGTTTTAATCTATTTGGCATTAAAGGGAAAATTTAAAAAAGTATTTTCTGACAATGAATTTCGCTGGTACGCAGGTTTTGTAATCGCTTTTACAATCATCATTTTTTTAGGAATTTACTCCAAAGTAGACCTTAGTTCAGCATCAATTATTGATCATCCCCAAGTTTTAGGGAAACTTGAGAGCAGCTTTCGTCATGCTTTGTTTCAGGTAGTGGCTGTGATTACCACTACTGGGCTTGTTACTGCTGATTTCACCTCATTTACGCCATTTTTGACCATGTTGTTTTTCGGACTTTTCTTCTTAGGAGGCTCGTCTGGTTCTACTTCTGGTGGAATTAAAGTAGTTCGTCATTTGATTTTGATAAAAAATAGTTTTTTAGAATTTAAAAAATCCCTTCATCCCAGCGCAATTTTGTCGTTACGCCTCAACAACACTTCAATCGATCAAAGCTTTGTGTTTAAGATTTTGGCCTTTTTTATTCTATACATGATTCTGTTTATCATAGGCGCAGGTGTTTTTAGTTTTTCAGGACTTGACTTCACTTCTGCTGTAGGTGCTTCTGCCTCAAGCTTGGGTAATGTAGGGCCAGGATTGGGATCTGTAGGACCAGCTCTGAATTTTTCCGAAATCCCAGTTATTGCCAAGTGGTGGAGTAGTTTTTACATGCTCGTTGGCCGATTGGAACTTTTTACTGTTTTAATGTTGTTCACTCCTTATTTTTGGAGAGATTATTAAGCAAGAGCCTCTTTGATTCTTTTGATTGCTTCAACGATTTCCTTTGTGGATGCTGCATATGAAATTCGAATGTTATTTGGACAGCCAAACGCCTCACCTGTAACTGTTGCCACGTGTGCTTCCTCGAGTAAATAAAGCGCAAAATCAGATGCGTTTTCAATCTTTTTCCCTTTGATTGTTTTACCAAAATAATGAGATACATCAGGGAACACATAGAATGCACCTTTGGGTTGGTTGAGTTTAAACCCGTTGATGGTGCTCAGTAAATCTAGAATCAACTCCCTTCGAGATGCAAACTCATCGATCATATATCGAATTTGTTCTACTGGAGCATCCAGTGCTGCTATGGTAGCTCTTTGAGCAATACAATTGGTACCGCTGGTAATCTGTCCTTGCATTTTGGTGCATGCCTTTGCTATCCAGTCGGGTGCTCCAATATACCCAACTCTCCATCCAGTCATGGCAAAGGCCTTTGCCACTCCATTGACTGTAATCGTACGGTCGTACATAGATTCTATACAAGCAAAGCTAAAATGAGGAACCCCATAATTGATGTGCTCATAAATTTCGTCAGAAAGAATGTAGATGTCAGGGTGTTTTTCAAGAACAGTTGCCAAAGCTCTGTATTCAGCTTCTGTATAGACAGACCCACTTGGGTTGTTCGGAGAGTTAATCACCACCATTTTGGTTTTAGGTGTGATTGCCGCCTCAAGTTGTTGAGGGGTAATTTTAAAATCTGTTTCAATATCTGAGTAAATTTCAATCGGATTGCCTTCGGCTAACATCACGATAGCAGCATAACTAACCCAATAGGGCGCTACAAGCAACACATCGTCTCCTGGATCGACTAAAACTTGAATGGCATTTGCAATAGATTGTTTAGCACCTGTAGAAACAACAATTTGAGAAGGTTGATAATTTATATGATTGTCGCGCTTGAATTTTCTGCATATCGCTTCTTTTAGATCCAAATAACCATCTACGGGTGTGTAGGAATTATAATTGTCCTGTACGGCTTTAATGGCTGCTTCTTTAATGAACTCTGGTGTGTTGAAATCAGGTTCTCCAAGACTGAGTCCGATGATATCAATTCCTTGTTGCTTGAGTTCTCTAGCTTTTGCTGCCATTGCCAATGTAGCTGAGGCAGGTAAATTGGTAATCCGTGTAGAAAGTTGTTTGCTCATAGTTTTATGCTTTTACAGCAATGGGTTTTTGCCCCATGTTTTTTAAGAGATAATAATGTGATGCCAAAGCAGCTCGAGTGGAACGAAATTCATGGTAAGGCAATTCAAATTCTTTAGCCGTCTTTTTTACAATTTTAGAAATCTGAAAATAGTGTATGTGACTTATGTATGGGAAAATATGATGTTCAATTTGATGATTTAGTCCCCCAGTGAACCATCGGATAAAACGATTGTTTACAGAAAAATTAACAGTCGTGAATAGCTGATGAATGGCCCATGTATTTTTGATACCCCCTTTTTCAGTTGGCATCGGCATTTGGGCTGGTTCAACAATGTGAGCCAATTGAAAAATGGTGCTTAAAATAAGACCTGCTGTATAATGCATTACAAAAAATCCAATCAATATTTTCCACCAACTAAGCTCCAAAATAAGAAGGGGCAGCACAATCCAAATCATTAAATAGAACACTTTAGAAAAGATTAGCACACTCCACTCTCGTCGAGGTTTTAGGTTCTTTTTATGTGATAGGTTGTTTTTTAAATAGCGCTTGAGTTGTAGAAAATCTGTTACCAATGCCCATTTGATAGTGAGTAAGCCATACAACACGATAAAATACAAATGTTGAAAACGGTGAAACCTGTTCCACTTCGAGTGCTTGCTAAAACGCAACACAACACCCGCTTCTAGGTCTTCATCGTGTCCGTGAATGTTTGTAAAAGTGTGGTGAAGTACATTGTGCTGTACTTTCCAATTAAAAACATTTCCAGCCAATATATATATCGAGCCACCCATGAGTCTGTTTATCCAATCATATTTAGAGTATGATCCGTGGTTGCCATCATGCATTACATTCATGCCAATGCCTGCCATTCCAACTCCGATGCAAACACAAAACAAGAGCTTAAACCATTGGTTGATATCGAGTGAAAGAATTAAAACATAAGGAATGATAAAGATTGAAAACATCACTAATGTTTTCAAATACAACTTCCAATTACCTGTTTTTTTGATCTTATTTTCTTTAAAATACTGATTCACACGACTGTTAAGAGTCTTAAAAAAAAGCTTTGGATCGCGCCTCTCAAACCGAATCTGTCCTTTTGGAATTTTCATAAAAAAATTTAAGCGATAAAAGTAACCAATAAATTCATGTTAGGATTGATTTTTTTTAACATAAAATGCTGCGTTTCGTATATTTTTGTTGAAGATGTAAAATTGTGAATATTATATTAAAGTATTTTCCGGATTGTACCCAACATCAATTGAGCCAGTTCGAACAGATGGGTTCTTTGTATCGTAATTGGAATGCAAAGATCAATGTGATTTCGAGGACTGATATTGATGCACTTTACGAAAGACATGTGTTGCATGCTTTAGGGATTGCCAAATGTATTGAGTTTTTGCCCGATGCGCATGTGTTAGATGTTGGCACTGGAGGAGGATTCCCTGGGATTCCACTTGCGGTTATGTTTCCGGAAACCCAATTTCACCTTGTAGATTCTATAGGGAAGAAAATAAAAGTAGTTCGTGCCGTGGGCGATGCCTTGGGGTTGAAAAATCTTACAGCTCAGCATGTACGCGCCGAGCAACTCAACTCACAATATGATTTTGTTGTCAGTAGGGCAGTAGCCCAAATGAACACTTTTGTAAAATGGATTGATGATAAAATCTCACCCGTTAACAATCATCCCACTTCTAATGGGATTTTCTACTTAAAAGGAGGTGATTTGACAGAAGAATTATCCATATTTCCTAAAGCAGAAATCACCCCTTTGTCAACCCATTTTTCAGAAGAATTTTTTAAAACCAAATCGGTTGTTTATTTGCCTTTAAACTAACCCATATGTGGGTACCTGTAGTTTTTGGGGGGTACCATGGTTTCTTTGATCAATCTTGGAGACACCCACCTTAGTAAATTTTGCATAGAACCCGCTTTGTCATTGGTTCCAGATGCTCTAGCACCTCCAAATGGCTGTTGGCCAACGACCGCTCCACTTGGCTTGTCGTTGATGTAAAAATTACCAGCAGCATTGACCAAATATCTGCTTGCTTCTTCAATTGCCATGCGATCTTGAGCGATGACAGCCCCAGTAAGTCCATAGATCGAAGTGCTGTCAACAAGTGCCATGGTGGCTACCCATTCTTCATCGGGATACACATAGATTGTGACAACAGGACCAAAGAGTTCTGTTTCCATTGTAGTGTATTTCGGATTTGTGGTGAGTAATACGGTGGGTGACACAAAATATCCTTCGGATTTATCATAGGTGCCTCCAGCCAATACTTTTACTTCAGAATCTTCATGTGCAGCATCTATATATGAAGCAAGTTTGTCAAAAGAACTCTCGTGAATGACTGCCGTAATAAAATGACTCATATCCTCAGGGCTTCCGATTGTAAAGCTTTCGACATTTTCGACTAATTTGTCAATAATAGGTTTTGCAATCGACTCAGGTAAATAGATCCTAGAGGCAGCCGAACATTTTTGTCCTTGGTATTCGAAAGCCCCACGGGTAATCGCTGTAGCGACGACCTCAATATTGGCACTAGGGTGGGCTAAAATAAAATCTTTACCGCCCGTTTCCCCAACAATTCTCGGGTAGGTTCTGTATTGCTCAATTTGATTTCCTATTTTTTTCCATAATTTTTGAAATACAAAGGTTGACCCCGTAAAATGTAAACCTGCAAAGTCAGGGTGTGATAGCACAATGTCCGAAATCATTTCAGGGTCTCCCGAAACCATGGTGACTACTCCATCTGGGAGCCCCGCTTCTTTAAAAATGTCCATAATGATTTTAGCAGTGTACATCTGATGATCACTAGGCTTCCAAACAACTACGTTGCCCATCATGGCCATAGAAGCACAAAGGTTTCCAGCAATGGCCGTAAAATTGAATGGGGTAACTGAATAAGTAAACCCTTCTAGGGGTCGATGCTCAATTCGATTAAAGACACCATGCCCTGGAGCAGGTTGTTGGTTGTATATGTCAGATGCAAAGGCTGCGTTAAACTTTAAAAAATCTACAAACTCACAAGCTGCATCAATTTCTGCTTGGAAAATATTTTTAGATTGCCCCAACATGGTTCCAGCATTTATAATAGACCTGTAGGGTCCAGAAATCAGATCGGCTGCTTTCAGAAAAATAGAAATTCGATGCTCCCATGACATAGTCACCCATTTTTTTCGAGCTTCCAAAGCATTGGCGATCGCTTTGTGAACATGTTTTTCCTCAGCAATGCTGTAAGTTCCAATGACATGTTTGTGATCGTGAGGGGGGCTGATGTCTTTTCTCTCACTGGTGAATACCTCGCCTTCTCCTAGGTACAATGGAACCTGGACGTGGTCATTGTACATTTTCTTGTATGCATCCAGAACTTTTTTGCGTTCTGGAGATCCAGGTTTGTATTCAAGGGTGGGTTCGTTTACAGGTGTTTCTAGGTTAAAAAAGCCAAATGACATAACATTGATATATTAAATTATAACAAATTTAAACAAATATGTTATATATATTTAATTTAATGCAAAAGCCGGACTCAGCTTGAATTTAGGTATGTAGGCTCTGAATTTTTTGGTGGTGGCAAGGTTTACCATATTAAAATAACCGTTCATCGCACCCACAGAAGATTGGATCAAACATCCGGAGCTGTAAGTATGTGTTTGGCCAGGTTTTATGACAGGTTTTTTTCCAACGACCCCTTCGCCATCTATGACGGTTGTGGGCATCAAAGAGTCAAAAATTTTCCAATGACGAGATTGCAACTGAACAATGTCTTTTCCTTGATTCATGATCGAAATTCGGTAACTAAAAGAATACTGCACTCTGTAGTTCTTGAAGTAAGTTCCTTCAAAAAAAGTTTCTACTGAAATTCGTATGCCACGTGTAACCTGCTGGACCATAAAGCTAATTTACAAAAAATCCAAACTCAATTAACATGCCTTAATCCGATATTTTATTTGAATTTCCGTACCCCACTCCGACCAATCGGTCAAATCGTTCTCCAAACTGACGAACGTACACTAGGGCTGTATAGTCATTCTCGGTTTCCCAGTGGCTTCCTGAAACTCCATTTTCAACCCATTGGTTGTTTTGGTCTTTGAACTTAAATTTATAGTTGTACACCCCCTGTTTGAGTGGAAGTGTTAGGCTATAATACCCAAGCGACTCAACGTAGTTTAATTTGTGTTGCTTTTGGGGTTGATTGTAATTAAAATTTCCACTAACGTAATAGTGAATTTCAGGGAAAGAAGGTTTGGCGCGTAATCCAAAAACCACTTGTGTGTAATCAGCTTCAGTGTCTGGCTGAGTTCCGTTGAGTGTTTGTACTACGTAACTACCGTTAATGTCGGGCGCATAGGTATATACCAAGCCATTGCGTATGTAGTTAGGATACAAAATGCTTTGGTACAAATTCTCTCTTAAAACATAAGCTACGTTTCCTCCGCTTGAACGCAAGTCTTTGGTGTCGAAATAATGATATTCGTTTCCGCCTTCAAAAACCAACTCTGGTGCATACATGTATTGTAGTATTTGATTGATGTTGTAGTCAAAGCGATGAATCTTTTTTAGGGTGTTCCATTGTTGGTTTTGAACAACAAAAACACTCATTTCTTTTTCAGGTTGTCGTATGTTCAAGCCTGTAAGGGGTACCTGAAGTTCAAGCCGTTGTTTGCGATCAATTTCAGAAAGTTCACGCAGGCGGTGAACACTTACCCCAACAGCAACCTTGTTTTCAGCAACCAAAAACTTTTTGCTAAACACCACATCGCCTTCTCTATTTGAGATTATTAACAAGTAATTTCCACTTAGTTTGATATTGGTGTCAGCGTTTGGGATTTCCAATTGATAATGTGTGTAGCTCTGAAGTGTCCCATATGCGTTTTCCATGTTGCGAATTCGTAAGTCATTAAACCCATCTAAATATTCAGATTCAAACAACTTTGTGGGTGACCAATCGGCTTCTGCTCGAACGACTTGATAATAGTAGGTAGCTTCATTTCCACGCAAATCATCAAAACTGAGCCTCAGAGTCTGATTTCTTTCAATGATGGGCATGTTGTTCGTTAGGGCGTCCGTAGAAAAAATGACTGTTTGAATGTATGGAGGGGGTATTTGCTCAGTCAAGGTTTGGCTAAAACTCATGAACGAAAACAAGAACAATATAATTTGTTTAATCTTTCTCAATTCAAACACTTTGTAAATGGGCCTAAATATAACCAAAATAAGAAGGTGCTTTTTTTAGTTGAATTTCAATGGAATTTTACCACGTTAAACAAATTATTTGGAATGAATATAAATAAGAATGATACCTATTGAAACCTTTCCGAATGCGCTCCGAACTTGATAAATTTGCAGTCAAAATAGCATAGACAATATGTCCATCGACATTAAGATCCGTAAAGGTCTACAACTAAACCTCAAAGGGGCTGCTGCGAACATTATCAAACAAGCTCCCCAAACAAATAACTACGCGCTCAAACCCACTGATTTTCACGGTGTTTTTCCTAAGCTTTTATTAAAAAAAGGTCAAAAAGTCAAAGCAGGTCAGCCTTTGTTTTTTTCTAAATATCAAGATAAGATAAAGTTTGTATCTCCCGTTTCGGGAACACTCAAGGAAGTACAGAGAGGGGCCAAGCGTAAAATTTTAAACCTTTTTATTGAGGCTGATTCTAAACAGGTTTCTGTAAAACACAAATTGCCAAAGCTAGAGAGCATTACTGCCGAACAAGTTCGTGAGTTGTTATTAGAGTCTGGTAATTGGCCTTACATCAAACAACGTCCCTACGATGTGATTGCTGATCCTGATCGGTCTCCAAAAGCTATTTTTATCAGTGCCTATGCCACTGCACCACTAGCGGCAGACCTTGACATTGTTCTTGACGGTCAGCAAGAGGCATTTCAGTTAGGAATTGATATGCTAGCTAAGCTTGCCCCAAAAGTTCATTTGAGCATTCCTTCAAAAGGTGATTCGATTTTGTCCTCCATAAAAAATTGCGAGATACACAGGGTCAATGGCCCTCATCCTGCTGGAAATGTTGGTGTTCAAATTCACCACATTGATCCGGTCAATGCAGGGGAAACCGTTTGGACAGTAGGCGCAGAAGATGTTGCCAACATAGGTCGCTTTTTCCTCAATGGAACTTTTGATGCTTCTCGAACCATTGCGGTTTCGGGCAGTCCAGTAGCACAACCGAGTTATTACAAAACGACCATAGGTGCTTCTATAAGTTCTATTTTGAAAGATGCAGAAGTCGATCAAAACATGCCAACACGTGTCATCAATGGGAATGTGTTGAATGGCGATTCTGTTGCTCACGACGGTCACTTAGGTTATTACAACAACGACCTATCGATACTGCCTGAAGGCAACCGTTACCGCATGTTTGGTTGGTTGCCATTTGTTGGGAGTTCCATACACAGTATGTCCAACACTTCTTTGTCTTGGTTGTTTCCCAAAAGAGTGTATGCACCTGACACTAATATGAATGGTGAGGAGCGTGCCTTGGTAGTTACTGGTGAGATGGAGCGTGTTTTTCCAATGGATATTTATCCCATGCAATTGCTCAAAGCATGTATGTCCCAGGACATTGAAAAAATGGAAAATTTAGGAATCTATGAAGTTGCTCCCGAGGATTTTGCCCTTATCGATTATTCTAGTTCTTCTAAGCTTGAAGCTCAAGCAATTGTTAGGGAAGCCTTGGATTTGATGATTAAAGAAGTAGGTTAAAAAAATTATGATGAAGTTAAGAGAAAAATTAGACCAGCTAAAAAAACCATTTGCAAAGGGTTCCAAGTGGGAGAGATTTGCTCCTGCGGTCAATGCCTTTGACACTTTTTTGTTTGTGCCTAACCACACCACTCACAAAGGTGCTCATATCCGTGATGCTGTAGACCTTAAGCGTACTATGGTTACAGTTATTATTGCACTCGTTCCTGCTTTGTTGTACGGAATATATAACACAGGTTATCAGTACTTTATTCAAACAGGTGAAGCTTTTACCTTCATAGATGCTTTCCTTCATGGAGCCATGAAGATATTACCAATGATTGCTGTTTCTTATGGCGTCGGACTGGCGATAGAGTTTGCTTTCGCAGTATACAGGGGTCATGAAGTAAACGAAGGTTATTTGGTAACAGGTCTCTTAATCCCCATGATCATGCCCGTGGACATCCCGCTATGGATGGTAGGTCTTTCCGTTGCTTTCGCTGTTTTGATTGCTAAAGAAGCTTTTGGTGGTACGGGAATGAACATTTTAAACCCAGCTCTAACAGCAAGGGCTTTTGCATTTTTTGCTTATCCAACTTATATGTCGGGAAATAAAGTTTGGGTTTCTGAAGCCACTAATGTAGATGGTGTCTCAGGAGAAACCATATTAGGTAGTTTGGCATCTGGTGCTGAAGTCAATTATTCAATGTTCGAAATGTTTAGTGGTGCCATACCAGGCTCAATTGCTGAAACATCGACTCTTTGGGTGTTGGTAGGAGCTGCCATTTTGATTTTTACGGGCGTAGGAAGCTGGCGAATCATGCTAGGAAGTGTATTAGGTGCTGCCGGTATGGGCTTTTTGTTCAACCTATGGGGAGCCAATGCCCTGATGGACTTTAGCTGGATGAACCACTTGATTGTTGGTGGATTTGCTTTTGGAGTTGTCTTTATGGCTACAGACCCTGTCTCTGCCGCACAAACTCAAAAAGGAAAGTGGATTTATGGAATTCTAGTGGGTGTACTTTGCATCCTCATCCGAGTGTTCAACCCTGCATACCCTGAAGGAGTTATGCTGGCCATCTTATTAATGAACGTCTTTGCCCCTACAATTGACTATTACATCATAGAGGGGAATATCAACAAACGAAAAAAACGTAGCCTTAAAACAGCTAATATTCAAACAGCATAGTTATGAATAGAGACTCAAACGGATATACTTTTGGATTTGCTGCTGCGATGGTAGTTGTGGTTGCTTCTGTATTGGCTTTTACTGCCAGTTCGCTCAAAGACCTCCAACAAGACAATGTTCGCAAAGAAAAGATGCAAAACATTTTAGCTACCATTGGCGTAGAAACCGATCGTGATGGCGCTGAGAAATTGTTCAATCAGTACATCACAGATCAATTGGCATTAAGAAATGACGGATCTGTTGACGCCGAAGTAAGTGCTTTCTCCGATATCAACTTGGCTATTGAAATCAAAAAAAATCCCACAGATCAACGTTTTCCACTCTACATTGCCAACGTAAGTGACAACGACTATTATATCATACCATTGCGAGGCTCTGGATTATGGGACGCCATATGGGGTTATGTGGCTCTAGATTCTGATAAGAATACCATCAAAGGGGCTGTTTTTGATCACAAAGCTGAAACTGCAGGTTTGGGTGCTGAAATTACTCAAGACTGGTTTATGAACCGATTTGTTGGTGAAAAAGTATTTGACAATACTGGTAGTTTAGTAGGTATTGCGGTTTCAAAAACCAACAATGACCCCAAAGATTTAGACAAAAACGACCATGAAGTCGATGCCATCTCAGGAGCCACCATTACGGGAGATGGAGTTTCTGATATGATATTGGAGCGCTTGAGTCATTACCTCCCATATTTTAACAAGACCACTCAAACAATCGCATTTAACGAATAGCATTATGTCTGCCAAAAAATCCAAGAAACCAATATTTCTATTCCTTGCCAAAGAGCGGGAGCCTCTTTTTTCAAAGAAAAACAGGGCCTTACTTAAAGATCCTCTCGATGACAACAACCCCATCACCGTTCAGGTATTGGGAATATGTTCTGCTCTGGCGATCACTGTTCAGCTAAAGCCCGCTGTTGTGATGACACTATCGGTCATCGCTGTAATGGCTGCCAGTAATGTCATTGTTTCTTTGCTTAGAAACCTAATCCCCAACCGTATCCGTATCATTGTTCAACTCGTTGTAGTTGCCTCCATGGTAATCTTAGTTGACCAGGTTTTACGTGCTTACGCTTATGATGTGAGTAAGCAATTATCCATCTTTGTTGGATTGATAATTACCAACTGCATCGTTATGGGTAGGCTAGAAGCTTTTGCCTTAGGCAATGGTGTTTGGAGGTCTTTTTTGGATGGTGTAGGAAATGCCCTTGGATACGGAATGATGTTGATACTCGTCGCTTTTTTCAGGGAATTATTCGGTTCTGGAAAACTTTATGGCTTTCAAGTAATACCCGAAGCTCTTTATGAAATGGGCTATGTCAACAACGGTTTTATGTTGTTGTCTCCGATGGCTCTAATCACTGTTGGACTTATTATATGGTTCCAACGTGCACGTAACCGCAAACTCATCGAAAAAAACTAAGTCATGGATTACGTAAACCTTTTTGTTAGAAGTATTTTTATTGAGAACATGATTTTCGCCTACTTCCTAGGCATGTGTTCTTATTTAGCCGTATCCAAAACTGTTAAAACAGCCATGGGCATGGGTCTTGCTGTTATTTTCGTGCTTTCTATTACCGTACCCATCAACTATTTGTTGGACAACTATTTACTAAGGCCAGGAGCCTTGGTTTGGCTCGGTGATGGTTATCAAAACATTGACCTAAGCTTCTTGAGCTTTATCATGTTTATTGCTGTAATCGCATCTATGGTACAATTGGTAGAAATGATTATTGAAAAGTTTGCACCTCCACTTTATGGCGCTTTGGGAATTTTCCTTCCTCTTATAGCCGTAAACTGTGCGATACTTGGTGGTAGCCTATTTATGCAGCAAAAAGACTTTGCTGGAATAGGGGAGTCTGCCATCTATGGGTTTGGTTCTGGAATTGGTTGGTTGCTGGCCATCTTAGCCATTGCCGCCATTCGAGAAAAAATTGCGTACTCTAACATACCTGCTCCACTGCGTGGTTTAGGCATCACCTTCATTATCACAGGCTTGATGGCCATCGGGTTTATGAGTTTTATGGGAATTAAAATATAGCTATTGCAAATGGATACTACAGTAATCATATCAAGTGTTATCGTCTTTATGTTCATCGTCTTTTTGCTGGTGGGCATGCTATTGGGTGTTAAAGCCAAATTGATGCCTTCTGGACCCGTTAAATTGTTTATAAACGGCGAAAAAGATGTAGAAGTAAGCTCAGGAAGCACTCTGTTGACCACTCTTGGAAACAATAAAATATTTTTACCCTCTGCCTGTGGAGGTGGTGGTACATGCATTCAATGTAAATGCATCATTAAAGATGGCGGAGGCGAAATTCTGCCCACAGAAAAGCCCCACTTCACCCGCAAAGAAATAGCGGAAGGGTGGCGTTTAGGATGTCAGGTAAAAGTAAAACAAGACATGGTCATCGAAGTACCTGAAGAGGTCTTTGGGATTAAAAAATACGAAGCTACCGTAGTTCGTAACTGGAACGTTGCTTCATTTATCAAAGAATTTGTTGTTGAAATCCCCGATGATATGGACTACCAAGCAGGTGGATATATTCAGATAGAAATTCCCCCTTGTGAGGTTTCATACAAAGACATAGACATCACAGCGCATCCAGAAGAACATCCCGATGATCTTAAAAAATTCCAACTTGAGTGGGATAAGTTTGGTCTATGGGATTTAACAATGAAAAACACTGATTTGGTAGAGCGAGCCTACTCCATGGCTTCCTACCCTGCAGAAGGCAAAGAGATTATGCTTAATGTGCGTATTGCTACCCCACCTTGGGATCGCGCTAAAAACGCATGGATGGATGTAAACCCTGGTGTAGCGTCTTCATATATTTTCTCAAAAAAACCGGGTGATAAGGTAACCATCTCGGGACCCTACGGAGAGTTTTTCATCAACCACTCCGAGGCTGAAATGTTATACGTGGGTGGTGGTGCTGGAATGGCACCTATGCGCTCACACCTCTACCACTTGTTCCGTACCCTTAAAACTGGTCGTAATGTAACCTTCTGGTATGGAGGGCGCTCTAAGAGAGAATTGTTCTATGTAGAGCACTTCCGCGCGCTAGAACGCGACTTCCCGAACTTTAAGTTTTATGTAGCCTTGTCAGAACCTCTAGAAGAGGACAACTGGAAAGTTAAAGACGGACTCGACGGCGAAGGAGACGGTTTTATCGGTTTTGTTCACCAAGTAGTGATTGATAACTATCTAAACCATCATGAAGACCCAGAAGAAATAGAAGTGTATTTCTGTGGACCTCCATTGATGAACATGGCTGTGGAGAAAATGGCCGAGGACTTTGGAGTGCCTCCGGAGAATGTACGTTTCGACGATTTTGGTGGATAAACCCTCTCAACAAGAACTGCATCAACTCGCCATGCAAACCGTGGGCCAAGACCTGGAGGCTCAAGGCTATGAGTTTATTGCAGTTAACAGTCAACCTAAAAAAGATCCTCAGTTTGTATGTAAGCTCAACAAAAAACTCTTTTTTGTACTTGTAAGGGCTTCTGTGTATCCTGAAAATCCGAATAGCTTTGATTCAGTGCTGATCAATCAGCTGAAATCCCATGCAGAGAAATTCAAGGCAGAGTTGTTTTATGCGGGAGTGGGTTTTGCCCATGCAGAACGATATGATCTACCTTTACAAAAATCACAACCTTATGCGGTCAATTATAATGGTCTTCAAAAGGTTTAGTTTGATATGCGCTTTGCTGTTGTTAGTAGGTTGTATGACCACTTCCAAACAACAAAACTTATCAGGCTATGCTTTGGGTACAAGCTATAACATCACCTATTTTGATGAAGACGTAAACAAACATTTAACTTCTGCAATAGATTCAGTTTTTTATCTGGTCAACAAGTCGATGTCTACTTATCTGCCCAATTCTGATATTTCAAAAATTAACCGGGGAGATTCTTCAGTCATTGTGGACACTCATTTTTCGAGAGTCTTTGAAAAATCAGCATCGATTTGGGAAAACACCCGTGGATATTTTGACCCTACCGTAGGTGCGTTGGTCAATGCTTATGGGTTTGGACCTGGCAAACCTTTGGATAGGGTTACAATCACCCGAAGAGACAGCCTGTTGTCATTTACAGGTTTTGATAAAGTGAGTCTCACTTCTAATCTTCGCATCATCAAACAAGATCCAAGAGTATACCTTGATTTTAATGCGATTGCCAAAGGTTATGCTGTTGACCTACTATATGATATGATGTGGCAGTTAGGTTATAAAGATTTTTTAGTTGAAATCGGAGGAGAACTCAGAACCTCAGGTCAACATCAACTGAAACAGTCTCCTTGGATCGTAGCCATTGATCATCCTGAACAGGGTGAAAAAAGAACTTTTATTAAAACCCTCAGTTTGTCCGATAAAGCGTTGGCAACATCGGGGAACTATAGAAAATTTAATATAGACTCTCTTTCTGGAAACCGATATGTGCATACACTGAACCCTCATACAGGTACGGCGCGCCCTTCCAAAGTTCTTAGTGTTTCCATAGTAGCTGATGATTGTATGACTGCAGATGCATATGCAACAGCCTTGATGGCCATGCCCTTGGAATATTTAAAAGAAATTGATTTACAAGAATTTGAATATTTTATTGTCATAGCCAATTCGAGCGCTGCGTATGATTATAAAATAAGCCCTGGATTTCAAGAACTTCTCAACGAGGCTTCACACCCATAGGAATCACTTCGTTGACGGGGATCCTATAAAGATGCCGTTCCTCGTCGGTCAATTGCTGAGCATAACTAATAATCGAAGCGTCAAATCCAGCATCCTTTAATCGATTCAAATAATCCAATCCGTAGATTCGAACATGATCGTACTGGCCAAATACGCGCGCTCTTTCAGAAGGCTCTTTGATGTTAAAATCTTCGTATGTATGTTCTCTTTCAGTATCCAAGGGCACCTGAAGAATGGCTTTTCCGTTTGGTTTCATTACTCTGAACAGCTCTGATAGGGCTTTTCGATCGTCTTCAATATGTTCCAGTACGTGGTTGCAAAAAACCCAGTCGAAAGAATCGTTCTCAAATGGTAGGTTACAGATATCGGCTTTTACATCTGCCAACGGAGACTCTATGTCAGCTGTGATATAATCAAGGTTTTTTAATTTTTTAAATCTCTCCAAAAAAGCTTGTTCGGGTGCTAGGTGAAGAACCTTGGCTGTTTGGCTAAAGAAGTCTGTTTCTTTAACTAGATAGAGCCAAAACAAGCGGTGTCTTTCTAAAGACAATGTTCCTGGGCTCAATACATTTTGGCGTGTTTTTTCATACCCATATGGTAAAAAGGAACGATATGATTTTCCATTGATGGGATCTAAGTGTTTTTGCCCTCTATACCATAGGTCTAAAAAGGGTCGTAACCATTGGCTAAAACGCAACAACCAAGGTCTAGGCACATGCTTTAGAAACCATGTGAAGAGGGCTTTCACGCTTCGTCATTTTTAGGTCGAAAAGCATATTCTTCATCACTCTGAATACCAAGAGCTTCATAGATATAATCAAAGGTAGAAAGCAATTCAGGCACTCCATTGACTATGGCAATATTATGTTCAAAATGAGCACTGGGTTTTCCATCGGCTGTAAGGATGGTCCAACCATCGGATAGCTGCTTGATTCTATGTGTGCCCGCATTGATCATAGGCTCTATCGCAACGACCATACCCTCCAAAAAAGCCTTCCCTTTGCCGCGCCGTCCGTAATTGGGCATTTCGGGTTTTTCATGCATGGTTTTTCCCAAACCATGACCGACCAACTCTCGGACGACTCCATAGCCAAAGGATTCAGTGTATTGTTGGATGGCATAACCGACATCTCCCACACGGTTGCCGATTCGAAAAGCATCAATCCCTAGATACAATGACTTTTTGGTTACCTCCAACAATTGCTTTGTTTCCGGAGCTACCTCACCCACCTCAAATGTATATGCATGATCTCCGTAATATCCATTTTTTAGAGCGCCACAATCGATAGAGACTACATCACCCTCTTTCAAAGGGTCATTGTTTGGGATTCCGTGAACTACTTGGGCATTGGGACTTACACATAAAGTATTTGGAAAGTCATAAAGACCTAAAAAACCAGGGATTGCTCCATGGTCGCGAATGAAAGTTTCGGCCAAAGCATCGAGTTGAAGGGTTGTTACACCTGGACGGATTTCAGAAGCCAACATGCCCAAAGTTTTGGATACAATTTGGGCACTCTCACGAATAAGCTCTATTTCTTGTGCTGTTTTTTGCAAACTCATACGTACTAAAGATCGTAAGCGTTTTTGTAATCTTTTCCCTGTAAAATATCCAGCATGTCTTTTTCTAAACTAAAGATCGGGAACTCTACAATCCGATTGATCTCTTTGCCATTTTTAGAAAAAATAAAGGTGGGTACATACTCAATCCCTGAGTCGGTAGCACTGCCATCAGGTACCATTTTATCTTCGTCAACAGCGATAATCCGAACACTAATTTGCTCATCAATCGCATCTAAAACCTTGTAAAAGGCAGGAACTTCTCTCTGGCTGTCCGAACACCATGTTCCCATAAATACAGTTACCTGAACATCATCAAAAGCGTTTTTTATGTCGGAAATCAAAGAGGTGTCTAGAGGATGTGAGTCATAATTTTCATCAAACCATTCACCATATTCATCCTTCTCCAAATCACTGCGCTGGATAGAACCTAATAGATAATCGGTTTCCTGACCCCAAATATTCAGAATGAAGAGTAGACAGAAAACAAGGGGACTTTTCATATGACTTTATATTAATGATTCTGAAGTCATGACTTCAGGTTGAGCAACCCCAATCATTTTGAGTATGGTAGGTGCTAGATTGCTCAAGTTACCACTTTTCAGACTTTTTATATCGTTGTCCACCAAAATAATAGGTACGGGATTTGTTGTGTGAGCTGTGTTGGGAGTTCCGTCAGGATTGATCATTGTATCACAATTTCCATGATCGGCTATGATTATAACACTGTAGTCCCCCTCTTGAGCGGCCTCTACCACGTCTTTGGCGCAAACATCTACGGTTTCACAAGCTTTGATGGCGGCTTCCATACTTCCTGTATGTCCCACCATGTCAGGATTGGCAAAATTGAGACACACAAAATCTACCGCTTTGGATTTGAGCTTTGGTACAATGGCATCTCGAATTTCATAAGCACTCATTTCGGGCTTTAAGTCATAAGTAGCTACTTTGGGAGAGGGACATAAAATCCGCTCTTCCCCCTCGAAAGGCTCTTCTCTTCCACCATTAAAGAAAAAGGTAACGTGAGGGTATTTTTCTGTCTCTGCGATTCGGATTTGTGTTTTTCCATTTTGAGCCAATACCTCACCCAAAGGCAACACCACATTTTCTTTATCGAACACCACTTGCACCCCATTAAATGACTCATCATAGTTTGTCATGGTCACATAATGTAAGTCAAGTTTTTTCATGTCATATTCAGGCATATCAACCTGATTCAAGACTTGTGTCAATTGACGTCCACGGTCTGTTCTGAAATTAAAAAACACCACCACATCTCCGGGAAGAATACGTGAGTTGGGTTGACCATTGGAGTCAGTCACGCAAATGGGCTCTATAAACTCATCCGTTATGTTGTTGGCATAGCTTTTTTCGATAGCTGCCTGTATGTTATCGAATTGTATACCCGTGCCATGAATCAATAAATCATACGCCTTTTTAACACGTTCCCATCGTTTGTCACGATCCATGGCGTAGTAGCGACCTATTATAGATGCAATCTTTGCGTTGTTTTCTGCACACGATTTTTCAAGTCGGGTTAAAAACCCAAGTCCAGATTTTGGATCTACATCACGACCGTCTGTAAAGGCATGCACCAATGTGTTGGGAACCTCGGCTTGCTTTGCGGCCTGCAACAAACCTTCAATATGATTGATGTGTGCATGTACACCGCCGTCTGAAACCAATCCTAAAAAATGAAGACTTTTATTGTTTTCTTTGGCATACTTAAAAGCTTCTTGTAGTACCACTTCGTCTTTAAGACTGTTTTCTTCAACAGCCATGTTGATTTTAGCCAAATCTTGATAAACAATACGTCCAGCACCAAGATTTACGTGTCCAACCTCACTGTTGCCCATTTGTCCGTCGGGCAATCCAACCTCCATGCCATCTGTGCGTAGGGTCGCGTGAGGATATTGACCATAGAGTTTGTCCGTAAAAGGAGTGTTGGCTTTTTCAATTGCTGAAACATTTGAGTTGGGTGAGATGCCCCAACCATCTAAAATCATTAAAACGACGCGTTTGTTCATGTTGCTTTTTTACGCCTGCAAAGATATAGAACCCAATCTAGAAAATCGATTATTGTGAGGCAATAAGCAATGGATTGATGTCCATGAGTTGTTCGTTTTTGTAATTGCTTAAAAAAACATCATTTAAATATGCTGCACCACGAAGCTCGCTGACGCCAATTTTATCAATGAGGTTTAGCCGCATGTATTCTTCTAAATACTTTTTGGAGAGTGGTGTGTAAGTGTAGTGCCAAGGCTCATAAGCAAAGCCTTTTCGGTTGGGGTCGTTTGTGTAGACTAACGAAAAACCGAACTTATCAGCATGGTTTTTCATCCAAATTCGAAGGGGTTCGTAGGGGCCTCCATTGTGAAATTTTTCAGCAACCAAAATATCCCCTTCTTTGGGAATGCTCCCATCCGTGATGTCAATATCTGTGCCCCAGTGGTGACGGGATGTTCCAGGAAGGGTAGAGTAGGTGATGATCTTTTGGATGGCATCAGGCCCTGTCATTCCCTGAGACGTAAACTGTTCATACTTTCGATTCCAGATGCTTCGTTGACGATCAAAGCTTCGGTATCCCGATACCAGCTCTAGCTCCAAACCATCTGCTTTGGCCGCATCTTTCATCTTTAAAAAAGCTTCCATAACCATGGGCTGAAGACCTTGGGTTGCCCAGGGTGGGTTTCCCTTTCCGATGAGTATGTCAGGGTTGATGGATTGTCCTTGCGCGTAAATCATACACAACAAAAATAACAGCTTTGGAGTCATAATATTTTTTTTATCATATAATGATGAGGTCCTGCTACGGGAATGTCAAATTCAGCTCCTTTGATGCTAAAGCCCATTTTCTGGTAGAAAGGCACGGCTATCAATCGAGCATTCATCCACATAAGTTTAATTTGTTTTTGACGTACTTGTATTTCTGCTGACCGAATGAGGGCTGCTCCGACGCCAAGACCTCTTCCAGAATCCAAAACGCCCATCCCGCGCAACTGAACATTGGGCTCTTGAGCACATGCATAATGGGGGTTGCTCATCAAAGTTAGAACCCCTACTATTTTTTGATCAAGAAAAGCTCCTAAGTGAAAGGTGTCAGGCGCATCATCTCCCTCAAACACACAAGTTTCTTTTGGCAAACCTGGTCTTAACACAGGATGACGCACTGCATGTGTTTCCAAAGCAGAAATGGATTTAATGTGTATTTTTGGAGGGTTCATATGCTATGAAAACACTTCAATTCGATTATCTAAATGTAGCCAAAATCGCTGATATTTTGCCTATGATGCAAGATTTTACAGCACACAAACACAGTGATGAAGTCTTGCTTGATCGCTTGAAAGCGATGTTCGATTATGACTATGCATGCGTAGGGATTTATTTGGATCGTGAATTGATTGGGTTTTGTGGGTTGTGGTTTCAGACACGACACTATTCGGGCAAAAGCTGCGAGCTCGATCATTTCTACATAGCACCCCCACATCAAGGAAAAGGATATGGCCAACAATTTTTGGATTGGGCTGAGAACGAGCTAATCCCTCAAGGGTACGAGGCCTTAGAGCTAAACGTATACAAAGAAAACACCCCTGCTCACCGCTTTTATGAACGTGAGGGATTCAAGCATTTGGGTCTGCATTACGTCAAGCAGCTCAAGCGATCTTAAATTAACATAACCTTAGCGTATTTTTTATACCTTTAATGAGTAAAAAAATCGCATGCGACTTTTGCTATTTATTGGATGTTTATGGATTTGCAATACAGTTCATGCCCAACAAGACTACCGCACTTGGCTTCGAGGTAAGGTGCTTTATCAAGACAGCAATGTAGTGGCGGCTAATGTGTTGAATACCACTTCACAAAAAGCAACCATCACAGACGAAAATGGCAACTTCGCCATTGAAGTACAACTCAATGATGAGCTTATTTTTTCGTCCCTACAATACGAAATTCGTGCGATTGTTATCGACAAAGACATCTTACAACGCAACCGATTGGTGGTAGATGTAAAAGAAAAAATCACCCAGCTCGATGAAGTAGTTGTTAGTCCCAATAGACCCGAAGCTTTTTTGAATGTCAAAGAAGAAGAGTTTAAACAATTTGACTACACGGCTGATAAATCGACTCGTGTCCAAAACGAACTCATGCGACAAAACCAACTCTATAACGGAGTCGATTTTGTCAATATTTTTAAAATCTTATACAAAACCCTACGTCCTGAGCAGTCGGAGAATAAGGAGTTTGACTTTGCCCCTAGTGATGTGATTCGACAGATCTTTCCTGATGTGTTTTTCACTTCCCAACTTAAGATTTCCCCAAACGAAATAGATTTGTTTTTACAGTTCTGTGATGAGCGTATTGAAACCAAAGACTTGCTCAAGCGTGAAAATGAGTTCCAACTCATGGATTTTTTAATCAAGCAAAGTGAGAAATTCAACAAAGCACGCTAGTATTATTGTTGCACTCCTCTGTGTAGGTGCTTCGTGCTTCGGTCAAGAAATTAAAACCGTTCGTGGAACTTTGGTCTCTGATTCTTTGGATGTTTCGGCTATACATGTTGTCAATAAAACCAGCGGAGCTACGACCATTTCTAACAATAAAGGAGGTTTTAAACTCGCTGCCCGAGTACAAGATACCCTTGTGTTTTCAGCGGTTCATGTCAAATTCCAAACCCTTATCTTAAGTGAAGAAATCTTCCAACAACCCGAATTGTATATCTATATCGAACCTGTGATCAATGAACTTCGAGAGGTGGTTGTAAAGCCCCATGATCTTACGGGTAATTTGATGGATGACATAGCTCAATCCCCACCACCACCTATCAATTTTAGCGATGTAGGGATTCCTGGCTTTGAAGGAGAACGGAAAGAAAAAATCACCTATTCCAGTACGGGAAAAGTATTGCTCAGTGCCGTCTTGCTCCCACTCAGTCCTTTAGACATAGAGGGTGTGTACAAACAAATTAGTGGATATAACAAACGCCTGCGTCATCAGCGCGAACTCAAATCACGATACAAGTCTGTGGGGCCTATAATTTCTTTTTATGGACCTACATTTTTAATGGATCATTATGACATTTCTGAAGATGAGGTTTATCCATTTGTATTGGGATGTTTAGAAAATTTTCCATCAGTGGCCAGTGATTTTAAAAACGGAAACCACGAATTGGTGATAAAAGCCTTAGACAAACATAAAACCCAAACCATCACCCCATGAATCACAAAACCCTTTTTGTGTTGATTTTAGGAGTTAGCTGTATGCAATTCAGCACAAATCATAAATTTTATGTCAGTACAACAGAGATAGACTACCGCCCCGAAATCGCTACATTTCAAATAACTGTGAAGGTATTCACAGACGATTTTCAAAACCTATTGCAAAAGCGCTATGACACCAAGCTTACACTAGATCCAGACTCAGATGCAGGCCTTGTAGATTATTATGCCACACGCTACCTCAAACAAAAAATCAAACTCAATGTAGACGAACAGCCTGTTGCTTTGCAATTTTTGGGGAAAACTTATGATTTAGATCAAACCACCCTGTTTTTACAAGTAACAGATGTACCCGACTTCCAGACTTTGACCGTTGAAAACCATTTGCTTTTTGAGCTTTTTGACGACCAGCAAAACATTGTGAGGGTAAAGACCCCTACCCAACGCAAAAGCTTTTTGCATACCCAAGGACGGGCCAAAGACGTTTTTAGAAAGGAATAGCCGATAGTTGTGTCAAACGAAAATGCTGTGTCTTATGCTATTTTTTGTTGAGGTGAATAAGGCACAGGGCAAAGCCCTGCGCCAGCGGGGGGGGTAGGGTTATTAAAAGCACCAAACTTTCTGAGATGGTGTACCCACACACTGCCGTTGTCAGTCAAACAATCTGTATCGAAAAAAAACCATTGTTACTTCATGGCCGTCGTAGGATTTGCTTCTTTAAAACTACAAAAAAATCCATTCCTTTTTCCTATTTTTAACCCTTTCGACAAAAATTGTTTTATATGAAACCTTTGCATACCCTATTTCTCTCTATTTGTATGATATTGCCCACCATGGTGATGGCGCAAGAACAAGATCTGGAAGGTCCCAAACAAGGGCACACCAACCAAAACAAGTTCCGCCAATTGTACAACGAATTTTCAACCCCCAATGGTTTTCGTACGGCTTCTGGAGCACCAGGACCGGATTACTACCAACAGCGTGCCGATTACAAAATGGACATCCGTATCGATGACGATACCCAACGACTCTACGGAGACGAAACCATCACCTACACCAACAATTCTCCTGACGCTTTGGCTTACTTGTGGGTGCAACTCGATCAAAACATTCGTAAAAAAGACGCCCCTGCTTTGTTAAAAAACAGTCAAGAAATAGACGAGGTTGATTATCTATCGAGTTTCGCTAACAGCCACTTAAGAGAACCTTTTGATGGAGGGTTCAATATAGAACACGTAGTCGATGTCAATGCCAAGCCTATGAAATACCTCATCAATCAAACCATGATGCGTATCGACTTGCCCACTCCATTGCGAACGGGGCAAAAGGTTGTTTTTTCTATCAAATGGTGGTACAACATCAACAACCACGTGACCAACCGCGCACGTTCTGGATATGAGTATTTCCCCAAAGATGACAACCGTGCCTATGTGATAGCCCAGTTTTTCCCTCGTATGTGTGTATACAATGATGTGGAGGGCTGGCAAAACTACCAGTTCTGGGGCAATGGTGAGTTTGCTCTTCCATTCGGAGACTATGAGGTGAATATCACGGTGCCTGCCAACTTTATCACCGATGCTACGGGGGAATTGCTCAACCGAAAAGAGGTGTTTTCTAAAGAAATGATGAAGCGTTACAACCAAGCTAAAAAGACCTATGACAAACCGGTATTGATTGTTACCCAAGAGGAAGCAGAAGCCAATGAAAAAACCTCGACGTCAGCAACCAAAACATGGAAGTACAAAGCGACCAATGTCCGAGACTATGGATTTACTACTTCTAAGAAATTCATTTGGGACATGATGGCTGTCAAGCTCGATACCAAAGACGTCATGGCGGTTTCTTTGTACCCCAAAGAAGGAAATCCATTATGGGAAGAGTGGTCTACCTTGGCAGTTGCCCAATCGTTGATTACCTACTCGCATCACACTTTTGAATATCCATACCACAAAGCAATTTCAGTACATGCCAAAAACCAAGGCATGGAGTACCCGATGATTTGCTGGAACTATGGCCGTCCTAATGAGGATGGTACTTATTCGGACCGTGTTAAGTTTGGGATGATTTCTGTGATTATTCACGAGATTGGCCACAACTATTTTCCGATGATTGTTAACTCAGACGAGCGTCAATGGGGTTGGATGGACGAAGGTTTAGACACTTTTGGACAATACCTCACCGAGCAAGAATTTGGAAAAAATTACCCTGAAGCCATCCCTGGCTTGGACAAATATCCATCTCGTAGGGGAGAGGCCAAAAAAATTGTGCCTTATATGTCGGACGACCAAGACTTTTTGGCGCCCATTATGTCCAATCCCGAAAATGTATATCAACTGGGGCCCAACGCCTATGGAAAACCGGCAACCGCACTCAATATCCTACGAGAAACCATTATGGGACCAGAATTATTCGATCATGCGTTCCGCACCTATTCACAGCGTTGGATGTTTAAACACCCCACACCCGAAGATTTTTTCCGTACTATGGAAGATGCCTCTGCAGTAGATTTGGACTGGTTTTGGAGAGGTTGGTTCTATACAACCGATTTTGTAGACATCGGTTTGGAAAGTGTTAAAAAGGTACAGTTTACAGATCAGCCAACCGAAGAATTTGAGCAACGAATGAAACAACGCGGTGTTCCATTGGATGAGTTACCACCACTTATCTTTAAGGTAGATGATTTGTCCGAAGATTATGACCCAAAAGCAGCTCCCTTTGAACAAGTAACTACCTTGAAAGAATATGTAATGGACAATTTCTCTGCTGAGGATCAAGCACTTTATTCGGACACACAGCATTTTTACGAGATCACGTTTAATAAACCTGGTGGTTTGGTCATGCCGATTTTGGTAGAATATACCTTTGCAGATGGTTCTTCTAAGAGAGAGCGCTACCCTGTGCAAGTATGGCGTAAGAACGACAACAACTATACCCGTGTAATGGCTTCAGATAAGGAGATCATTAGAATTCAAATCGATCCTGATGAAGAAACTGCGGATGTCAATACGACTAATAATCAGTGGCCACGTCGCCAAAGTCAAACAGAGTTTGACCAATTTAAGTCAGACAATCAAGGATAAAATAAAATAGCCAACCTTCGGGTTGGTTTTTTTTGAGCCTCTAAGATTTTATAAATCCCAGTACCTCACTATCTTTACACCATGATACTCTTTATCAGCGGCGCCGAATTGGTGTTTGTTTTTTTGGTCATTCTTTTGGTCTTTGGAGCAGACCGAGTGCCAGAGATTGCCCGTACTTTGGGTAAAGGCATACGACAGGTGCGCAATGCGACTCAAGACATCAAGGAAGAGATTCAGAAATCCGCCAAAGAACAAGGTGTAGACACCGAAAAGATCGAAAATCAGATTCGTGAAATCAAAGACGAGGTCGAGGATACCGCTGGCTCTATAAAAAGAAAACTTTAACGCTTTCTGCTCAGAGTGAGTCCATCGCGAATGGGCAAAATAACAGTCTCTACCCGAGAATCTTTATTTATTTTATCATTATAGACTTTTAAGGCTTGAGTAGCCTCATCGGAAGCGTCTTTCAGCACCTTTCCCGACCAAAGTACATTGTCGGATATCAGCAAAGCACCCGGACTCATTTTGTCTATAATCAAATCAAAATACAAAGGATAGTTCTCCTTATCTGCATCCATAAACACTAAATCGTACGGTCCGGAGAGTTTTGGGAGTATTTTGTCTGCGCTGCCTAGATGTTGCCGTATGCGTTTGCCATAAGGGGAGCGGTCAAAATATTTGCGCTGCATTTGAGTCAATTCCTCATTACAGTCGATCGTATCCAACAGACCGTCTTTGGCCATACCTTCTGCCAAACACAAACTGGCATAGCCTGTATAGGTTCCGATTTCCAAAATGTTTTTTGGACGTGTTAGCTTGGATAACAAGGCGAGGATGCGTCCTTGGTAAGCGCCGCTTAACATTCGAGGCTGCAATACTTTTTGGTGTGTTTCTCTGTTGAGTTGTTGCAACAACTCGGGCTCTTTAGTACTGTGTGTGTCTAAATATTGTTGAAGTTCTTCAGAGATAAAATCCATTATGTCTTGGGTCTTGCGTAGTCAAAGCGTTCGATCAGTTTAGGGCTTGCATAGCCATCGAGTCCATTGATGGTTACGCTTTGGGCAGCTTCCAAACTCAGCCAACCATCTTCTTGCAAAATATTTTCAGAAACATGAATGGCTTCAATTTTACTGACAATCAAAAGAGTGTCGTTCTCTTTGATTTCATATTCGTTGAGGTATTGACAACCCAAACGGACTTTGGCACCATGAACATAAGGAGCATAAAACTCGTTGATGTATTCAGGTTTAAAATCGGTTTGGTCAAACTCTGAGATTTCCTCAGGGTATTTTGCAGAAGTATGGTGTGCGTCTGCCACGACCTCACTATGAATATGGTTGACTGTAAAAAGCCCTGTTTCTTTAATGTTTTTATAAGTATCTCTGGGAACGGTTGTCGGGCGCAGTACAAAGCCTATGATTGCAGGGTTGCTACCTAGATGTGTGATGCTGCTAAAAACAGCAAGGTTGGTGTTTCCGCGGGTTGAGCGGGTTCCGAGCAGATTTGCGGACTTGTAGCCTGTACAACTATTGATAAGGTTGAGCCGAAATATTTTGTCCATTTCTTGGATGTCGGCTGATGAGAAGGAGTGCATTTCTTTTTTTACAAACATAATCAATCCGCCGAATTTGTGTATTTTTGGCCTCGCAAAAGGGTCATTAACTCAGTTGGTTCAGAGTGTCGCCTTGACAGGGCGGAAGTCACTGGTTCGAATCCAGTATGACCCACGACTATTTCCGAAATAAGTACAGCAGTAGACTCAAAACAATGCTGATCAATATAGATGTCCCCAGCGGAAAATAAATTGTAGTGTTTTTACCTTCCCATCTGAAATCTAAGGGGTTTTTGTAGTCGATTCGTTCTCCCAATAGCATCAACCCACCAATAATTACAAGTATAACCCCGATCAAAATCAGCATGCGACCCATCAGTGCAGTACATCTATAAGGGTTTCCAAAGCAAGGCTACGAGAGGCTTTGATTAGCACTTGAGTTTTGCCCAAAGTGTGTTTTTTAAAAAAACCAACTGCTTCTTGAGCGGTCTCAAAATAAAAAGCCTTTTCAACCCATGGCTGAAATGGACGCCCCACCCAATAGCAAGTCATTTCTTGATTTGCTGCCCAGCTTGTTAATTTTTTATGTTCTTCACTTTCAAACGCCCCCAATTCGTTCATCTGACCTAGTATGGCCACTTTTTTCCCTGGTTTTTTGCAAAATGCTGTCAAGGCTGCCATCATGCTGGTTGGGTTGGCATTGTAGGCGTCTAGGGTAATCTTTAAATCACCCTTTTGTATTTGTTGAGAACGGTTGTTTGTTGGTGTATAATTTTCAACGGCAGCTATTGATTTCTGAGCTGGGATTTTAAAATATTGGCCAATCGCCAATGCTGCCGCTACATTATAAGCATTATAACTCCCAGTAAGTTTTGTTTGAAGTTGATTTCCATCTATGGAAAGCGAAATCGGATCGCTTCCTCCATTTACCATAAAACTATAATCGAATTTTTTTTGTAATCCATACTTGTAGGTGGGGTACCCAGCGAGATGAGACATCATTTTCTCATCATCTCCATTGGCAAAAATAACCGCTTGTTGGGCTTTCAAATAGTCAAACAACTCACTTTTTCCCTTTATGACACCCTCTAAACTGCCAAAACCTTCCAGATGAGCTTTTCCGAAGTTTGTAATCAGCCCATAGTCAGGTTGTGTGATTTCTGAAAGCAATGCAATCTCTCCTAAATGGTTTGCACCCATTTCGATTACAGCAAATTCAGTGTCAGGCTTTAGGCGTAATAGAGTAAGTGGTACGCCAATATGGTTGTTTAAGTTACCTTCGGTTGCAATCACCCTATAGTGGCTTTTCAAAACCGCATGAATCAATTCTTTGGTAGTGGTTTTGCCGTTGCTACCCGTAAGGGCTATGATAGGCGTTTTGAGTTGTTTTCTGTGATGATTGGCAAGTTGTTGCAAACTTTTTAATGTGTCATCGACTAAAATAAAACGGTCGTCAGCCCCTTCAATAGGTTCGTCTACAACCACAGCTAATGCACCATTTTTTAGGGCTTGTTTTGCAAAAAGATTACCATTAAAACTAGGTCCTTTGAGAGCAAAATAAAGTTGCCCTGTTTGAAGGGTTCGAGTATCGGTAGAGACTCCTGTGGATTGAAGAAAAATAGGGTAGAGGTTTTGCATCTACAACAATGTACTAACCACGAGGTCTTTTTCTACTACTGTTGGGCTTGATTCCCATATATGACATGGCGCACCGAAAACCGACAAAATCTGCACCAATATACTCAGGTAGATATCTGCGTTGGGCAGGGTCCAGCCAGTAGGATCGATCTTTCCACGAACCTCCCTTAATCACTCTTGTTCTGTTTGATACCAAGGTATTGAGTTTGAGGTTTGATTGATCGTTGTTGTCAACAGGAGATTTATACATGTTGTCATCTTCGCTTCTGGAGGAATAAGCGTCACCATCTTTATAGTCTCGGTTATCGGATCTGTTGTAATTTGCTCGAAGAACAGCCTCATCATTTTCTGTGGGTTTTCTGAGTACAGACCCTGGAAGTTGAGCATAATAAGGTCGCCCCGCTGGGGTTACCTCTTTAATGTCGTCATCAATTGACGCAATAACTACTTTTCCATCTTCCCCAATGACAGGGTCTGAAAAATAGTTTCCTCTGAAATAACCAATGTCATTCAAATCACTCTCTGTTACTGGGCGGTAAACATCTGCAACCCACTCAGAAACGTTCCCTGCCATTCCATACAAGCCGAAATCATTAGGTGGAAATCGACGTACGTCGGCTGTTATTTCTGCATTGTCATCAGACCAGCCAGCAATGCCGCTATAATCTCCACGACCTTGTTTGAAGTTGGCCAACTGATCTCCACGATCTCCACGAGACATAGATCTAGAGGTGTTTCCAGACCAAGGGAATTTTTTCTTTCCTTGATAGCTGTTGTACTCTCTGATTCCAGACAGACCCAGCGCAGCATATTCCCATTCGGCTTCAGTGGGTAAGCGATATTCAGGGAGTAAAATTCCATCTTCAAAACCTACTTTTATAATGGAGAGAGAATCTGTTTCGCGATTTCTTTTAAGTGCAGATTGACCAAGAAATTTTGGGTTGTTTGGGTCGTCGTTTACCAGGGCGCCCCCATAAACACTGCTGACAGAGTTCAGGTAGGTTTCTAGATCAAAATTCTTTTCAGGACTTAGACTGTCTGTTAATCGAGTCCCGGATGCTAAATAACCGTTATCTTCTAACAATTTTTCGTTCACCCTGTTGGAGCGCCATTTGGCAAAGTTAACGGCTTGCTGCCAGCTAACCCCTACTACTGGATGGTTACGAAAGCCAGGATGACGTAAGTAGTTGTTGACCATGTCTTCATTAAAGCCCAGCTGGTTTCTCCATACCAAAGTATCGGGCAGTGCTGCTGAGTAAATTTCTCTATATTCGGGTCCAGCTTGTCCAAAAACACGTTTGATCCAATCCAGGTATTCTAAGTACATCAGATTGGTCACTTCTGTTTGATCCATATAAAATGATCGTACCTGCATACGGACGGGTTGGTTGTTCCATTCGCGCATGATGTCGTCTTGTACCCTACCTTTTATATAAGTACCACCTGGAATGAATACCAAGCCAGGACCTGTGTGCTGATCTTTGAAGTTGATATTGTACTGAAACCCCCCATTTTCGTTGATGCGCCAGCCCGTAGCTTGAGATGCGCTATCGGAGATAGAGCTCTTAAATAATTCGCATGATGAAAACATCAGAACAATGATTCCAAAAGCAAGTATCTTATAAATTCTGGTCTGCAACATGAAATTTATCTTCTTTATAGATTGCAAAATACTAATTATGCCTAATTTAGCATAGTGCTAATTTTGTAGCTTAAAAAACGACAATTTCGTCAATTTATTGTCAATTTTTTTTTCTGTAATACCAAAAGCCAAAATACAACGTTTTTTTTCAGATGACAAGAGTGTTTTTATTTCTTTTCCCAGTATTGCTCCTATCACAGGAAACAGATTTCCTGTTAAACTGGTCTGGTACCACAAAATGGGAAACTGAAAACAAAATTCTTCAGCTTCCAAACCCTGCAGGATATCAAGTTTTTTTCGATGATTCCTCTGAGGAATATATGGTTCGCATTAAAAAGAAAATCCAAAACTCAGAAGCATCGCTCTCGTTTTATATTTCCGATGTTCAACACGAAGAAGTGTCAGCCTCTGCACTCTACGATTTAGATCAAAACAAACTACCTCAAGCGCCTGAAATAAACCATTACACAACCAAATCAAGAGATAAAAATAACCTGATCATTGTTTTGAATCCTTTTTTTGTGGAGAACTCAAAAATATTTAGGATTCATTCGTTCAAAATTTCGTCTAAGCGCTCAAAAAAAGGTTTTCAGGATTTTGATCAAAACCCTCTTACAGAAAGCCAGATGGCCTCCATTCCAGAAAAAGGGTACCGCTTTGAAGTTGATAAAACAGGGATTTATAAGCTCAATGGACGCTTTTTAAAACGTCTTGGAGTTGACTTAGAATCTATTGATCCAACTAAACTTAAAATTTTTGGTAGGGGTGGTCAAATGCTTCCACTTGTAAACTCTGAAAGTACTGATGTGGGAATGTTCGAAAACCCACTTATGTTGGTGGGTGTGGAAGACGGATCATTTGAAAATGATGATTACATTTTGTTTTACGCCACAGGATCTGACCGATGGAATCAGGACAGCGAGACCTTTAATAATATATTTCAAGACGAAAGCCATTATATTGTAAGTTTCGGAGAAGGACAGGGAAAAAGAGTACAGCTCATTCCCAATGTACAACAAGTTTCTGAATCAAATATATCAGCTAAGGTTGTATTGCATCATGAAAAAGACCTTGTGAACATTGCCAAAATGGGTCGTCGATGGCTAGGTGAATCCTTAGTTCGTAACTCACAAAAAGAGTTTGCGTTTAATTTGACAAATATTGAGGAAAACAGCAGCGCGATTTTAAACGTGTCTGGTGCTGCTGTGTCTAGCAATTCCTCACAGATGAGTGTTGTTGCTGCAAATGTCAATCAGAGCATATCTTTTTTACCAACTCAAAACTTATCAAGGGCTACATATTCCAGTAAAACCTTTGAGCTAACCCCCGAAGGAAATCAACTCAATGTCTCTTTGAATTATCAATCTCAAAATGACAATTCAGCCATTGCTTACCTAGATCACCTTAGACTCGAGTATAATAGGAAGCTGACAGGGAGTTCAGGTCAGTTTTCTTTTAGTCCAGAAGTGAGTGGCACTTACTCAGTGAGTGATGCTGATGCTGTGTGGGAGCAGACTCCCTCTGGCGAAGTAAGGGTTTATTTGTCCGACCAAGACGCTATTGCATTTGAGCCTTTTGATTTGGGTAGTGATTTTCAATTGGTTTCTTATTCAGATACTTATACTCCACTGAAAAGCAGCTTGGGAGATGACTTTCAATCTGAAAATATAAGGGAACAATTAGCATCAGAAGTCGAGTATATTATAGTTGCAGACAAAGCTTTTAAGGAAGAAGCCCAACGTTTGGCAGATCATCATATAAATTTTTCAGGGCTGCAAACTCTCGTGCTTACTTTAGATCAAATTTATGATGAGTTCAACGCAGGAAACACAGACATTTCCGCCATCCGCAATGCCATACGATATGCATACCACTCAAATCCAGACAAGTTAAAATACGTCTGTTTGTTTGGAGACACGAGCTATGATTATAAAAATCGAACTTCGAACGTAAACAATATCGTTCCTACTTTTCATGCCATCAACAGCTTTCATGTGGCCAATAGCTATATGTCCGATGACTTTTATGCCATGATGGATGTTGGAGAAGGGTCTATGGGTTTTCTTGATGAGATGGATTTGGCTGTTGGGCGGATGTTGTTTGACACGCCTGTTGGGGCTCGAAGTGTGGTTAATAAAGCGATTGAGTATTGTTATTCTTACGGAGACTGGCAAAACAGCTTTACCTTACTTTCTGATGATCCTGACAAAGACTGGGAAGTCACCATACAACAAGAGCTCGATAAGCTTGGTGACGTATTGGCGATTAACAAACCTTTTATCAATGTCACCAAAATTCATTCTGATGCCTATCAACAGCAAGTAACCGCTGGCGGTGATCGTTATCCAGAAGTTAATGAAGCCCTCGAAAACAAAATCAGTCAAGGTACTTTAGTAGTTAATTATTTTGGTCACGGAGGTGAAGAGGGTTTGGCAAGTGAGTTCATATTTGACAAAAATTTAGCGCAACGTCTATACCACCCGGGCAGATACCCTCTTTTTGTTACTTCGACCTGTGAGTTTAGTCGTTTTGACAACCACAATTTGCTTACTGCAGGTGAAATGACTTACGCAAACCCCTCAGGTGGAGCTATTGGTTTAATTTCAACCACAAGACAGATTTACGTAACCAATGGCATCAATTACAACAATATTTTGTCGAAACACTTATTTGCATTTGGTTCAGATGACTATCCAAGCATGGCCGAAGCATTGCGACGTGCCAAAGCAGAGTTTTCAGGAACTTCTCAAAAAAGGATTGTTTTTTACATAGGCGATCCCGCTTTGCGCCTAGCCGTTCCAGGCAGCACTGTGAATCTGACCAAATTCAATGGTACAGACCTAGATGAGCTCACAGAAGACCAAAAACAACTTCGAGCACTGGATAAGGTTCTTTTGTCAGGCGAAGTTTTAGACCCATCGGGTACTCTTTCTTCAAGCTTTAATGGGGAGGCTGTTGTGACCATTTTTGACAAATCCATTGAAAAAACTACACTTAGTAATAATGGCCATGGCAAAATGGTTTTTGATGTTTTAGGTAATGTAATTTTTAAAGGAAATACGTTGGTTTCCAATGGATTGTTTGAAATTGAGTTGGTAATTCCAAAAGACATTTCTTTACCCTTGGGGAATGCACGAATCAGCTTGTACGCCTACGATGCTGAAATCACTCGATCTGTTACAGGTTATTCTAATGATCTTACAATTGGAGGACTTAACCCAAATCCTGCACAAGATAACACAGGGCCTGAAATCAATGTTTACTTGGATAACAGAGATTTTAATAGTGGAGATCAGACTGGAAAATCGCCTATGCTGCTAGTAGACTTATTCGATGAAAACGGAATGAATACATCTGGAGGTTTGGGGCATGAGCTTCTCGCTGTCATAGACGGTGTTTCCCAAAACCCCATCATACTCAACAATTACTACAAAACCGATTTTGGGGATTATCGATCGGGCGAGGTTACCTATTTACTCAATGACTTATCTCCTGGTCCGCACTCCTTGACCATAACAGCTTGGGACACTTTTAACAACCCATCGACAAGACAAATTGACTTTGTGGTTTCTGACAGCAACCAGATCAATATTGAAAAGCTTTACACTGTTCCAAATCCTTTTCGAAACCAAACCCGATTTTGGATCGAGCACAACAAATCTCGCGAACCTCTTGAAGCCACACTTGTTGTACATGATATCATGGGAAAAAAGGTTTGGGAACACCAGCAAACTATCTTTTCGGGTGATACTACCAACAGTGAAATCCTTTGGGATGGTCGATCTAGCGGCGGGGGTGTTTTGAATAAAGGAGTATATTTGGGCACGATTATTTTAAAATCTTCGTTATCAGGTACAAGTCAATCTAAAAGTCATCGTATAATCATTGAGTAAATTATGAAAAAAATAGTATCCCTTCTGATTTTCCTTGTTGCAGCTTATTCAGTACAGTCTCAAAACAGGGTTGTGACTACAGGTGTTCCATTTTTATTGATAACCGCTGATGCAAAGTCGGCAGGTATAGGTGAGCAAGGGGTTGCTACCTCCCCTGATGCGTTTTCGCAAAATTGGAACCCCTCAAAATATGCTTTTGCACCCAACGATTCAGGGCTGGGAATCAGTTATACCCCCTATTTGAGTCAATTGGTCAACGATATTTTTCTCGGGAATGTTACATACTACAGAACCATCTCAGACCGTGCTGCTTGGTCGGCAAGTCTAAAATACTTTAGTTTGGGTGAGATTGAGATCGGACAAATCCCAGATGATTTCATCAACCCTTTGATCGAACGGCCCAACGAGTTTGTTTTGGATGTGGGGTATGCATTAAAACTAAGTGATTATTTCTCAATGGCCGTTACGGGTGCGTTTGTTAATTCGGATCTTAAATTAGACTCGGGTAATTCAGATGCTTCTGCGGCCAGCACCGTAGCTTTTGGGGTCTCTGGTTTTTATCAATCAGATGAAATACCTTACAGTGAATATTCAGGTCAATGGCGTGCAGGGTTTAACCTGAGCAATATGGGTCCAAAACTCTCTTACGATGATGAGGGACAATCTGATTATCTGCCAACAAACCTAAAAATCGGAGGTAGTTTTGATTTTATTTTCGACTCCTACAACAAACTAGCCGTTTCTTTGGAAATCAACAAGTTATTGGTGCCCACACCCAGTGAGCCTGTCGAGAATGCGGAAGGGGATATTATTGGATACGAGCAGCCCGATGTTAGCTTTATTAGTGGTATGTTCCGCTCATTTGGAGATGCTCCTGACGGATTTAGTGAAGAACTTAAAGAGTTTACTTGGTCTTTAGGTGCTGAATTTAGCTATGATGACTCGTTTGCACTTAGAGCGGGCTATTTTAATGAAAGCCTAGACAAAGGAGGTCGAAAGTTTTTAACCTTAGGTGCAGGATTCGAATACAACGTAGTAGACATTGACCTCTCTTATCTTATTTCTGCTACCAAAAACATCAATCCGCTAGAGAACACTCTAAGATTTTCGTTGACCTTTAATTTGGGTGAAGAACGATATTAAAACGAATTCCAAACACAGTTTCGTATAATAATATCTATTAGGTTTTTTCACAAACTGCGAAAGCCTTACCTTTGTGCTTGTTTTTAACTATAAGTATTTGTTTACATCTACAAACGAATGAAAGAAGTCACAAAAGAAACCTATTTAGCTTGGTACGAGGACATGCTCTTTTGGCGCAAGTTTGAGGATAAACTCGCGGCAGTTTATATCCAACAAAAAGTAAGAGGATTTTTGCATCTATACAACGGACAAGAAGCCGTTTTGGCTGGATCGCTCCACGCGATGGACTTGACCAAAGATCGCATGATTACCGCTTACCGGAACCATGTTCAGCCCATCGGTATGGGTGTCGATCCAAAAAAAGTAATGGCCGAACTTTTTGGCAAGGCTACAGGAACTTCAAAAGGATTGGGTGGTTCCATGCACATTTTTTCAAAAGAACACCGCTTTCATGGTGGCCATGGCATTGTTGGGGGGCAAATTCCTTTAGGTGCTGGTATGGCTTTCGGTGATAAGTATCATGGAAGTGATGCAGTTACGCTCTGTTTTATGGGAGATGGAGCCGTTCGTCAAGGAGCACTTCACGAGACCCTCAACCTGGCTATGCTTTGGAAACTACCAGTGGTTTTTATTGTTGAAAACAACGGATACGCCATGGGAACTTCTGTTGAGCGTACGGCCAATCACACAGATATATGGAAGCTCGGCTTGGGTTATGAAATGCCTTGTGGTCCTATAGATGGAATGGACCCTGTAAAAGTTACAGAAGGAATTTCAGAAGCGATTGCTCGTGCTCGAAAAGGAGATGGCCCCACGTTTTTGGAGGCCAAAACCTATCGATACAGAGGTCACTCCATGTCTGATGCACAACACTATCGCACAAAAGAAGAAGTTGAAGAATACCGAAAAATTGACCCAATCACTCAAGTAAAGGAAATCATTTTGAACAACCAATACAGCACCGAAGATGAGCTGAAAGAGGTTGATGCTCGCGTAAAAGAAAAGGTCAAAGAATGCGAGGCCTTTGCAGAATATTCACCATTTCCAGAAAAATCGGTGATGTATGATGCAGTATATGAAGAAAAAGATTATCCATTTTTAGCGCATAAGTTATAAGTATGGCAATTGTAGTAAACATGCCTCGATTGAGCGACACCATGGAAGAAGGTACGGTCGCTTCGTGGCTTAAAAAAGTGGGAGATAAAGTTGAAGAAGGCGATATCCTAGCCGAAATTGAAACCGATAAAGCAACTATGGAGTTCGAATCCTTTAACGAGGGTTACCTACTTCATATAGGCATTGAAGAAGGTCAAACGGCTGCCGTGGATACTTTGTTGGCTATTATAGGAGATCAAGGAGAAGACATCAGCAGTCTTTTATCTGGTTCATCAGCAACAACTGAGGCTCCACAAGAAGAAGCATCTGCCCCAGAAACATCCAATTCAATCGAACCTGCTCCAGCCTCTGAGAATGCCATTCCAGAAGGCGTAACCATAGTCAATATGCCGCGGCTAAGTGATACGATGGAAGAAGGTACGGTTGCTTCGTGGATCAAAAAAGTAGGTGACTCTGTTGAAGAAGGAGACATACTGGCAGAAATCGAAACCGATAAAGCCACTATGGAGTTTGAGTCTTTTCATAGTGGAGCATTGTTGCATATAGGAGTACAAGAGGGCGAAGCTGCTGCCGTTGATAGTTTATTAGCCATCATTGGTCCTGCAGGAACTGATGTTACTTCTGTCCTAGCGAATCCAGTACAAGCACCTCCGACTCCTGAAAAAACAGAACCCACAGTCACACAAGAGCAAGCTTCAGTCAAGGAAGCCGAGCCAACTCCTGTCGCTGAAGTATCAACTTCCAACAGCGGAGATAGAGTGTTGGCCTCTCCATTGGCCAAGCGTATGGCCAAGGAAAAAGGGATTGATTTGCGCTCCGTTAAGGGAACTGGAGAACATGGACGCATTGTAAAACGCGATGTTGAGCAATACACTCCTGCTGCTGTTGGTCAACAAATTTCGGTTACTCCATCTGGACAGGAACATTCAGAAGATATTCCCAACTCACAGATGCGTAAGACCATTGCTAAAAGATTGTCTGCATCCAAATTTTCGGCCCCACACTATTATTTATCTGTTGAGTTTGACATGGATCCTGCTATGGCTTTCCGCAAGCAGTACAACGAATTGCCAGACACCAAGATATCTTTTAATGATATTGTAGTCAAAGCGGTTGCATTGGCACTAAAAAAACATCCGCAAGTCAACTCTCAATGGTTTGATGATCGCATGCAACTCAACCATCATGTCCACATAGGAGTCGCGGTTGCAGTCAGCGATGGTTTGGTTGTTCCTGTCGTGCGGTTTGCAGATGAGCTTCCGTTGCCACAAATAGGATCGCAAGTAAAAGATTACGCAGTTCGCGCTCGGGATAAAAAATTGACCCCTGCTGAGATGGATGGGAGCACTTTTACGGTTTCCAACTTAGGGATGTTTGGTATAAGTGAATTTACATCTATTATCAATCAACCGAATTCTGCAATTCTTTCGGTAGGCGCCATCGTTCAAAAGCCTGTTGTCAAAGAAGGTCAGGTAGTCGTAGGACACACAATGAAACTTACTTTGGCATGTGACCATAGAACAGTAGATGGTGCTACTGGAGCACAATTTTTACAGACACTTCGTGAATACATTGAGCAGCCCATTAGGTTGTTGATATAAAAAACATGTCTAAAACTTCAAAAAACATCATAGTCACCGGGGCCAGTCGTGGCATAGGTCGTGCGATCGTTGATGTTTTTAAAAGTCAAGGACATCGTGTTTGGGCGTTGTCTCGAAACACCGCAGAACTTTCGCAATTGCCAGATGTAGAATCAGTTTCTTTGGACATAGGCAATGAGCATGAAATTAAAAATTGGATCTCATCATTTGACGATCAGACCTTTGATGTATTGATTAACAATGCAGGCCTTCTTGTAAACAAACCTTTTTCTGAAACCACAGCAAAAGACTTTGAAGCTGTTTATCGGGTCAATGTATTTGGTGTGGCCAACCTGATTCGAAATTTGTTACCCCTTCTGACTCCTCAAACTCATATTGTTAACATTAGTAGTATGGGGGGTATAAACGGTACTTCTAAATTCCCCGGTCTGGCCGCTTACAGCAGCAGTAAAGGTGCTCTAGGGATTTTGACAGAGTTGTTGGCTGAAGAATTCAAAGATCATGGCCCTTCTGTCAATGCGTTGGCCTTAGGAGCTGTTCAGACTGAGATGCTTGAAGAAGCATTTCCAGGTTATAAAGCACCCCTAGATGCGGATCAAATGGCATCTTATATAGCCGATTTTGCTCTTAATGGACATCTCTTTTACAATGGTAAGGTGTTGCCATTGAGTAGTTCAACCCCATGACATCTTTTTATAAACTTCTTCCAGAAGGATCTGAATCTTTGTGTCGGGCTATGATTTCAAACGATTCTGTAATTGTTCGGGTAACAGGTCCACGAAAAACCAAACATGGTGATTTTAGAAGATTGCCCAAGGGTGATTTTCAAATTTCAATCAACCGTATGGACAATCCGTACAGGTTTTTGATCACATTTGTTCACGAGTGGGCTCATTGGAAGGTATTTCTAAAAGTAGGTCACTTTAGGAATCCCCATGGTTCTCATTGGAAGAATACTTTTAAAGAACTTATGCTTCCCTTTATTGGAGGAGAAGTGTTTCCTGAGTCTTTATTGAAGCCATTAGCAGCTCATATGATCAACCCTAAAGCGACACTAGACGCGGATCCTACATTGGCTTTGGCTTTGACCCAATTTGATGATGATAATAACAAATCTTTTATTTTTGAGTTAGAAAAAGGTACTCGTTTTGTAATGCCTAACAAAAAAGTTTATATTTTGGGAGCGCTGCGTAGAAAACGATACGCTTGTGAAGAAGAAGGTACAGGACGCACTTTCTTATTTGCATCTCATTGCAAAGTAGAAGTTTGTCCAGATGAATAACTAACCAAATAACGATGGAGTCAAAATTTAATTTTGAAGACGATAAAACCTCAGTAGCCAAAGCCGATGTGCAACGAGATGCTCAAGGTTTTTTTAAAAGTGCACTTGAGTTTTTAAAGCTATTGTTGTCGTTTCGTAAAGACACTGATTACAAATCCACTTTAGAGGCCATCAAAGCAGATATTCCCTTTCGTGGTGCCACAGCGTGGGTTTTGATTTGTTCTATTTTTTTGGCTTCTATTGGGCTCAATGCAAACTCTACTGCTGTTGTGATCGGAGCGATGCTTATTGCGCCGCTTATGGGACCCGTCTTAGGATTCGGAGTTTCTTTGGCTCTAAATGACGTTGAAACTTTGCGTCGTTCGTTGATCAATTTTTTGGTGATGGTCTTGTTAAGTGTGTCAACGGCAACCTTGTTTTTTGCTTTGTTTCCACTGCGTGAAGAGTCCAGTGAGTTATTAGCTCGTGTAAGTCCTGACATTAGAGATGTAATGATTGCTTTTTTTGGGGGATTGGCTTTGATTATTGCACGTACGAAAAAAGGAACGATCGCCTCTGTGATTTTTGGAGTAGCCATTGCAACAGCGCTGATGCCTCCATTGTGTACTGTTGGGTATGGATTGGCTCAGGGTAATGTGGCTTATGCTTTGGGTGCGTTGTATTTATTCACCATCAATACGATTTTTATTGCTTTAGCTGCTTATTTGGTGGTCAAGCTGTTACGTTTCCCCATGACACAGTACGCAAATGCCAAGAAGAGAAAATATACTTCTAGAATGGCGACTCTTTTGGCCATTTTAATGATTATACCTGCAGTTTTTACCTTTGTTAATGTGTTGCAAAAAAGCCAATTTCAGGCAGCAGCAGTATCTTTTCTTGATAAGGAATTACAAGGGCTTCCACATTCTGATTATCTGAAACAAACCGCACGAATAGAATATAAAAAAGAAGCTTCAAAAGTGGTCATTAACACCTTTGGGATGGACCCCCTAGCGCCAGAGGTTGTAGCACTACTTCAAAATCGAATGAAAACCTACGATGCACTATCTCAAACCCAACTGATTATCAATCAACAAGAAAGACAGTCTGACTTGGTGAATTCACAACGCTACCTGAAAGAACTCCGTAAGCGCGATTCTTTAGATTTAATACAAAAAGAACAGCAAATCACTCAATTAAAAAATGAGGTTCAAAAGTTGTCTGGTGATATACGCCAAAACATTTCATTTTCTGAAATCGCTAAAGAAATGCAAGTTATTAGTCCCAATGTGGCAGGGGTGAGCTATGCTTATACCTATCGCTCAAATTTTGATACTATAGACACTCTTATGGTTTTCGGAGTCGAATGGAAAATGGGATTGGACAGCATTGTAATTTCAAATGAAACCTTACGCCTAAAAAACTGGCTCAATCTTAAAATGGAAAATCAACCCTTCGAACTCAATTCGAAAAACTACTGATCCAAGTACAGCTTTCTCACTTTTTTAAAGAGCTCCGAAGAATAGACAAAATCTGTTACCGCGTTGTTGTCGGTTTTGAAAATATCATCTTTAGTGCCACGCCACTCCTTTTTTCCATCTTTTAAAAACAAGATGGTTTCTCCGATCTCCATGACCGAGTTCATATCGTGTGAGTTGATCACGGTCGTGATATTAAATTCATGGGTCAATTCTTGAATAAGATTATCGATTACCATGGCTGTTTTGGGATCTAAACCCGAGTTGGGCTCATCGCAAAATAAATATTTGGGTCGCATGACAACCGCTCTGGCTATGGCAACTCTTTTTTGCATCCCTCCAGAAATTTCTGCAGGTAGTTTGTTGTTTGCATCAACTAGATTGACTCGTTGTATGACTTTTTCAGCATGATCACGCATCTCAGCTTCGTTCAGGTCAGTGAGTAGTCGCATGGGAAACATGACATTGTCTAACACGCTCATAGAATCAAAAAGGGCACTGCCTTGAAAGACCATACCAATCTCTCTTCGCAATATTCTTTTTTCTTCATCTTTCATTGTTGAAAAAGCGTTGTTGTGAAAGCGTATTTCACCTGAATCTGGAGCAATCAAACCTAACAGGCATTTTAGCAAAACCGTTTTTCCTGAACCACTCTGACCAATGACCAAATTGGTTTTCCCTTGCTCAAAGGTTGTTGAAACCTTATCAAGCACACAATTTGCGTCAAATGATTTGCTAAGTTGTTCTATCTGAATCATTTTAGGCTAATAAAACTTGCGTTACAAAATAATTGACGACGATGATTACAACTGAAGTCCAAACAAAAGCAACGGTACTGGCCTTGCCCACTTCAAGTGCGCCACCTTTCATGTAATATCCATGATATGACGGTATGGTCGCTAAAATCATGGCAAATAAAAATGTTTTTATAAAAGCATAAACCACATGAAAAGGTCTAAAATCTAACTGAATCCCTTCGATAAAGTCTGCGCTGCTCGAAAACCCACCATAAATAGTGGCAGCCCAACCCCCGAATATTCCTAAAAACATCGACAAGTTAATCACAAAAGGCAACAACATCATCGCAATGAGTTTGGGAAAAACCAAATAATTGATAGAATTGATACCCATCACCTCAAGGGCATCGATTTGTTCGGTGACACGCATGGTTCCTATGCTAGAAGTGATAAAGGATCCGACCTTACCTGCCAATATAATCGACATAAAGGTTGGTGCAAACTCTAAAATTACAGATTGTCGAGTCGCAAAACCTACTAAGTTTTTTGGAATTAGTGGGTTCTCAATATTAAGCGCTGTTTGTATAGAAACCACTCCGCCAACAAAGAAAGATAAAAAGCCAACAATCCATAGTGAACCAATGATCAGATCATGAATGTCTTTAAAAATAAGTTTTCGCATAATTTTCCCTTTGGTAGGTTTTATGAAAATCATGCGAATCATCAGAAAATATTGGCCTATGTGTTTGAGCATATTCACCTTACGAAAGTAAAAAATTATGTTCGGTTTAAGATGAAACCCTTAAAAAAACATAACATTAAAAATATTAGGATTCTTAATGTTCAATATTTACAATCAAACGACTCAAAGGAGTGGCGTGTCGAAAACTGAAATTGACTCTTAAATATTTAAAGCTGATAAGTGATGGCATTGATGTTCATTCCAGCTCCAACACTTGCAAAGATGATCAAATCTCCCTTTTCGAGCTTGTGTTCTGGATATTGATCTTTGAGTACCATGTCATAGAGTGTAGGCACGGTGGCAACTGAGCTATTCCCTAGTTTTTGGATGCTCATTGGAAGTATATTTTCTGGCACAGGTTCTCTGTAAAGTCTGTAGAAGCGTTTAATAATCGCTTCATCCATTTTTTCGTTGGCCTGATGAATAAATATTTTTTTTAGGTCTTTGATGGATTTGCCACTGTTATCAAGACAGGCTTTCATTGCTTTAGGTACATGGTTTAAAGCAAATTCATAGACCTTTCTGCCATGCATTTTGATATACTGTGAGTTGTTAGCGTTTTGATGGTAGGACTTTCCTGAATATATGTAATAGGTTTCGTCTTGTGTATAAGTAGCGGACTCATGTGATAAAATGCCACCTGTTTCGTTTGAGTGTGCTACAATCGCTGCACCTGCACCATCAGCAAATATCATGGAGTCTCTGTCGCTCGAGTCCACAACCCTTGAAAGAGTTTCTGTTCCAACCACAAGACATCGCTGTGCCATCTCAGCTTTTATAAAAGCCTGTGCCTGAATCATCCCTTCGACCCAGCCTGGGCATCCAAAAATAAGATCATAAGCCACACACTTTGGGTTTTTGATTCCCAAACTCTGTTTTACCCGAGCTGCTAAAGCGGGGAGCATATCAGATTGCAGTTGCCCCGAACGCACATCACCAAAATTATGCCCTACAATAATATAATCCAGTGATTCAGGGTCTATTTGAGCATCTTGTATGGCTTTTTCAGCGGCAAAAAACGCAAGATCACTTGCTGTGTGATGTTCTTTAGCATAACGTCGTTCTTCAATCCCTGTAATCGATGTAAACTTTTCTATAATAACATCATTTTTCACCTCGAAAGCTGAACCATCCGAATTCACAAAATTATGATGTAAAAAATCTTCGTTGGTTGTGATTTGTTCGGGAATATAACTCCCGGTTCCTATGATTTTAATACCCATGTTATGGTTATGTCGTTATGTTCAAAGCTAATCAGATTTGAATGGTGTTTGATTGGCTGTGTTGAATGACTACGATGCCCAACGTATATACTTTTTTATGAAATTTTGAGGCACTTAAAATCGTAACATTTTGAAAACCAATGTTCTAAATATTTTCTTCCTCAGATATATAGCTTGAAATAGGCGCACATGTGCATATTAAATTACGATCCCCAAACGCTTCGTCAACACGTCTTACACTTGGCCAAAACTTATTATCGCGAACAAACTCCAGAGGATAAGCTGCTTCAGATCTGCTGTAGGGATACTCCCATTTGTCATTGGTGATGAGTTCAAGGGTGTGTGGAGCATTGCGTAAGATATTATCAACTTGTTGATTATCACTGCCTTCAATTTCGAATCTGATGGATATCATGGCAGCACAAAACCGATCCAACTCTTCTTTGTTTTCACTCTCCGTGGGTTCTATCATCATGGTCCCAGGCACTGGAAATGAAACTGTAGGAGCATGAAACCCATAGTCCATCAGTCGTTTGGCAATGTCAATCACTTCGATTCCTTTTTCTTTAAAGGGCCTACAGTCTATGATAAATTCATGAGCTGCTCTGCCTTTTTCTCCTGAATATAGAATTGGGTAATGTTTTTCGAGTTTGGTTTTGATGTAGTTGGCATTTAGAATAGCTAGCTCAGTGCTCTTTGTAAGCCCATCACTTCCCAACATTCGTATGTATGCATATGATATCAAACAAACCAAAGCAGATCCCCAAGGCGCTGCAGAGATGGTTGAGCTGCCTTCTGATGTTTTTTCCATCATAGGATGTTTGGGTAAAAAAGGAACTAAGTGCTCGGCAACACAAATGGGTCCTACACCTGGTCCACCTCCACCATGAGGGATGGCAAAAGTTTTATGTAGGTTGAGATGACATACATCTGCACCAATAATGGCCGGATTGGTCAGTCCAACTTGAGCATTCATGTTTGCTCCATCCATATAAACTTGCCCTCCATATCGGTGAATGATTTCTGTAATGTCCTTAATAGAGGATTCAAAAACACCATGTGTAGAAGGGTAAGTGACCATCAGCGCAGCTAAGTGATCTGCATGTTCTTCTGCTTTTTGACGTAAATCCTTTAGATTGATGTTTCCGTGTTTGTCTGTTCCAACAACCACAATCTTCATTCCCGCCATCACTGCAGATGCAGGATTGGTGCCATGGGCAGAAGAAGGAATCAAGCAGATGTTTCTGTGGTGGTCATCGCGAGAATGGTGGTAAGCACGTATGACCATGAGTCCTGAAAACTCTCCTTGTGCCCCTGAGTTGGGTTGAAGGGAAGTGCCAGAAAAACCAGTAACTTCAGTAAGATAATTTTCGAGTTCGGAAAGCATTATTTGGTACCCATGGGCTTGGTCAATGGGCGCAAAAGGATGAATGCTATTCCAATTCGAAGTGCTAAGAGGAAGAAGCTGTGAGGCGGCATTGAGTTTCATAGTACAAGAACCCAAAGGAATCATACTATGGTTTAGGGAAAGATCTTTGCGCTCCAGCTTTTTTATGTAGCGCATCAATGCAGTTTCCGATTGATGCTTATTAAAAACTTCTTGAGTCAGATAGGGGCTTTTTCGTTTAAGGCTATTTGGAATCCTACTTTCGGTAGCTCTTGGAGCTTCCAACGAAACATCAATACCCAAAGCACTCTTAAAAACCTCAAAGATTTGCATGAGGTCATCAACCTCTGTAGTTTCATTGAGTGAAATACTTAAATGATTCGCATTTATGTAATGAAAATTCATTCCAGCCTCTAAGGCTTTTTCTCGTACTTTTTCGGAATCAGTTTCAATAAATAGGGTGTCAAAAAAGTCTTTGTTTTTTACCACCACACCTAACTGCCCCAACATATGACTTAAAGCACATGCTTTTCGGTGTATTTTTTCTGCAATTTGTCGAATTCCTTTTGGGCCATGATGTACTGCATACATACCCGCCATAACAGCCAACAACACTTGGGCTGTGCAAATGTTAGAAGTAGCTCGATCACGTTTGATGTGTTGTTCGCGGGTTTGAAGTGCCATGCGTAAAGCATAGGAACCTGATAGATCTTGAGTGACTCCGATAATTCTTCCTGGAACACTTCTTTTGTATTCGGTTTTAGTAGCAAAAAAACCAGCATGTGGCCCACCATAACCTAGCGGTATGCCAAATCGTTGTGAATTTCCGACAACCACATCTGCGCCATAAACACCGGGTGCTTCTAACAATACCAAGCTCATCACGTCTGCCGCGACTACTGTTTTGGAGTTTGCAGCATGTGCGGTCTCAAGTACTTTCTTAAGGTCACAAATGTTTCCATATTTCCCAGGGTATTGCACCAAGACTCCAAAGTAGGATTCAGAATGGTTTATTTCAGATACATTGCCTGTAACCAATTCTATCCCCAACGGAGCAGACCTAGTTTGTAAGACAGCCAGTGTTTGTGGCAACACATTTTCATCAACAAAAAAACGATGTAATCCTTTTTTCTTTTCTTCACTAGGTCTAAGGGCATATAGCATCGTCATCGCCTCAGCTGCTGCTGTACTCTCGTCGAGCAAAGACGCGTTAGCTAGAGGCATACCTGTTAATTCACAAATCATTGTCTGGAAATTGAGTACGGCCTCTAAGCGACCTTGGGCAATTTCTGCTTGATATGGAGTGTAGGCCGTATACCAACCTGGGTTTTCAAGAATGTTTCGCTGAATTACTGCCGGTAAGTGTGTGTGGTGATATCCTAAGCCTATATAACTTTTGAAAGTTTTGTTTTTCTCTCCTAGTTCCTGAATATGTTGAGCATATTGTGCTTCAGACATTGGTTCAGGAAGTTGCATTGATTTACTTACACGAATACTTTCTGGAACTGTTTGATTGCACAAATCTTCAATTGAATCTGCTCCAATTTCGGTGAGCATTTCTTTAACCTCATGGGATCTAGGGCCTAAATGTCTGTAAGCAAAATGTTCCGTATTCATGGCCTAAAATATGAAACACAAATTTAACATTTTGTGCGTTGTAGTAAGCTTTATTAAGCTTACATATCAACAAAGTTTTTAACTTTATCTTTATAAAAATTTGAGCAGAAATTTTGTTGCAAAAAGCGTTTTCTTTCTATATACAGTCAAGTTTGCATGTGGCCTTTTCTGTGATTTCACTTTTGGCGATTACCTTTTTTGAATTTGGATGGCCGGTTAACGATCCTCTATTTGTTTTTGTTTTTTGTAGCACCCTGTTGACTTATAATTTTATAAAATACGCAACCACTGCATCATCATATTATCATGTGCAAGGCAAAAGATTAAAGTCGATTAGGGCTTTGAGTTTTTTCAGTGGTTTTATGTCTGTCTGTTCTTGTGCTTTCTTGCCATTGTCAACTTTGTGGTTGGCATTATTTCTTGGTTTATTAAGCTTTTTTTATGTAATACCAGTAACATCTAAATCCCAAGGTTTTAGGAATATAAAATATGTTAAATCCATCATCGTGGCTGTCGTTTGGGCTTCGGTCGTAGTGGTATTACCTGTGTCTGTATTGGATGTTGAATTTAGTTTTGATCACTTTATTTTTTGGGGTGTCATGTATTGTTGGGTACTGGCAACTTTGATACCTTTTGAAATCAGAGACCTTCCATGGGATGACCCTTCCATACGAACCCTTCCTCAGATTTTAGGAGTCAAAGGCGCCAAAGGGGTTGCTTATGTAGCTATTGGATGTGTTTTTGTACTTGAATTATGGCGTCATGGTTGGAGATGGAGTGCCATGACAGATACAGGTCTTATATGTGTGGTGGTTTTGAGTACCCTGTGGTACACAAAGCCTGTTCAGTCTAAGTATTTTGCTTCTTTTTGGGTGGAGTCTTTAGCGATTTTGTGGTTTTTTATAAAGCTTCTAGAAACCGTTTAAGCGTTTAGGTCTTCACTGCTTTGAATCACTTTGTCTTTCAGACTGTTCTTGTAAGCGATGATTTTGTCTTGAAGTTCTTGATTGCTTACAGATAAAATTTGAGCGGCTAGTATTCCAGCATTTTCTGCCCCATCTAAGGCAACTGTTGCTACGGGTACGCCAGCAGGCATTTGAAGAATGGACAATACAGAATCCCAGCCATCAATAGAATTTCGCGATTTCACAGGAACTCCAATCACAGGTAACGGACTCGTTGAAGCAACCATTCCTGGTAAATGTGCGGCACCACCAGCTCCAGCGATGATAACCCCAATCCCCTTTTTATGGGCTGATTGCCCAAAATCCATCATTTTTTCGGGAGTTCTGTGAGCTGAGACAATATCCACAACAGTTTCAACCCCTAATTTGTTTAAGATTTCGATAGCGTTTTTCATAACGGGCATATCTGATTTGCTGCCCATAATAATTCCTACTTTCATGATTTTATGTTTTGACACGAATTAGATTTTTGAGTGACATTGCTTGTTTGCGGAGGCTTGCAAGGTTGTCTCCCGTAATTGTTATATGTCCCATTTTACGCATGGGGCGGGTTTCTAACTTTCCATACAAATGCGGTTGTGCATTGGGTATTGAAAGAAGGGTTTCTAAATGTTCATATACCACAGGACCCGAATGACCCATATCTCCAACTAAATTGATCATAATTGATGGACTCCGAAAAGAAGTTTGACCAAGAGGGAGGTTTAAAATGGCTCGTAAATGTTGTTCGAATTGTGAGGTAACAGAGCCTTCAATGGTTAAGTGGCCACTATTGTGAGGTCTTGGGGCAACTTCATTAACCAATATCTCTCCTTTTTTATTTAAAAAAAGCTCTACAGCAAGTAAGCCTACATGATCCAAAGCTTCCGCAACTTTTACAGCTAATGTTTGGCAGTGTTTTTGTTCATCCTCCGATAGGGTAGAGGGGTAGAAGACATACTCTACCTGATTGGCTTTGGGATTGAATTCCATTTCAACAACCTCATAAGTGTGTATTTCTCCTTCGAGATTGCGCGCTACAATTACCGAGATTTCTTTTTCAATTTCTACCAAATCTTCAATCACACATGCTACTTGGGCAACTTCTTCCCAGTCCTGCGCATTGTTGATTTTTTTTACCCCATACCCATCATAACCAAATCGACTGCTCTTCCAAATACAAGGGGTCTTAATTTTCTCCCAGTCAGGTTTGCTTGACCATGAGCTAAATGGAGCTGTGGGAATGTTATGAGAAGCATAAAATTCTTTTTGTCGGATTTTGTCCTGAATGATGGACAACGCTTTGGGTTTTGGATAAACCTTTACTCCTATGGATTCTAAAGCTTGAAGAGCATCTACATTAACATTCTCAATTTCTATGGTGAGTACATCTGTTTGAAGACCGAAATCATAGACCGTTTGATAATCCATTAGGTCTCCAGTTAAAAACGTATCCGCCATCAATCGAGCAGGGGCCACAGGACTTGGGTCTAAAACACTTGTATGAATGTCCCATTGGCGGCATTTGGAGAGCAGCATCTTTCCTAGCTGACCGCCCCCCAGTACACCCAATCTTTTTGAAGAAGAAAAAAAGTGTGTTTGCTCCATGGGTGCAAAATTACGTTTAATTCCTCAATCGATCAGAACATTTGGTTTCTCTTAAAAAGATATCTTTGCACCGTAATGAATACCCTATGAAAAACATCATCCTTTTTGGAAAGCCAGGTGCAGGTAAAGGCACCCAAGCCGCATTTTTAAAAAACCAATTCAATTTGGTACACATTTCAACAGGAGATGTGTTTCGATACAACATTAAAAACCAAACCGAATTAGGCGCATTGGCTAAGTCCTACATGGATGGGGGAGATTTGGTCCCCGACCAGCTTACTATAAAAATGTTAGAGTCTGAAGTTGAAAAATCACCCGATGCTGCAGGCTTTATTTTTGATGGTTTTCCAAGAACAACCGCACAGGCAGAGGCTTTAGATGTGTTTTTGAGTGAAAAAAAGATGTCCATAAGCGCTACCATTGCCCTCGATGTTGATGAGGACTTATTGGTTGATCGTCTTTTGAAAAGAGGATTGGAGAGTGGTAGAACAGACGATCAGGACGAAGAAAAAATTCGCAACCGTTTTGATGAATACAATGCCAAAACAGCCCCTTTGATTGATTTTTACAAGAAACAGAACAAGTTTTATGAATTAGACGGTGTGGGTGAAATTTCTGAAATAACGGCTCGTCTTGCGGACATCCTAGAACAATTGTAGTATGACGGAAGGAAACTTTGTCGATTATGTTAAAATACATGTTTCCTCAGGCAAAGGAGGCAAAGGGTCTGCCCACCTACACCGTGAAAAGTATGTAGCCAAAGGAGGTCCAGACGGAGGAGACGGTGGTCGAGGGGGCCATGTCATTATTCAGGGAGATAAAAACCTTTGGACCCTAGTCAATTTCAAATTTCAGCGACATTTCAAAGCAGATCATGGCGGAGACGGCAGCAAAAATAGAAGCACCGGAGCAGACGGGACAGACTGTGTGGTAAGAGTACCATTAGGCACAGTAGTTTCAGATACGGATACTGGAGAACAATTGGCAGAAATTACCAGTGAAGATCCGTTGATTATAGTTCACGGAGGAAAGGGAGGCAGAGGCAATTGGCATTTTAAGAGTCCAACAAGACAAACCCCACGTTATGCACAACCCGGATTACTAGGCTCAGAACGAAACCTCACTTTAGAACTCAAGGTCTTGGCCGATGTGGGCCTTGTGGGCTTTCCAAACGCAGGAAAATCTACCCTATTAGGAGCACTTACTTCAGCAAAACCCAAAATTGCTGACTATGAGTTTACAACCTTAAAACCTAACCTTGGAATTGTTCAGCAACGGGATTACTCGTCTTTTGTCATGGCCGATATTCCGGGTATTATTGAAGGTGCTGCAGAAGGTAAAGGCTTGGGGCATTACTTTCTACGGCATATTGAAAGAAACTCCATATTGCTCTATGTCGTCCCCTCAGACGCTCCCGATTTATATGAACAATTCATTACCCTACAAAATGAACTCAAGCGCTATAATCCTGAACTTTTAGATAAAAATTTTATAGTGACAATTTCTAAGTCTGACTTATTAGACGATGAGCTTCGGTCAGAAATGGAAGAACATGTTGATCAGACGTTTCAGGGCCAGAAGGTTGTTTTTATTTCAGCAGTTGCTCAAATGGGTCTGACAGAACTCAAAGACAAACTATGGGAGTTGCTCAACGAATAGCATTCTTATTTTTTTTGGGATTTCAATGTATGTACTCTCAAAGACCTCCTTTACATCTGTACCCTGAAACCAGACTATCCCAACAAGATTCAATACGTTTGGTCAATCTAAAAGGGCAATATGCATTAAATCAGGCAGATCAAAATGAGTTGAATGAGTTGGGTGTGCTGCTGATAAATGCACAACAGTTTAAACAGGCTTTGGAAGTTTATGAAGTATTGTGCGAAAAGGTACCCAACCTGTTTGAATATCAATTCAGAAAAGGTGCAGCAGCAGGGTATGTTTTGGGCACTGTTCCTCAATTTCGTGCATTCCCGTATTTGTCCTCTCTAAAGTCAGGCTTTGAGCAAGCCGTTCAACTCAATCCAAAGTCCATAGCCGCCAAACGAGCCTTGATGAGTGTTTACGTTGATTTACCAAAACTCTTTGGCGGTGATCTAAAAAAAGCGGAGCAGATTTGCGCTTCTATTGAGCAAACTTCTTCTCTTGAAGGCGCTTTGGCCTATGTATGGTATGCATCCAAAACAAACCAGATTGAACTTGCACAAAAATATATGCAACTTGCTTTTGATGCTCAGAACAAAGAGTTTGTGATCAATGACTCTCGTTATGAGTTTGCAATTATTAGTTGGTTGTACAAGGGAGACTTAGAACTTGCTCAAAAATATTTTAAGGCCTTTACACAACACGCCCAAAATGGTGATTTGTATCCAGCCGTTTTTGCCCAGTATCGAATCGCTGAGATTGAAAGTTTGTTTGATCAAAAAACAAAAAACCATTTGTATGATAAGCAAAAGATTGAAAAACAGTTTCCCGAAATAAAATCTTTCCTTCTTTCTTTTGATCCAATATCATCTCTGATAAACAACGTACCTTAGCAATATGAAGATTCATTTTATTGCCCTTGGGGGAAGCGCCATGCACAACTTAGCTTTGGCTCTACATCATAAAGGTTACCAAATCAGTGGTAGCGATGATTCCATTTATGAGCCTTCAAAAAGCCGTTTAGCGCAAGCCGGTTTATTGCCCCAACATTTAGGTTGGGACCCCGATCGTATTACAAATCATTTAGATGGTGTGGTACTGGGAATGCATGCTAAGGCAGACAACCCAGAACTTTTAAAAGCACAAGAACTGGAATTGCCCATATATTCCTACCCTGAATTTTTATTCGAAGCCACCAAAGATAAGACACGAGTGGTTATCGGGGGCAGTCATGGCAAGACTACAATAACGGCTATGATTCTTCATGTGATGAAATACTGGCAAAGAGAAGTGGATTTTATGGTTGGCGCACAGTTAGATGGCTATGACGTGATGGTTCAACTAACCGATGAGAATGAGTTTGTAGTGTTAGAGGGTGATGAGTATTTGTCATCTCCCATAGACATGCGCCCCAAATTTCATTGGTATCAACCCAATATGGCACTGATCAGCGGAATTGCCTGGGATCATGTCAATGTGTTTCCAACAGTTGAAGATTACAATCAACAATTTGAAATTTTTATCAAAACCCTTACTCCAGGAGGTGTGTTGGTCTACAACAATGAAGACGAGATTTTGAGAAATATTGTAGAAAAATGCGATCACCCTATCAGAAAAATTCCTTACTCGACAATAGATCATTATATAGATTCAGGGGTTACTTTTCTTGACACCTCTGAGGGCCCGCTGCCTCTAAAGATATTTGGGCAGCACAACATAAGTAATTTGTCTGGAGCGATGCAAATTTGTCAGCATATGGGGATCGAACCCATAGATTTTTTGGAAGCTATGGCCTCTTTTTCCGGAGCTTCAAAGAGGTTACAGACTTTGGTGAATAAACCTGAAAGAAAAGTTTTTCGAGATTTCGCTCATGCGCCAAGCAAGGTTTTGGCAACCGTTGAAGCTGTAAAAACACAATTTACAGATCAACCTTTGTTGGCTTGTTTGGAGTTGCATACGTTTAGTAGTTTGGACCCCTCTTTTGTCACCCAATATCGATCTACTCTTGATGCTGCTGATGCTGCGGTTGTTTTTTATGACCGAGAAGCTGTGGTCGCAAAAGGAAAGAAACTGCCAAGTCCAGAATCTATTATCAATGCTTTTCAACACAAAAACATACAAGTTATTACTGATGCTGATCAACTAAAATCGTTTTTGCTCCAACGCCCTACAGACGTACTTTTGTTAATGAGCTCAGGTCACTTTGGTGGAATTCCTATGTCTGTGTTTTTAGAGTAGTTTTATTATTTTTATGGTGTAAACCATTGCCATGTCCCCAAATTTACCGATCAAATCATGGGCAGCAGAAGACCGCCCTCGCGAAAAACTCATTCAACAAGGCAAACAGTCCCTGACCAATGCGGAACTCTTAGCGATCTTAATACGTACGGGTCACCAAAGCGAAAGCGCCTTAGGTCTGTCCAAAAGGATATTATCTTCTGTTGATGGAGAATTATCTCGATTGTCCCAGTTTAGTGTAGAAGAGTTGTGTGCTTTCAAAGGCATGGGTAAAGCCAAGGCGATAGGTCTATTGGCAGCACTTGAACTCAGTAAAAGACAAAAATCTCAACTTGTTTCCTCCGAGACTATGAATAGTAGCATCACGGTTTTCTCTTATATAGGCCCGAGATTAAGTTCTCTGCCACACGAAGAGTTTTGGGTGATTTATCTCAACCAAGCTCATAGATTGTTGGCCTGTGAACAGCTTAGTCGTGGAGGTATATCACAAACCACTGTTGATGTGCGAATTGCACTCAAGCGAGCACTCACATTACAAGCTGTAGCCATGATATTGGTTCACAACCATCCTTCCGGAAATTTACAACCCAGTCTTGCTGATAAGAATCTTACTGCAAAATTTGTGAAAGCTGCCCTTAACATTGATATATCAGTTATTGATCATTTAATCGTCGCCGAAAACACGTATTTTAGCTTTGCTGATCAAGGTATATTATAAATGATATTGGTTTACACGCACAGAATTACCACCCGAGTGCGATACGTTTTTACTCACTTTTTTAACACTTACACGGACCACGAAGTAAGCTTTACCAATGTACTTGAAACTTTTATAGCCCATAGCGGACCTAAATTATCTTACACCAAAAAAGCTTTGGGTAATGAATTTTTTATTCAATCACATGTTCTCTTGTTTGAACAAGGTCTCAAAGACTATGATATTTCATTGGATTTATGGGGAGATACTCCTGCATTTTTTGCGTGTGTTGAAAATAGCGCCATTCCATTTGATCTGTTTGCTGCAAGTTTTTATATGCTAAGCAGGTATGAGGAGTATATGCCTCATTTGAAAGATCATATGGGTCGATTTAACACCCAAAATTCGTTATTATTTGCAGAAGATAAACTTAAGCTTCCTGTCGTTGATATATGGGCCCAGCAGTTTTTAGATCGTTTTTTGATTGATTTCCCAGAAATCCAAAAAAAAGCTCATCCTCCTTTGTTAAAAACTGTTTTGGAAGTACCAGAGTGCTTTGCTTATCAGAGCAAGAGTTTGCTTCGCTCTGTTGTGGAATCTTTATTGGATTTGATTAGCTTTCGATTAGGTAGTTTGGTCGATCGCATGGCGGTTCGCTTTGGTGTGCGCAAAGACCCATATGATGTTTATGATGATTGGATCGCATGGCACCAAAAACAGCATATTTCCACCAATGTATTGTTTTTGTTTGCACGTCCAGGCACCCATGATCGTAACATAAGTATTTTTAAAAAAAGATTTCAATCAAAGATCAAACAAGTTTCGGATTATGTGCCTGTTTCGTTATTGGCTTCGTTTCAATCTGTCGGATCAGTTGATATGTTAGAAGAAGAACGAAAAAGATTGGGTCTTTTAATCCATCGTCAATTACGAATCGTACGTCAACATCATTTGCGCTTAAGATTTCCAGATTCTTACAGAGATTTTACTGCCTGTGGATATCAACATGACTATTCTTTACAATTTACAGACCGTGCTGGCTATAGAGCTGGCACGGGTTTTCCTTTTTATTTTTACGATCTTAGTAGTGAACAACGAACTTCATTGCAAATACATCCAGTAGCAGTGAGTGAATCGATTCTGCGTAAACAAGGGACCCCTCGAAAAGCACGAAGGCTGTTAGAGACACTAAAAAAACACGGAACCCTTTACGGAACCCCCCTCACACTTGTCGCACTTCCTACAATGATTGATAATAGAAAAAACAACAGCCCTTGGCGGCGAATGTTTAGAATTTTTTTAGAAGAATATGTTCAATAAAACAAGTGTTTGCGATATTTTCTTTGATTTAGATCACACCCTGTGGGACTTTGAACGAAATTCAGCTTTAACGTTTAAACAGCTGATTGAGACCTATCAACTTCAGGTCGATCTCAAAGACTTTTTAACCGTATATGTGCCTCTGAATTTTTCTTACTGGAAAGCCTATCGTGAGCAAAAAATTGACAAAGAGACCCTACGTTATCGCCGTTTAAAAGATACTTTTGATGAGTTGAAACTCAACGTCAGCGACCATTTGATATATACCTTAGCAGACGCTTATATTCAAACCTTACCAGAGTATAATCATCTTTTTCCTGGAGCAATAGAGGTTCTGAAAGAATTGCAGACGAAATATCGATTACACATCATTACCAACGGCTTTAGAGATGTGCAGTATTTTAAGATGAAAAACTCAGGTATTATTGATTTTTTTAAAACCATCACCGATTCTGAATCTGTAGGAGTTAAAAAACCAGATCCTAAAATTTTTCAGCATGCTGTCTATGATGCAGGCTCAGAAATGAAGAACAGTTTGATGGTTGGCGATAATTTTGAAGCCGACATTTGCGGAGCGCAGAAAGTGGGCATGCAAGCCATACACTTTGCTGTTCATGGAGAAGAAAAGCATGATCAAGCCCTCATGATTGATGATCTTCGCAAACTTTTACAACTGCTTTAATAATTGTATTTCCCTTTCCATTTACCCTTAAGATAGGCTCTTAGTTCATTTTCTCTAGGGTTGTTTGCAGGATCATAGATCTGGGTTCCCTTTATGGTTTCAGGAAGGTATTCCTGCTCGATGAAATTTCCTTTATAATCGTGGGCATATGCATACGAATCTCCATAGCCCAATTCTTTCATCAGCTTTGTAGGCGCATTTCTTAGGGGTAGAGGCACCGATAAGTCTCCGCTTTCAGCGACCATTTGCTCCGCCTTTTTGATGGCCATGTATGCGCTGTTGCTTTTGGGCGCACTGGCCAGATAGGTGGCACATTGACTCAGTATGATACGTGCCTCGGGCATACCTACTGTATGAACAGCCTGAAAACAATTTTGTGCCATGACCAATGCAGTAGGATTTGCGTTTCCGATGTCTTCACTAGCCAATATGACCATTCTTCTTGCTATGAACTTAACATCTTCCCCTCCAGCTAGCATACGTGCCAACCAATAAACGGCCGCATTGGGATCGCTACCACGTATCGACTTAATGAAAGCAGAAATGATGTCGTAGTGTTGCTCACCAGATTTGTCATAAAGCGCCGTGTTTTGCTGGGCAATTCGCATCACCGTTTCATCATCTACCGTTGCGCTCATTTTATCTGTAGATCCTACACATAACTCAAATAAATTGAGGAGTCTTCGAGCATCACCACCAGAATATCGAAATAGTGCTTTCGTTTCTGTGATTTTAATTTTCTTTTCTTGAAGAACGATGTCTTTTTTAAGGGCATTGTCTATGATATTTTGCAAATCTTTTTTTCCAAGAGGATTCAGGGTGTAGAGTTGGCATCGGGAACGCAATGCAGGAATGACCTCAAAACTCGGGTTTTCGGTCGTGGCTCCTATCAGTGTAACCCAGCCTTTTTCGACTGCTCCAAGAAGCGAATCTTGTTGTGATTTACTAAACCTATGAATTTCGTCTATGAATAAGACTGTTTTTTTTGTGTTGAACAAACCATCATTTCTTTTAGCTTGATCAATAATCGCTCGTACATCTTTGACCCCCGATTGGATGGCGCTCAATTGGTGAAAAGGGCGGTCTTGGGCCAACAACCCGGCTAAAGTAGTTTTTCCCACTCCTGGTGGTCCCCAGAACAGCAAAGAAGGCATCACACTCTGGTCGAGATAGTGACGCAAAACGCCTTTGGGTCCTACCAAATGGTCTTGACCCACAAAGTCGTCCAATGATTGAGGACGCATCCGTTCGGCTAGGGGAGCATGCATGCCTTAAATATAGGGATTATCCTTGGAGGCGTTGACGCATGGCCTCGTATAAAAACATCCCTGCTGCTACAGAAACATTATAGGAGTCCATCTCACCCAACATGGGAAGTTTGGCTGTGAGATCACAAAGTTTTCGAACCCCACTTGATACTCCTTTGTCTTCGGCGCCCATGATTATTGCAGTAGGTTTTTTTAAATCGTGGTTAAAAATATGTTGATCTGTTTTTTCATCAGCTACAATACATTGTATGTCATAGGATTTCAAGAGATATAGTGCGTCTTTTAGGTGATTTAATCTGCATATGGGAACTTTAAAAACACCACCCGATGAGGTCTTAATGGTCTCACCAGTAATTTGAGCCGAACCTGTTGTTGGGATAATCACTGCTGATGCGTTGGCAGCTGCGGCAGAGCGAATAATAGCCCCCATATTTCGGGTGTCTGTAATTCCGTCTAAAAGAACAAAAAGCCCTGCTGAAGTTGTGTTTTCTAAGATTTCCTCTAAATTTCCGTAGGATATGTTATCCAATGTTGCCAAAACACCTTGGTGGTTGTGGTGTGTTAGCTTGTTTAGCTTTTGAACAGGCACCATAGAGTAGGGGACTTGTTTTTTTCGAAGCAATTGAATCAACTCTTTGTGTTTGAGGGTGTTGATGTTACTTTGAATAAAAACTTTACTGAGGTTTTTACCGGCTGTCAGTGCCTCATATACGGCGTGTAAGCCGAAGATATGGTCTTTTTGCATGGCTCAAAGGTATAAAAACCATAAGAAGTACAGATTCATTTCCTGAATCAAATATTCAATGATTGCTATGGGAAAGATTGTTTTTATGTATGAGTCCCATTTATTGTACTCGAAACGTTCTTATTTGAGAGAAAGTGCTGTTTCCATTGGTGTCCTCGCTATACACTCTCCAATAATATATACTGTTGTTTTCCAATTCCACTTCATAGCTGGTTGTTGAAAGCTCTGTCAGGGCGGTATCTGGTGTTTGTTTTCCATCAACTTTGTCAACATATAAGCTGTATTTTAGATCATCCCCATCTGGATCTGAACCCGACCACTCCAAAGTATATTTTCCGTTGTTCAGTTCGATAAGGGATCCAGAGTCTGGAGATACCAAGGTTGCAGGGAAAGGTGCACTATTGGATTCTCCATCTCCTTGAAGATAAAATCGCCAACTGGGACTGGCGGCACTTTCTGTCGGAAAATCAGTAGACAACGAAGTGACTTTCCACCTATATGCAACCCCTTTATTTAAGTTTAATAAAAAAGAGGTAGATGTAAGCCCTGCACGCTTAATGGCAATTAGTGTTTCTAAGTTGGTAACAGACAAAGTGTAAGAAGTTGCGTTTGCTCCTTCAGACCATGTAAATTCTACTGAGGATTGTTCGGGACTGATTGACGTTCCCGTATTGCAATTTTCCCCATTATTCGGCGCAATAAGTAAAGGCGCCTCAGGGGGTGAGGGAGAAGACTCTTTAGAACACCCTATGGCCATACTGAGAAAAATTATAAACAGCCCTTTGTATGTGTAAACCCGCTTATTCATTTTTGATGATTTTTGCTGTTTGTAATACGGTGGGAGATTGCACCTCAACAAAGTACACACCGTTTGCATAATTTCCTATATCGATGGATGCTTCTCTATTCCCTTTTAGTTTGCGAGAAAAACGATCTATCGAAATACCTTGAAGGTTGCGAACGACAAAATTTACATCTTCATCGACCCCACCCACCATGATATTAACAATGCGAGATGTCGGGTTTGGATAAACCATGATATCCTCACTATTAAAATAACTTTGTTCAAATACACCCTGACAACTTAAATCGGTTGTTATGCGAATCGTATTTGTTCCTTTGAAAAGTGGTACTCTTATCGAGCTGTCCCATATTTTTTGAGTTGATCCATTATGCTCTATAATGAATGAAGAAGTACCCGTTACTATAAAATCAACATATTTATTAGAGTTAGCAAGAGAAGCATCAACAGAAAGTGCATCAGGTTGTGATAAGACCACATTGAAACACTGTTCGTAGTCATTTTCTCCTTCAACAGTAAAGCAAACCGTTTGATTGCCAATGCTCAAGTTATCAAAATTGCGCGTAAAACCTGTGTTGTAGTTTAGGTCGTAGGTAATATTCTCTAACTTTACTAGATAATTGAAACTTTGATCTTTTACCACAACCTGAATCGACCCATCATTTGCGTCAAAACACGTAGCTGAGGTCACTATGACTTCAAAATTATCTGCTGGGAGCTCAAATACAGAACAGCCGTATACGTCTACGACATCTCCTGATGGAGTGTCAGGACATTGATCAATGTCATCTGTTATCCCGTCCTCATCTGTGTCTTTTTGAGAATCCGCACAGCCATTGCTGTCTACTTCTAAATTGGAAGGTGTGTCTGGACAAAGATCAACATCATCATTTACCCCATCACCATCTGTATCTATTATTGGTTCATAATACCATACAAACTGTGTGGTTGCAGTGTTGTTGTTGCCCGCCGCGTCTGTAAACACACCCCCTGTAACCTCTATGGTTTTGGTTCCTCCACCCTCAGGGGTGAAGATGGCAGTACAAACTGTGCTATTGAATGCGTTGAAATTGTTTAAAGTACCTCCACTTACACTTACATCAGAGGCTGAAAAATCACTGGTAGCCTCACTAGAGGTAAATGTAAATGTTAAAAGCTCAGCACTACTAGATTCACCATTGTTTATTTCAGCCGCAGTAATGGACATTGTTGGTCCTGTTGCGTCATAAATCCATTTGAATGTGTTGGTCGGTAAATTGTTGTTGCCTTCAGCGTCTGTAAATGTGTTTTCTGCTACTTTAATAGTGGTTTCCCCTTCAATACTTGGAGTGAAGGTGGCTGTATATACAGAAGGACTTGTCGATGTGAAATTGCTAATTGCTCCCCCAGTAACACTAATATCTGTTTCCGTAAAATCAGTGGTAGCATCGCTAGATGTGAATGTCAATGACAGTGCATTATCATTGCTGGTGTCTCCGTCATTGACTTCCGCAGCAACAATCGTCATGCTTGGTCCTGAAGGAAAAATAGAAGACGTCTCATCGTAACCAGTGACTATAAGAGAGAAGTCTTGTAAGTCGTTTCTCAGGTTACCTTCGTGTGTGATCGTTAATGTATATGTTCCTGGTGGGGGATTGGCGATTCTAATTTGCTCAACGGTGTCAACATCATTATCTCCGTTAGATGCCCAACTCCAAATTTTATCGATGCTGTTATAGTTTAGCATATAGGGGTAAAACTCGTTTGTTCCGTCGCTAATTGTGATATCGATGTCATTGACAAGGGCTGGGGTTAGTGAATTGAGCGTACCGTTACTGGCGCCTGCAGGATCTGTCCAGCAGACCGTAACTGCAAATTCTTCGTATGAATTGTTGATTTTAAAGTCGTAAGTCAATGTTTCCCCTTCATTGATGCGTAACTCCTCGATTTGTGGTTTGTTAGTGTCTTCAAGTAATGTTTCTGCCGCCTTCTTACTGTTCAAAATACCCCAACCAAAAATAGGGTCAGGTCCAGGGGTTCCTTGATCTAAGGCCGTATGACATACCAAGCCTTTTAACGTGGCTGATTTCATAAAACTACCATTTAACTCATTATGGTATTGTTGTAGTAATAATAATGACCCCGCTACGTTAGGGGCAGCCATAGAGGTTCCAGAGTAGGTGGCATATAGATTGGTTTTTGTGCTATCATCTTCGTCTGACACAGAAGAGAACAAGGTAGTTCCGTTTCCAGTGATATCGGGTTTTATGCGACCATCATCTGCAGGTCCTTTACTGCTGCTAGGATTAATTTGAGTGTAAATAAATCCATTCGGGTAGAAATTCACATCCTGTGTATTCGCCACAACCAAATTGTTTTTACTAACCTTTTCGCCGGTAAGCTGATCAAATCCATTTTGCGTTGCATCAATGTTATTGGTGTCGCCATCATTTCCTGCAGAAGCAACTTGTAAGTAATAGGGGTAGCTATAATGGATATTATCCCAAACAGCAGCCTCGCTAGTGTAAGTTCCTATTTGACTTGGTGGAACATTTGTGCTGCCATCGTAGAAAATGGGAGCTCCGTAAGAGTGATTGGATATCAATAGGCCATTGCTAGCTTCATAAACGACTTCATTTATGTCATTATCCCAGTCATAGCTTATGGCGCTGGCTTGAGGTGCCATTCCTTTAGCATTGCTGTTAGCACCTCTGGCAATCATCGTTCCTAGTACATGTGTTGCATGGCTACTATTCGTATTTAAAGAGGAACTTTCTGTAGTAACTACCGTAAGATCGTTGTCTACAAACTCTTGATGATAAGCCAAAGCCACACCGTCATCCCAAATACCTACGATCATATTTTGCCCCTCGAGATTCAGATTAAGTCCACCTCCATTGTGAAGATACTGTGTTTGTGTACTGGCGGCAGCATTGGTATTGTGAGTGCTTATGTAGATTGGCGTACCCTCCTCGGTTACCCAATGAAGCTTAAAAGTTTTCCCATCAATAACTTTTAATTTTGAAACCCCATTTTGGACCAATAAATCAATCTTTTCTTGCTGGGATTTGGTGTATTCGGATATTAGTTGTCTGTTTTGCTCAATTTTTTGATCGGAATACGTGTTTGATATAGCGGTTCTTTCCGCAGGCGTTTGTGCCCATAGAAAGGGCATAAACAGGAATATATAAAGCTTCAATATCTTTTTCACAGCAATGCTTTAAACCAACAACAGCCCATTTTTATATGAGCTGTTTGTTGTTAAGTAAATAAAATATTACTATATATAGTAAATAATAAATTTTATTGAGGTTCTAATACAGCAACTCCAGACTCTCCATATCCAGTACATACCCAAGATAAATAAATGTTGCCAGTTTCTGGATCTACGTAACTAGATGTGTTACCGTAGATAATGGTTCCTCCAAATTGGTCTGAATGTGCAATTTGATCCCATGAGATGACACTGCATATGTCTGTAATTACGACACCTTCTCTAGGGGAAGTTCCATAAATGCCTGCATATAAATCTCCCCAAAGACCACCTGTGAAATCCCCATTGACAGTATAGGAGCTTGCCGAACCTTCTACAGCCTCAAGTTCAACAGTTATTGTGTTGGGATTAAAGCTGGGAAGAAAGTCATGAAAGCCAAAAGTAGTCGTCATTTTATATGTTCCTGCAAGGTCAGAATCACACAATTTGATAATGGTAACCGTACATTTTGTATTAGCACCTACTAATGTCCCGTCTGCTGCCTTAAGATTTAATATTAAGGTTTTACCTTCAAAAGAGGCTTCATCAAAATCTGAAACAATCTCAATCGAACCACTCAACGCATTGGCTGGAATGGTTATTTTTTGCGCAGACATCGTAAAGTCTGTGCCCAATACAGCATCAGACATTGGATCAATTTCTATTTCCATCTCCATAGGTACACTACTTGACTTTGAGACAGCTACAGTTAGTGTCATAGAGTTGTCACCATCAATAGTAGAAGCTATGGTTGAAGAGCCAGAAGTAAAGCTTGCGATTACATCGCGATCATTCATATAGGATTCGTCTCCAGTATCAGGTTCACATCCAATGAATCCGATTGCTAAGAAAGCAAATAAATATTTAAAGTTTTTCATAATAAAGTTATTTTGGTTCTAAAACAGCTACTCCAGTTTCTCCATATCCAGTACATTCCCAGGATAGGTATATATTTCCTGTTTGTGGATCTAAGTAACTAGAAGAATCGCCTGATACTATATATCCGCCAAATTGATCTGTATGTGCAGTTTGATCCCAAGATATTGTATTACAGATATCAGTAATTACGACACCTTCTCTAGGGGAAGTTCCATAAGTGCCTGCATATAAATCTCCCCAAAGACCACCCGTGAAATCACCTAAAACCTCATAAGTATTTTCTGTCAGAGCCTCTAGTTCAACATCAATTGTGTTGGGATTAAAGTTGGGAAGAAAGTCATGAAAACCATAGGTAGTAGTCATTGTATATTCTCCTGCCAAATTTGATTCGCAAAGTTTGTAAATGTTAACCTCGATTGAGGTATTTGAGCCCATATTGTCTACCACATCGACGCCACTTTTTAGCTTAATTATCAATTTAGTGCCATCTTCTGATGCATTATCAAAGTTACCACCCAACTCTATCATACCTTCATAACTGTTTGCAGGTATGGTGAAAGAATTAGAATTAAGAACATAATCGTTTGAAGATGTAGAATTTTCCTCATCAACCTCAATTTCAAAACTTCTGTCTGAGCTACTCGTGCTTGTTGTGACAACTTTAATATTTAAAGTTGAGCTGTTACTCGTTATAAAAAAGTTTGTCGATGAAGATGTAAAATACATGACATCGCTGCCAACATAAGCATCCATATACGTGCTATCCTCTTCACAGCCGACAAAGAGTCCAGCAGTGAAAATAAGTGCTATTAAATAATTTAATTTCTTCATTGTTCTGTCTTTTAATATTCAGGATTCTGTAATAAATCAGTATAAATATTTATCTGACTCTGTGGGATTGGAAATACCATTCGGTAATCTCCTGGAGCCAAAGTTCTTGCCGTTTGTATAGGAGGTGTTCCAGTTCCGTCATAAAATTCGCCCTCAGAAGCAGATCGATTTATACCCAAGCCCCAACGTCTAAGATCAAACAGCCTATGACCTTCTGCGGCCAATTCAATGCGGCGTTCAAATTGTATGGCTTCAATCAGATCAGTACCTGATTCTCCACCACTAACAAAATTTTGATATCTGTTGGAACGTACTTCGTCAAGAGCTGTCAAAGCACCTGCTTGATCGTTGGTGAAATACATGGCTTCCGCTTTATTTAGGTACACTTCAGCAGCACGCAACACTTTTGCGTCCACCGAACCATTTTGTTGTCCAGCCTCTCCATACATCTTAATGATAGCATTGTAAAGGTCACCTTCTACATCGGCCTTTAGATCATTGTAAGCAGAGAGCCTAATATCAGCAGGGTCTATACTTGAAGCGAAATCGTATGACCAAACATACTCAGGGGTCAAACCTGAATTCGATGTTTGGCTCCACTCAATTCCGACGCCAATGTCATCAATGGTAGCGTTTTGATCTAATTTTAAAATCACACCATCAGTAGAAGAGTCTGTCCATACTTGAGCAAAATTAGCTCTTTCGGCCACTGTAGATGTTACATCATCTGCAGCCTCGATTGCCTCTGCATAATTTCCAGCATAAAGGTGGACTCTTGAAAGCAGAGCATTGACACCATTTTTCGTGAACCTTGACTTCTTTTCAGAATCATCAATCAAATCCTTCGCAGTGTTTAAGTCACTGATGATTTCAGTCAGCGTTTCGGCTACTGTGGGTCGAGGTGCTTCATAGTTAGGATCCGTACCTTTTACATACGGCATTCCAAGTGAAGTATTGTCTGAAACTCTAGAATAGACTCTAAGCAGATCAAAATGAGCTAAAGCACGAACTGCAAGGGCTTCGCCAACAAAATTGTTCTTGGCTTTACCATCTTCTAAGTTGTCTATCTTTTCCAAAATCATATTCGCTCTGTTTACAACGATATATGCAGAGCTCATCATATTCCAGGCAGTATTCGCTTTGTAACGCCACTCATAGAATGTTTGATTAGACTTACGTCCTTCCTGGGCGATAATCACGTTGTCAGATACTATATCTGGGC